>NZ_CP011805.1:612500-918750 GCF_001028625.1 Pelagerythrobacter marensis | reverse complement strand
GGCGCCCGACGGCACCCTCCCCCTGCTCAACACGCTCGAACTGTTCGGGCTCAAGGGCGATCTCCAGCACGGGCTGGCCTACGCCGCGGCGGGGGAAGAGGAACAGGCCCGAATGCTCGACGCATTTTCGACAGAGATTGCCGGCGACCCGGATCGAATCATCAAACCCACGTTCACCCGGCCGACCGCAATCGACAGCCTCGAATGGTTTGCCAGCGGGCGCGATCTTGCCTCGCTCATGCAGCGGATCGTCGCGCTGGAAGATCCCACCGCGCGGCGGATAATGGCGATCAATCCCGCCCTGCCGGAAGGGCAGCGGGCGGATTGGCAGTACATCGGGTACAAGGGCGGTTCGGAACCGGGCGTGCTCAACCTGACCTGGCTGTTGCAGGACAAGGCGGAACACTGGCGCATCCTCACCCTGAGCTGGAACAACCCCGACGCACCGGTTGACGCCAGCGCGCTGGAACTGATCGCCCAGCGCATACTCGCTCTGGACGATGCTGGTCTTGCACTCGCGCGCCGCACGCCTTAACGCGCACGTAAAGTTGCACGAGGAAACCGAATGACCCAGCGCTTCGAAGGCACCAGCTCATATATCGCCACGGATGATCTCAAGGTCGCGGTCGACGCCGCGGTCACCCTGCGCCGGCCATTGCTGGTCAAGGGGGAGCCGGGTACGGGCAAGACCGTGCTCGCGCATGAAATTGCCAAGGCGATCAATGCGCCGCTGATCGAATGGAACGTGAAGTCCACGACCAAGGCGCATCAGGGCCTTTACGAATACGATGCGGTCGCGCGGCTGCGCGACGGGCAGCTCGGCGATGAGCGGGTTCACGACATTCGCAACTACATCAAACGCGGCAAGTTGTGGGAAGCGTTCACCAGCCCGGAACTGCCCGTTCTGCTGATCGACGAAATCGACAAGGCGGATATCGAGTTTCCCAACGACTTGCTTCAGGAACTCGACCGGATGAGCTTCGACGTTTACGAAACGCAGGAACGGATCGCGGCGAAAGAACGCCCGATCGTGGTCATCACCTCGAATAACGAGAAGGAACTGCCCGACGCATTCCTGCGCCGCTGTTTCTTCCACTATATCAAGTTTCCCGATCGCGACACGATGCGGGAAATCATCGAAGTCCACTTCCCGAATATCCAGAAGACGCTCGTGACCAAGGCGATGGAAGTCTTCTACGAAATTCGCGACGTTCCGGGCCTGAAGAAGAAACCTTCCACCAGCGAGCTGCTCGACTGGCTCAAGCTGCTGCTGAACGAAGATATGCCGCTGGAGGTTCTGCAGGACGCCAATCCCAACAGCGCGATCCCGCCGCTTCACGGGGCGCTGCTGAAGAACGAACAGGACGTGATGCTATTCGAACGCCTGGCCTTCATGGCGCGGCGGCAGAGCTGATCTGAGAGGCCAAATGGCCGCCCCCTCGGTTCAAATGTCCGCAATTGGGTGGGGAGCGGACTAATCGCTTCTGGATCAGGCGGGCTGGAACCGGACCCTATCACCACGGCACGCCTCCTTAACGAGCGCGGCGTATAGCGCGATCATCTCCGACAAAGCTAACATCGAGATGGAGAGGTTCCAATGTGTCGCGCAGAAACGCCGGCAATGGATTTGTGGTGGCACGCCAGTTTTGCGCGTTGCCTTCTTCAAGTTGCGCCGCTTTTGGCAGACTGTCCCGATGCCGTTGGTCGGCATCTGGACAGTCTGCGAGGGCCAAGCAGCCTGGTAGAATCGTTCTCGACTCAGTCAGTGCGGCGCAGGAAGGCAGTGAACCCGCCCGCCTCCGCCGCATCCGGGACGACGCGAAAATCCGCAGCTGCGACCTCCAGCCCGGCCCCCGCGAGGCGACTGCGCAACATATCGCCCTGAACTCCGGCCATGGCACGCTTCATTGCACCAAGCTGCACTGCGCCTTCGACGCGGCACAGCGTGGCGGCGCAATTGACCTCGACCGAGCGGACGCCATCAACCAGAGTGAAAAGCGCTAGGGCGCGCAGCTCGGCCGGTGCCGCCCAATCGCTATTGCGCGCCTCTGCGGCGAAACGGGAGAGATAGGGATTGAGCGGGGCCGCGCCGCGCGAAACGCCGTCGCCTGGCACCGCCGGGGCGGATGTTGCCCGTGTGGGCGTGGCCGTGGGCGCAGAGGCGTTCTGCACACCCACTACGGCAAGGGCGAAGGCTGCGACGGTGACGAGCATTATGACGAGACTCCTTGATCGCCGGCGGGCCACCATGGCCGCGCCGGGCGACACCAGGTCTGCATCAGGAGGGTCATCGCCCGGAACCCCGACTTGCTTGTCCCAATTTTTTTGGGCGGCGAGGCGGCGGGCAAGCTCTCGGCTGCTGGCGGCGCCAGTCTTACGCCGCGCCTCGCGCAGCCGTTCATTAACTGCATGCACTGACATATCCAGTGCCGTTGCAATTGACTTTGCGGTATGGCCCTCCGCCAACAGCGCGAGCACTTGGCGCTCCAGCGCATTTAGCGGGGGCGAAGACTTCAGAGGCGGCGACGGCATGATGAGCTTATCGCTGCCGGACGCGCCCGAAACAAGAACAATGAGAACTTCTGACATCTTGAAGCGGCGTTGGGCTTGGCTTCTGGGCGTGAGCAGTAGTCATTTTGACGACAGCTTCGCAGCTCACCGAGACACGTCCAAAGCGTCCGCAATGGGGCGTTAGCGGACGCTACGCAGTGGCTAATAGTTAGTCGCGTCAATTGGTTCAGTCGAAGCTGTACGCCAGCTCGAAATCGCCCCAGCGCCGCCCGGCGATATAGACCGGAACGTAGACGTTGCGGACCACGCGGTAAGTCTTGCCGTCCCCTTCCTGGCGATAGACTGCCATCATGTAGGGGGCGCTGCTGCGCTTGGCCTTCCGGTCGATCGGATGGAGGATGATCCGCCCGTTTCGGCAGGAATGGGTATCGTGCGTCAGATCGCCGGTGGGTTCCTGCGAATGCTTGGTCAGGTGCGTGGGCAGATATCCGTTCACGTCGGTGCAGGCTACGCCCATCACCGCCGGATGTTCGCTTTCGACCCGGTCGAGAAGCTGGCGCCAGTTCGTGTTCGCCCAGTCCATCAATGCGGTGCGAAAGCGTGGCGGATTGCTGCCTTCGATCCTGACGTAGTTCTGATCGAACACCTGCCCGGCCTCCAGCTCGCTGCGTTCGATCGCTTCTTCGGCGATGCGTTCCACTTCGCGGGCGCAGAGTTTCGCCTGCTCGACCATGGCGCTATCTTGCGGGGATAGGCCGGCCTTGACGATGGAATCGAACATGTCGCTCGATGTCATTTCCAGCTCGCCCATCTGCCCGTGAACGCGTTGCAGCTTGCTCTCGTTCTCGATCGCTGCCGCGTCGAAGTTGTCGAGCACGTGCTGGACCCGCCCGACATGGCCGCTGATCGTGCCGGTGGCCCGGGCGATCTCGTCGTTGTGCCGATCCACTTCTTCCACCAGCTCGGCAACGCCCTGGATCGTCTGCTCGATCTGAAAGACGGAGGTTTTGGCTTCCTTGCTCGCTTCGGCGCCGTTTTCGATCTGCGCGATCACCGAACTGGCCTCCTCGCCCAGAGTGTCGACAGTGCGAACGATCTCTTCCGTCGCGCGCCGAGTATCGCCGGCGAGGCTCTTCACCTCGTTGGCAACGACCGCGAACGTGCGCCCGGCGTCGCCCGCGCGCATGGCCTCGATCGTGGCGTTGAGCGCCAGAATATTGGTTGTTTCCGCGATCTGTTCGATATCCTGCGAACAGCGGCGCACCTGGTCCATCGCGGCGGCGAAGCCGGTGACGTGCTGGGTCAGCGTCGCGACCAGTTCCAGAAGGTCGGTGATCTGGCCAAGCGACGACTGGATCAGGTCGGTGCCCTGCCCCAGCCGGTCGATCGCGCGTTCGGACAGCATTCGCGCTTCGTCGCTTGCCTGCGAAACCTTGCGCTGATCGGCTTCCAGCTCCTCAACCGTGCCGCGCAGCGCGGTGTGTTCGGCGCGCAGGGCCTCGGACGATTTGATCACGGCCGCGACAATGCCGGCCACGTCGGTGCAGCCTACGGTAACTTCGCCGCAGCTTTCCGGGATGCGTTCGATGGGGTCCCTGTCGTCCGCGTCGAACCTCACGTGTTCCATCAACTCGCCTGCCCCCATGTGGATCGCCCGGCGCAGATCGATAGGCGGTTGTGGTTAGCGAAGGCTTAAGCCTTTCTGGAAACTTGCCGTAACGTCACGCTGGCGGTCGTGCGCGGGAGCGGTTAGGACTTGCGCCATGTTCTTCAATTTTGTCGACGAGCTGCGAACCGCTGGAATTCCAGCCAGTTTCAAAGAGCATCTGACGCTTCTCGAAGCGCTCGACCGGGACGTCATCGATCAGACGCCCGAAGCTTTCTACTATCTCACACGCGCGACTTTCGTAAAAGACGAAGGCCTGCTGGATCGTTTCGACCAGGTCTTTCAGAAAGTCTTCAAGGGCATTCTCGCCGACTACGGCACCAATCCTGCCGACGTTCCCGAAGACTGGCTGAAGGCCGTCGCGGAAAAATTCCTGACCCCGGAAGAGATGGAAAAGATCAAGTCCCTCGGCGACTGGGACGAGATTATGAAAACGCTGAAGAAGCGGCTGGAAGAACAGGAAAAGCGCCACCAGGGCGGCAACAAATGGATCGGCACCGGGGGCACCTCGCCCTTCGGCAATTCGGGTTACAACCCCGAAGGCGTACGGATCGGCGGGGAGAGCCGGCACAAACGCGCGATCAAGGTGTGGGACAAGCGGGAATTCCGCAATCTCGACAACACGAAAGAACTCGGAACCCGTAACATCAAGATGGCCCTGCGCCGTCTGCGCCGCTTCGCGCGCGATGGTGCTGCGGACGAGCTGGATCTGGACGCAACGATCGAGGGGACGGCGAAACAGGGCTGGCTCGACATCCATATGCGCCCCGAACGGCACAATGCGGTGAAACTGCTGCTGTTTCTCGACGTCGGCGGTTCGATGGACCCGTTCATCAAGCTGTGCGAGGAACTGTTCAGCGCGGCCACGACCGAGTTCAAGAATCTGGAATTCTTCTATTTCCATAACTGCCTGTACGAAGGCGTTTGGAAGGACAACCGGCGACGCTGGCAGGAGCGTACGAAGACCTGGGATGTCCTCCATAAATACGGCCACGATTACAAGGTGATCTTCGTCGGCGACGCCGCGATGAGCCCCTATGAAGTCACGCATCCCGGCGGCAGTGTGGAACACATGAACGAAGAAGCCGGCACCACATGGATGCAGCGGGTGACCAACACCTATCCGGCAACTGTCTGGCTCAACCCGGTGCCGGAAAAGCAGTGGGGCTATTCGCAATCCACGAAGATCATCAGGCAATTGGTCAATGACCGCATGTATCCCCTCACCCTGGATGGTCTTGACGATGCCATGCGGGAATTGAGCCGCAAACAGGGGTGATCAAGCTCGCCCGATCAGGCGGCCGGCATTCGGGCCGGTGAATTCCGGCATGACGAACGAACGCAATGCCCATACCCGTTTCGAGAGGGTGCGGCGCCGGCTCGAGGCCTTCGATCCAGGTGAGGGCTGGCGGCTCGCGTTGTACGAGTTCGTTCTGTTCGGCTTCAAGCAGGCATGGGCCTGCCTGTTCGGAGCCTTGATGCTGGCGCTGTTGCTGGCCACGCACTTCCTCTATCCCGAGAGCGCTCCGCTCGCCCGCTACGACTTCCTTACCCTGGCAGCGATCGCGATCCAGCTAGGAATGCTGACGCTAAGGCTGGAAACCTGGGGCGAGGCAAAGGTGATCCTGATCTTTCATCTCGTCGGCACGGTGATGGAACTGTTCAAGACCGCGGCGGGATCGTGGATATATCCCGAACCCAGTCTGCTGAGGATCGGCGATGTCCCGCTGTTTTCCGGCTTCATGTACGCCGCGGTCGGCAGCTATATCGCGCGGGTTTGGCGGATATTCGATTTTCGATACAGCCACTATCCGCCCCGCTGGGCGACCTGGCTGCTCGCAGGTGCAATCTACATCAATTTCTTCGCGCACCATTGGACGGTCGATATTCGCTGGATCCTGTTCGCCGCAACGGCGGCGCTGTTCTGGCGCACGCGTGTTCACTTTCGCAATTGGCGCGAGCATCGCTGGATGCCGCTGCTACTCGGCTTCGGGCTGGTCGCGCTGTTCATCTGGTTTGCGGAAAACATCGGCACGTTCGCCCGCGCCTGGACTTATCCCGGCCAGGAAGCGGGGTGGGAGATGGTCGGGCTCGCCAAACTGGGGAGCTGGTATCTGCTGATGCTGATCAGCTTCATACTGGTCGGGCTGGTCCAACCGATCCGTCCGCTGGATAGTCGCTAGCCCTTGCGGTCCAGCTCTTCGTCAAGCCGAAGACTGCAACGCCAGAAGAAGAATGCGGGGACGAGGCCGAGGAAAGCAGCGCCGAACAGAACGTAGCGCACGCTTTCTTCGCCATAGGCCGGCTGCAAAAGATCCGACAGCATCCCGAAGAACAGCGGGCCCAGCCCAAGACCAATCAGGTTCTGGAAGAACAGCACCAGAGCCGCTGCAATCGCGCGAGCCCGGATCGGGACAAGCCCCTGTGCCGCCGAATATGTCGGCCCGTAATAGAGCGAATTGCAGATCGTGGGGATGATCAGAAGCGTCAGCGCAATCTGCCAGCTCGCCGTCTGATAGGCGAGGAAAGCCACAGGGGCCGCGATTGCCATGCCGATGGCAGGCGCCGACAACACGTGCCTGCGCCGGGTCGCGCCGAAGCGATCGGCGACCCAACCGCCCAGCCAGGTGCCGAAGATTCCTGCCGCTCCGTTGACCACGCCAAACCAGAAGCCGACCTCGCCCGGCGTCAGCTCGTGCGTGCGCTGGAAGAAGATCGTCGTCCAGGTCACTTTGCCATAGGCCAGGAACGAAGCGGTCGACCCAGCAGCCAGCAACAGCACGAATGCGCGCGATCCCATTACGGAGCGAACCGCCTGCCATAACGAGATGTCGGGTGGCGGCGAACTGCTTGCGCCTGCCGTACCGGCAAGCTGTTTACGCGGGTCGCGCAGCACGAAATAGACGACAAGCGCCAGGACAACTCCCGGGAGCCCGACGATGAGAAAGGCCGTTCTCCAGCCCACCCAGTCCGCCAGCAGCCCGCCGATCATCATGCCAAGAAGCGTCCCGACCGGAATGCCAAGAGCGTAGAATGCAAGGGCGGAACTGCGCCGTTCGGGCGGCACGATATCGCTGATCAAAGAGTGCGCCGGCGGCGTGCATCCCGCCTCGCCCACCCCGACGCCAATTCGGGCAAGCAGAAGCTGCGCAAAGTTCTGCGCCACACCGCAAAGGGCCGTCATCGCCGACCACGTCGCCAGTGCGATAGCGATCAGCCGCGGCCGGTTGGTGGTGGGCCTGTCGGCATAACGCGCGATCGGCAGGCCGAGGGCGGTATAGAACAGGGCAAAGGCCAGCCCCGTCATCAATCCGATCTGCGTATCGCTGAGCCCAAGGTCGAGCGCGATCGGCTCGGCCAGAATGTTGACGATCTGCCGATCGATGAAATTGAAAATATAGACGATCAGCAGAATCCAAAGTGTCGCACGCACCGATCGTTGCGCCGTGCCTTCTGCCGCCGTCGTCGCCATAGTAATCGACCCTCTCCTGAAGCGCGGGTATGCCCGTCGCCGGACGCATAGGTCCCTTACTAGCAGGCGCGCGTCAAGGGCTGATCGCTAGTATAGAAGATAGGGTGCGATCTTCTCACGCCACTGGCGTTCGTCGTTGCCCGCCAGTTGATCGAGGTCGCCTGGCGCGGCTTCGCTATCGTCGACCCAGGTGCGCAGGGTCGGGCCACCATTGATGACGTCGATCGCGAGACGGTCGAGTTCGTACTCGTACGCAAAGTCACGCCACAACGGATAATCGGGATACAGCCGACGGATCGCCTTGAATGCGAGCGCCTGGAGACGCCACGGGCGGAAACGGTCGTGAGCGTAGAACGCCCCCTCCGCGTGAATCATCAGGGCGTTGCACAGCTTTCCGGCATGTTTGTGGAAGGTCGGCTCGAACCAGCATTCGCGCAGAGCGCAACCGGCCAGCCATGCAGGGGCGAGCCGTTCCATCTCTGTCCGAACCGCCGCGGCGTCGACATCCGGCGCGCCAAAAAGGACTTCGAGTGGTCGGGTCGTACCACGCCCTTCGCTCAGTGTAGTGCCCTCCAGCATGACAGTGCCGGCATAGCCGCGGGCCATATTGACATTGGCTGCGTTGGGGCTGGGATTGATCCAGATCCGGTCGACTGGCCACCCGTGACCCGCGCCATCCGGCTGCCATCCGTCCATGGCAATCACGCGATAGTCGACATCCAGATCGAAATGCTCGACGAACCAGTGGCCCATCTCGCCCATTGTCATGCCGTGTCGCATCGGCATGGAGGCGGCGCCAACGAAGCTTTCCTGCCCCGGCAGCAGGGACAACCCTTCGACAGGCCGACCCGCCGGATTGGGGCGATCGAGCACCCAAACGGTCTTGCCATGCCGCGCTGCCTCTTCCAGCAGATAGAGCAGCGTCGTCACGAAAGTGTATATACGGCAGCCCAGGTCCTGCAGGTCGAACAGGAAAACATCGGCACTGGCCATCATTTCAGGGGTCGGACGGCGAACTTCGCCATAGAGGCTGAAGACCGGAATACCCAGACGCGGATCGACGTCGTTGGCCGTTTCGACCATGTTATCCTGCTTGTCGCCCTTCAGCCCGTGCTGCGGACCGAAAGCGCTGGTGAGGTTGACCCCCGCAGCGATCAGCGCATCGAGACTGTGCGTCAGATCTTCGGCAACCGATGCCGGATGAGCGACGAGAGCGACCCGTTTGCCCTCGAGCGGTTTCCTCAGTTCGCGGTCGGCGAGCAGCCGGTCTAGCCCGAATTTCATGCGGTTGCTGGTGCCGCAAGCCGCGCCGCGAAGCAAGCATCGTGGTGAAAATCCGGGCCGGACTCCGGATGGGAGATGGCCCAATAACTCTTCGTTCCGCCCGCCTCCTCTATCACGGCGCAGAGCGCTGCCGCGCAGTCCGCTTCCGGCAGTCCGCCACGCGGTACGGTGGCATCGAAGATGGCCATGGCCGTGCCCAACCGGAGCGTGCATTCGGGTTCGCGCGGGAACGGCCGTTCGGTCATCCCATCGCGATAACCAGTAAAATCGTACGCTGCCCACCGTTCCGAAGGTGACAGGTTGATTTCGCAATAGGCCTGGCCGCCGTCCGGCCTCAGAAACAGTTCGAAACAGGTTGTCCGCCACAGCTCGTCCGCACGCCCGCGACCGGCGAAGGGTGGGACGACGAGCTTGCCAATGCCTTCGATCCGCCAGCGCAGCCGCAGCCAGTCGCTGTCGGAATTCAGCACCCGGGCTTCGACCCGGCTCACCTCGAGCGGCGGATGGTCGGGATGGGCGGTTAGTTCATGCGTTTGCAAGCAGGTATCCTCGTGCTAGGCGCCGCCCCGCATCCGAGGGCTTTGATGACAACGAAATACGAATCCGATCTGCTGCGCGTGCTCGACGAACGCGGCTATGTCCACCAGACGACCGACGCGACAGGGCTGGACGCCCTTGCCGCGCGGCAGATCGTGCCCGGCTATATCGGCTTCGATGCTACGGCCCCGTCGCTTCATATCGGCAGCCTCGTTCAGATCATGATGTTGCGCCGGCTTCAGCAGACCGGCCACAAGCCAATCGTGCTGATGGGCGGCGGGACCACGCGCATCGGCGACCCGACCGGTCGGGACGAAAGCCGCAGGATGCTGACCGACGAAACGATCGCGGCCAATATTGCCGGCATTCGCACGGTTTTCGAAAGACTGCTGGTATTCGGCGATGGTCCAACCGACGCGGTAATGGTCGACAACCAGGATTGGCTGGGCGAAATCGGCTATATCGAAATGCTGCAAAAGGTCGGCACGCATTTCACCGTCAACCGGATGCTAACGTTCGATTCGGTCCGGTTGCGGCTCGATCGCGAACAGCCGATGACGTTTCTCGAATTCAACTACATGATCCTGCAAGGCTACGACTTTCGGCACCTTGCGCAGGACATGGGCGCGCGCCTGCAGATGGGCGGCAGCGACCAGTGGGGCAACATCGTCAACGGGGTTGAACTGGGCCGGCGGATGGATGGGACCGAGTTGTTCGGCCTGACCACGCCGCTGCTCACCACGGCAGATGGCGCGAAGATGGGCAAGACCGCGAGCGGCGCCGTCTGGCTGAACGAGGCGCAGCTGCCATCGTATGATTTCTGGCAGTACTGGCGCAATGTCGACGACCGCGATGTCGGCCGCTTCCTCCGGCTGTTCACCGATCTGCCGCTGGACGAAATTGCCCGGCTCGAGGCGCTCGAAGGCAGCGAGATCAACGCCGCAAAAACGGTGCTTGCCAACGCGGTCACCACTCTCGTCCGCGGTGAAGAAGCGGCACAGGCGGCCGAAGCGACCGCAGCCGAAACCTTCGCCGGTGGCGCGGGCGAGGATCTGCCCACGCTGGCCGTAGGGGCGGAGGGTCTGCGGATCGTCGCGGCCCTGACCGAAATCGGCTTCACCGCCTCCAATGGCGAGGCGAAGCGCAAGATCGCGGAAGGCGCCGTGAAGATCGACGGTCAACTGGTAAGCGACCCGGGATACCTGGTTCTCCCTGCAGCAGGTGACGAACTGAGGCTCAGCCTGGGGAAGAAGAAGCACGGCATCCTCACCCGCTAGGCACCGAGGTTCGCGCGCTCCCGCAAATTCGCACATTGCCGGTTTTACCAATTGTCAGCCTTTGACCGGCAAAATGCTGCCTTCAAACAAACAAAGAAGGGCAGCCATCCTTGCCAGCCGGAGCCAACCTGAGCGTAACCGACCAGCGCCGCGCCGCGCGGCATCCGGTCGACCACCATGTCATCGCCGAACACCATGTTCGCGGCGACGTGCCTATGCACATCAGCAACATTTCCGCTCACGGTTTCATGGTCGACGATGCGCCGGATCTCACCCGCGGCGATCGATTGATGATTCGACTGCCGATAATCGGCCTGATCGAAGCCTATGTGATCTGGACCCGCGACACACGCGCCGGCCTTCAGTTCGAACGGATTATCCGCGTCGACGATTTTGCGCAGTTGATTGATAATCTGCACACGAACCCTCGCCTGCGCCGCCCCTAGCTGCTGCTCTGATCGCTGCAGGACCCAAGCGCCGCTTTCCGACCGGGTCGTTCTGATTGCTTGGCTTGCGGCGTGCCCGGTGCCATTGCCGGTTCGTGACCGAAGCATCCACGTCCTCCCCCTTCCTCGTAGCCAACTTCCGCGCATACTGGCTGTCGCGCCTGACGATGACGCTGGCGCAATACGCCATGATGCTCATCATCGCGTGGCAGACCTACAACATAGCGCGCGACGGGGGCATGAGCGTCGGGGGCGCATCGGGGCAGCTTGCGCTGATCGGATTGCTTCAGTTCGTTCCGCTGTTCCTTCTGACGCCGTTTTCCGGATTGGCAGCCGACCGGTTCGACCGGCGCAACCTCGCGCGGCTGACGATCCTGCTCCAGCTCGCGTCCGCCGTCGCGCTGGCCCTGCTCACCTGGCAGGATGCGATGCGATTGCATTGGCTCTACGCCATTGCGGTGGTGCTGGGCGTGGTGCGCGCGTTCAACGGGCCTGCCTTGTCGGCGCTGGCCCCCAATCTCGTCCCCAAGGCGATTCTGCCCAATGCGATCGCGCTCAGTTCGATCGCATGGCAAGCCGGGATGATCGTGGGGCCCGCTATTGGCGGATATCTCTACGCCATCGTGCCCGCCCTTCCCTATGCCGTAGCAGCCGCGCTCTTCGCAATTTCGATCACGGCCCTGTCATTTGTCGGGAAGGTCCCGCAGCCACCGATACCGGGCGCCGCGCGGCCAATAGGCCAGATGATCGATGGGCTGCAGTATGTCGTGCGCAATCGCATGGTTCTGGGGGCCATCACTCTGGACCTCTTCGCGGTGTTCCTGGCCGGCGCCACCGCGCTGTTTCCCGTCTATGCCCGCGATATTCTGCAAGTCGGCGAGACGGGTCTGGCCCAGCTCGCGATGGCGCCGGCGGCCGGCGCTGCACTGACTGCGCTGTGGTTCTCCTTTCGCCCGCTCAAAACCAACGTCGGGCCCAAAATGCTGTGGGCCGTGGCGATTTTCGGGCTGGCAACCGTCGTGTTCGGGCTGTCGACCTGGATGCCGCTGAGCCTCGCGATGCTGTTTATCGTCGGCGCGGCCGACATGTTCTCGGTCTATATCCGCCAGTCGCTGATCCAGCTTCACACCCCGGATGACAAGCGGGGGCGCGTTTCGTCCGTCTCGCTGCTGACGATTTCCGCTTCCAACGAATTCGGCGATTTCTTTTCCGGAACGCTCGCCTGGCTGATCGGCCCGGTGCTTGCCGTGGTCAGCGGCGGGGTCGGCGCCATCGTTACCGTCGCGCTGTGGACCCGCGTGTTTCCCGTTCTTCGCACGACGCGGACCTTTGACCCGCCTCGCGAATTGGACGATCATACCCCTGAAGACAAGCTGCAGGAGCAGATGCCATGAAAGCCGCCAATGTTCTCGAAACGATCGGCAAGACCCCGCACATCCGGTTGTCGCGCCTTTTCCCGGATCATGAAGTCTGGGTGAAGAGCGAGCGCGCCAATCCCGGTGGATCGATCAAGGATCGCATCGCCCTGGCAATGGTGGAAGATGCGGAGAAGGCCGGTGCGCTCAAGCCCGGCGGCACGATCATCGAACCGACCAGCGGCAACACCGGCATCGGCCTCGCGATGGTTGCCGCGGTAAAGGGTTACAAGCTCGTGCTCGTCATGCCCGAAAGCATGAGTGTGGAGCGCCGCCGCCTCATGCTGGCCTATGGCGCGACCTTCGACCTGACGCCGAAGGAAAAGGGCATGAAGGGCGCGATAGAGCGTGCAAGCGAGCTTGCCGCCAAGACCGAAGGGGCCTGGGTCCCGAGCCAGTTCGACAACGAAGCGAACTGGAAAGTCCATGTCGAAACCACCGCCAGAGAAATCCTTGAAGATTTTCGCGACACACCGGTCGACGTTCTGATCACCGGCGTCGGGACCGGCGGCCATCTCACCGGTTGCGCCGAAGAGTTGAAGCGTGAGTGGGCCGGGATGAAGGCGTTTGCGGTGGAGCCCGATCTTTCGCCGGTGATTTCCGGCGGGCAACCCGGCCCGCATCCGATCCAGGGCATCGGCGCAGGTTTCATTCCTGGCAACCTGCACACGCAGGCGATCGACGGCGCGATCCAGGTGACCGCAGAGGAAGCGAAGGACATGGCCCGCCGCTGCGCCCGCACCGAAGGGCTGCTGGTCGGAATTTCCAGCGGAGCGACGCTGGCCGCCATCGCCAACAAGCTGGACGACCTCGATCCGGGTTCGCGCGTTCTGGGCTTCAATTACGATACCGGCGAACGCTACCTTTCCGTGCCGGACTTCCTGCCGGAAGAGTAAGCGTGGCAACTTTACGCTGCGTGCCGAGCAGGCTGAAGGCGAATGCCTTGCCTCGGTCTGTGCCAAGCGCCTAGCTGACGGCGCCGGACATCGCGCAGAGGGAGAGGGTTAGTGCCGCAGACGGTTCAGCGCAGAGCTTTTCTCGCCGGCTCATCGGCGGCCTTGCTGGCAGGATGCACCCGTGCGGGCATGCCGCTTACCGCCGCCCCACCCGCGCACAGGCTTCCTCCGCTCGCGCTCGACATGGCGCACCTGATGAAGATCACAGTGTGCCTGCGCCCCTTCCGCCCCGCCGGGCCGCGGCTGGAGGTCGAACGCTTCGGCGACAAGACCGTGGTCCACAATTACGGTCACGGTGGGGCCGGATGGTCGCTCGGTTGGGGCTGCGCCGAAGAAGCAGCCGCATTGGCCCGTTCAGGCGAAGCAGACGAGTTTGCCGTGATCGGTGCCGGGGTAATCGGCCTCACCAGCGCTCTACGCTTGATCGAAAGCGGTGCGAAAGTGACCATCTATGCCGAGGAGTTCCCGGCAGAAACACGCTCGGCGCGGGCCACCGGCGTATGGTCGCCCAGCAGCCGAATCGCCCTCGCGCATAACGCTCCGCAAGGTTTTGCCGAACGATGGGAAAGCTGGGCGCGGGCATCTCATGCGGCGCACCTTAGAATGGTCGGGCTGCTCGGCGACCCAGTAGAGTTCCTGCCGCAATACGAGGTCGCCAGCGATGATGACGGTGAAATGCCTTTCCCACCTGCGACCCACGACTTTCTCCATATCAATCGCCGGGTCCGCGATTTGAATCCACCCTGGCGCAGGCTCGCCGATCAGGAGAATCCGTTCGCACCGCGCTCTACCGCGACAGGCCAGGGCATGGTGTTCAACGTCGCGAGCTATGCCGACCGGCTTGCCCGGTTGTTCATGCTTCGCGGCGGCCGTATGATCCGGCGCGCATTTCCCGATCGCAGCGCGGCTCTTGCCCTTCCCGAGCGGGTTATCGTCAACTGCATGGGATATGGTGCGAAGGCGATCTGGGGCGATGGAACGATGGTCCCGGTTCGCGGACAGATCGGCTGGCTGGTGCCTCAACCGGATGCGCGTTATTCGCTCTATCACGGCGGCGTGAACGCGGTCTCGCGCCGGGACGGGGTCGTCATACAGTATTACGGTCCGAACGAAGATTTCGGTTACGGCGACACCAGCGAGATCCCCGAGCCCGCCGAAACGGAGCAAGCTCTCGCAATCCTGCGGAGAGCGTATGCACCGCCAACATCCTCCCGAAACGGTTGAACGAGAGCGTGGCCAGACAATGAGCGAATTCGAAACCGTTCCCTACAGCGATGGCGATCTGGCGTTGACGGGTCATCTCATCCGCCCGACGGGCGAGCCGCGCGGCGCAATCGCGGTATTTCCAACGATCATGAACGTCACCCCCGCTGTCGAGGCCAAGGCCCGGGCCCTGGCCGAAGCAGGCTATCTTGCCTTTATCGCGGACTTCTATGGCCGCACCCCCGAAGGCCCCATAGCGTTCGAATGGGCTGACGCGCTGCGGGCCGATGTCGGGATCTGGCGTGCACGGCTCCGTGCGACCCTGGACACGTTGGACGGCCTGGCTCCGGATTCTCCAAAGGCTGCGATCGGTTTTTGCATGGGCGGGCAGGCCGTGCTCGAACTCGCGCGCGACGGAGCGGATCTTGCGATTGTGGCCAGCTTCCACGGCTTGCTCGACACCCAGACACCGGCCGAGCGCGATGCGATCAAGGCGCGTATTCTGGTCTGCCACGGAGATGCCGATCCACTTGTCCCGCGCGATCATGTGCTGGAATTCTGGCAGGAAATGGATCGCGCCGGCGCAGACTGGCACTTCCACGCATACGGCGGTGTCAAACACGGCTTCACCAACCCCTCTCCTCCGCCGGGCAACGATGTCGTGGCGTGGGACAGAAGCGCCGATCGGCAAAGTTGGGCGGCGATGCTGGGCTTGCTGGAGGAATCCCTGGAAGACAGATGATCGAACCGATCTAACCACCTGACGTATTACAAAATTTTATAGCCTGGATTTTCTGGGGCTGCGACATGCGAAATGCATGAACATCCCTGCAAATTCGCGCGCTTGTCCCGGCCCTAACCCGCGCAAGAGCTGCCCTCAGGCCGAAGGCTATTTTCCAACTCCGATTTATATCGTACTGCTTTCTGCGGATAATAAGACACAGACGAGGAGGACGTAATATGTTCCGTAGGTTGGGGGCCGAATTTTTCGGCACGTTCTGGCTGGTTTTCGGTGGGTGCGGCTCGGCCGTGCTTGCGGCGGGATTTCCTGAGCTGGGCATCGGTTTCGCAGGCGTTTCGCTGGCGTTCGGGCTTACTGTTCTGACGATGGCTTACGCCGTCGGCGGCATTTCCGGTGGCCATTTCAATCCGGCGGTAACGCTCGGCCTGGTTCTGGCGAACCGGGCGTCCTGGGGCGAAATGATTCCCTACTGGATCGCACAGGTTGTCGCGGCCATCGTGGCCGGCGGCGCCCTGTTTGCAATTGCATCCGGTCAGCCCGATTTTGCGGCAGGCGGATTTGCCAGCAACGGGTTCGGCGATCTTTCGCCCGGTGGCTATTCGATGCAGGCGGCGCTGCTGATCGAAGTCATTCTGACCGCAGGGTTCCTGATCGTGATCCTGGGTGCGACATCGAAGGTCGCGCCTGCCGGCTTCGCCCCGCTGGCGATCGGCCTGGCGCTGACGCTGATCCACCTGATTTCGATCCCGGTGACCAATACCTCGGTCAATCCCGCACGCTCGACCGGCGTCGCGCTGTTCGCCGATACGGCGGCGATGGGGCAGCTCTGGCTGTTCTGGGTTGCACCGCTGGTCGGCGCCGCGCTGGGCGCACTGATCTGGCGCTTCTTCCTGATGCCTGGCGAAGGCCTTGAAGACCTCGCCGGAGATGCGGAAAAGAGCTGAACCGATTGCCCGGTATCGTGTGGCGGCCAAACCGGCCGACCGCCGATACCGGGCAAATTACTCCCGCTCAGGCAGCGGTTGAGAAAGCTTCCTCACCCAGAGCCATCACGGCTTCGCTGCCGGCTTCCAGCTTGCGGCGCAGCGCACCGGCATCGGGCATGAACCGTTCTGCATAATAGCGCGCGGTGACCAGCTTGGCTTCGTAGAAAGCCTTGTCCTCGACACCTTCGGCCAGCTTCTCCTGCGCAACTCGCGCCATGCGGAGCCACATCAGGCCAAGCGTGACGATGCCCATGATGTGCATGTAGTGGTGCGCGCCCGCCCCGAGATTGTTCGGGTTCTGCATCGCGTTCTGCATGAACCACATCGTGGCGGCCTGCTGTTCGTTGAGGGCTTTTTCAAGCCGCTCAGCAATAGGGCCGAGCGTCTCGTCGCCCTTGGCTGCCGAGGCTTCTTCGCCCACCAGCTTGAAGAACGCCTGCACGGCAGCGCCGCCGTTCTGGGCGAGCTTCCTGCCGCAGAGGTCCATCGCCTGGATCCCGTTCGTCCCTTCGTAGATCTGGGTAATGCGAGCGTCGCGAACGAACTGCTCCATACCCCATTCCTTGATGTAGCCGTGGCCGCCGAAAACCTGCTGCATGTTAACGGCGGTTTCGAATCCCTTGTCCGTCCCGTAGCCTTTGATGACCGGCGTCATCAGGCCGAGAAGCAGATCGGCTTCCGCCCGCTCCTCTTCGGTCTCGGCCTTGTGCGACAGATCGACCAGCAGCGCGCCCCACAGTGCCAGAGCGCGGAAGCCTTCGGTAAAGGCCTTTCCATCCATCAGCATACGACGCACGTCGGGATGAACGATAATCGGATCGGCCTTTTCCTCCGGCTCGCTCGGCCCGGTCAGCGCCCTGCCCTGACGCCGATCGAGCGCGTAGGCGACTGCGTTCTGATAGGCTGCTTCGGCCTGGCTGAACCCTTGAATGCCAACACCGAGCCGCGCGGCGTTCATCATGATGAACATCGCGGCGAGGCCCTTGTTTTCTTCACCAACGAGCCACCCCTTGGCCCCGTCGTAGTTCAGCACACAGGTCGAGTTGGCGTGAATACCCATCTTGTGTTCGATGGAACCGCAACTGACGCCGTTCCGATCACCCAGCGATCCATCATCGTTCACGAGCAGCTTGGGCACCACGAACAACGAAATGCCCTTGGTCGAATCGGGGGCGCCCGGGGTCTTCGCGAGAACCAGATGCACGATCTGATCGGTAAGGTCGTGCTCGCCGGCAGATATGAAGATCTTGGTGCCGGTGATGGCATAGCTGCCATCGGCCTGCGGCTCGGCCTTGGTGCGGATCAGCCCCAGATCGGTGCCGCATTGCGGTTCGGTCAGGTTCATCGTGCCGAGCCATTCGTTCGCAATCATCTTGGGAACGTACTTCGCCTGCTGCTCCGGCGATCCCTTCGCCAGCAGAGCCGAAACCGCCCCGTTGGTGAGGCCGGGATACATGCCGAACGCCTGGTTGGCCGAAGAAATGAACTCCTCGATCACGAAGCCAAGGACGTGGGGCATCCCCTGCCCGCCGAATTCCTCGGGAGCGGAGATCGTGCCCCATCCTGCTTCGCGGAACTGTTCGAATGCTTCCTTGAATCCCGGCGGAGTGGTGACGGAACCATCCTCATGCCGGGTGCAACCATGTTCGTCCCCAGGCTGGTTGAGCGGCGCAAGCACCTCGGAACAGAACTTGCCCGCTTCGTTGATGACCGTATCGATCATGTCGGGCGTCGCGCTTTCGAAGCCTGGCAAGCCGGCGTAGCTCGCCAGATCCAGCACTTCGTTGACCACGAAGCGTGTGTCGCGGGCGGGGGCGGAATAGATCGGCATGGGAATTTGTCCTGCAGAAGTTCGTGTCAGTCGGAATCGATTGATTCGACCAGTTTGATGAAGGCGGAAAGCTCCTTGATCGACGAATCGATGTCTGCCTTCTGGCGTTTGAGCTTGGCCACATGGGTGCGGCACTTCTCTATCGTTACGCGGCGCTGCTCGACCCGGCCGTCGCCGAGATCGTAGAGATCGATCATCTCGCGGATTTCAGAGAGCGAAAAACCGACGTTCTTGGCGCGCATGATCCAGGCGAGCCGCGCCCGGTCGCGTTTGGAATAGACGCGGGACAGGCCGATTCGCTTGGGAGCGATGAGGCCTTCGTCCTCATAGAAACGAAGCGCGCGCGCCGTGCAGTCGAACTCCGCGGTCAGATCGGAGATCGAATATTGCTCTCGCGAATGCTTGTCCGGACGTTCGAGGTGAGCACCGGAGTGCCGCGTGGGGAGATTGCGGGCGGGTTCTGACATAGGGCCAGAATAATACCCTTTACGTAAACGTCAATCTCCGAACGCAATCAGCCCTTCCCCCCCAAGCCGGCGGAAGAAACAGCTATCGGCGCCGGTGTGGCACGTCGGGCCCTGCGGAACACAACGGAGGACCAGGGCATCCTGGTCGCAATCGACCAGAATTTCAGACACTTCCAAGGTGTTTCCCGATGTCTCGCCTTTCAGCCACAAGGTGTTGCGCGAGCGCGAATGGAAATGGGCAAGTCCCGTCTCGCGCGTACGATCGAGCGCCTCGCGATTCATATGGCCGACCATCCGAACCGTGTTGTCGCGTGCATCCACGACGACAGCGGTGAGCAGCCCATTGGCGTCGAATTTCGGTTCGAATTCGTCGGGCATCGTGCCTCCTGACAAGCAGCGTTTGGAACGCCGTTAGCCGGTTTGTTGCACGATAACCACAACCGCTAAGCAAAATCGGTATGAAATGCACATGACGCTTTGATGAACGAAGCTGAGATGGGAATAGACATGTGCAGTCCGTAAGGAATGCCCACCGACTATTCGGAGCCGTAAGAGCGCCGGGTTCAGGGGAATGGGGACGCAGCCCGCCAATTGGCGATGGCGCCCCCGAAAAACGTTGAGGGATCGGATCCCGCGCGGCTTACTGGGGGGTATGGTCGCCAGGCCTTCGGGCGGATCCTATGATTTTCGTCACGTGGCGCCCGGAGCTTCGGCTTCGGGCGTTTCGTTATGGGCGATAGGCGATGCGGCAGAACCTTGCTTCGTCGCTCCGCTTCCCCCGGTATCGAACACGCGGGCGAAACAGGCCACGACGACACACGCGGCACCGGCTCGCTTCAGAGCCGCAACACAGGCTTCGCTTGTTGCTCCGCTCGTCAGCACGTCATCGACCAGGACAATCCGTGCGCCATCGATTCGCCGGCGGTGGCGCGGCGATATGCCGATGGCGCCGCGTAGCGCGCGCTTGCGGGCCGACCTTCCCAGACCTCCCAGTGCAGGTGTCCGCCGTTCCCTGCGCAAACCGTCGACCAGCAGCCGCGCATCGCTTGCCCGGGCAATTTCCGCCGCCAGCAGCGCCGCCTGGTTGAACCCCCTGCGCCAAAGACGCCAACGATGAAGCGGAACCGGCACGATCAGCCACTCGCCTTCCAGAACGGGCAGGCGTGCCACGATCAACCGGGCCAGCATCGGTGCCAGTCCGATACGTCGCCCATGCTTGTACGCCAGAACAAGCTTGCGCGAGGTTTCATTGTAAACCGTCCCCGCAGCGATCCCATCGTGCTCAGGTGGCTGGACCAGGCAGCTGACGCACAGTGCCTGCCCCTGGGCCAAGGTTTCCGGCAGCGGGCATTGGCAAAGGGCACAGGCCGGCTCTCCCGGAATTTCCAGGCCGGTCCAGCATGTCAGGCAAAGGCCGGCCTGATTGGCAATGCCTTCCCCACATGCCGGGCAGCGTGGCGGGTAAATCAGATCGACCAGTGGTGCGATGGAATCGCGCAGGATGTTCGCAGCCGACATGGATTGAGGCTGTCGCGCTTGCATGGCGAATGCAAGCCCGGCAGAGCGCCTCGCATGCCCCCCCCCCATGTTCCGAAAATATTCTCCTATCCGCGCCGACGGGCCCGTTGGAACCGTGCTGTCCAGCGGCAGAACGCGAGCGATGCGGCGGATTTCCTGTTCCGTTCGCTGGCGGACGAGGTCGACGATCGACTGGGGTTTATGAACATTCGCCCACGTTCGGTGATGCTCAGCGGTGACCCTACCGGACTGTCGCAGGCAATGTTCGAGCGGCATGGTGCCGCGCTGACCCATGCCACCCCCCTCGACCGGGAAGAGGAGGGAGCGATCGGTGGGCGCTTTGACCTCATCGTCAGCCTGGCGGACATCGATACGGTGAACGATGTCCCGGGCGCGCTCATCCATATGCGCAGTGCGCTGGCGCCCGGCGGGATAGCGATGATCGCCTTCGTCGGCGCCGGCAGCCTCGCCAACTTGCGCCGGGCGTTGCTGGATGCCGAGCCGGATAGGCCGGCGGCGCGGATGCATCCGATGATCGACATACAATCCGGTGCCGCCCTGATGCAGCGGGCCGGGTTCGCGCGGCAGGTGGCGGACGGCTATTCGCTCAAGGTTGCCTATCGCGACATGGACCGGCTGATCGACGATCTGCGCAGCCAGGCGCTGACCAATGTGCTCGATACGACGCCCCCCCCTCTCGGCCGGGATGCGCTGCGGAAGGCTCGCAAATCCTTTCTCGAGGGCGCCGATGCCTCGGGCCGCGTTACCGAAACCTTCGAAATCGTCGTCCTTACCGGCTGGCGAGACTAGCGCAGCGCGGCCTGGGCGGCTGCGAGCCTGGCAATTGGCACGCGGTAGGGGGACGCGCTGACATAATCGAGCCCCACCTGTTCGCAGAATGCGATGCTCGCCGGGTCACCCCCGTGCTCTCCGCAAATGCCGAGCTTGATGTCCCCGCGCGTGGCACGCCCCCGCTCCGCCGCGATTTCGACCAGCTGACCGACGCCGTCGATGTCGAGGCTGACGAACGGATCGCGCGCGAAGATCCCGCGGTCGACATACTGGGCGAGAAAGCGCGCCGAATCGTCTCTCGAAACGCCAAGAGTCGTCTGCGTCAAATCGTTGGTTCCAAACGAGAAAAATCGCGCCTCTTCCGCAATCTCTCCGGCCATCAGGGCCGCGCGGGGCAGTTCGATCATCGTGCCGACGAGATAGTCGACCTCGCATCCCTTCTCGGCGAAGACTTCGGCCGCGATCCGATCGACCAGGCCGCGCAGCAATTCCAGCTCGCGCTTCGTGGCGACGAGCGGGATCATCACTTCGGGCAGTGGCGCAGCGCCGCTATCCTGCGCAACGTCGCAAACCGCCTCGAATATGGCCCTCGCCTGCATCTCGTAGATTTCGGGATAAGTGATCCCCAGACGGCAGCCGCGATGCCCCAGCATCGGGTTGAATTCGTGCAGCTCGCCGGCGCGGCGCTTGAGGTGGTCCACACCCAGGCCGGTCGCATTGGCCAGCTCCTCGAACTCCGCATCGCCGTGCGGGAGAAATTCATGCAACGGAGGATCGAGCAGACGGATCGTGCAGGGCAGCCCGGCCATGACCTCGAAGATCTCGCGGAAATCGGCACGCTGTTCGGGCAGCAGCTTGTCCAGCGCGGCCCTGCGCCCGCTTTCATCATCCGCCAGGATCATTTCCCGCACGGCCCTGATGCGGCTGGCATCGAAGAACATGTGTTCGGTACGGCAAAGCCCGATGCCCTCCGCGCCGAACTGGCGCGCCATGCGGCAATCGGCCGGCGTCTCCGCATTCGTCCGAACTTTCATCCGGCGGTGCCTGTCCGCCCATTCCATCAGGACGCCGAAGTCACCGGCCAGTTCCGGCTCAATCGTGGCGACCTGCCCGGCCATGACCTGTCCGTTGGCCCCGTCGAGCGTGAGCGTGTCGCCTTCCGCAAGGTCGCGCTCCCCGATGCGGAGCGTCCGGGTCTTGAGGTCGATCGAAACACCCGGTGCGCCCGACACGCAGGGCCGCCCCATTCCCCGTGCCACGACCGCGGCATGCGACGTCATGCCGCCGCGCGCGGTAAGGATGCCCTGCGCCGCGTGCATGCCATGAATGTCTTCCGGGCTCGTTTCGACCCGGACTAGGATCACCTTTTCCCCTCGCTGCGACCATTGTTCGGCCGTGTCGGCGTCCAGCACGATCCTGCCCGATGCGGCGCCCGGCGATGCGGGGAGCCCGGTCGTCAGCACGTCGCGCGGTGCCTCGGGGTCAAGCGTGGGATGCAGCAATTGGTCGAGCGCCATCGGATCGACGCGCAGGATCGCGGTCTTCTCGTCGATCAGCCCTTCCCCGACCATATCGACGGCCAGCTTCAACGCGGCCTTGGCCGTGCGCTTCCCGCTGCGGGTCTGAAGCATCCACAGCTTGCCGCGTTCCACCGTGAATTCGATGTCCTGCATGTCGCGATAATGGCGTTCCAGCAGCTCAAACACCTGCACCAGTTCGGCGTAGGCGTCGGGCATGGCCTCTTCCATCGACAGCGGCTTCGCCCCTGCCGCCTCGCGCGCGGCGCGGGTGAGATACTGCGGGGTCCGAATGCCGGCGACGACATCTTCGCCCTGCGCATTGATCAGATATTCGCCGTAATATGCCCGCTCTCCGGTCGCCGGGTCGCGGGTGAAGGCGACGCCGGTGGCGGATGTTTCGCCCATGTTCCCGAAAACCATCGCCTGCACGTTGACCGCGGTGCCCCAGTCGCCGGGGATATCGTTGAGCCGGCGATAGACTTTGGCCCGTTCCGAATCCCAGCTGTCGAACACGGCCCGGATCGCACCCCAAAGCTGCCGATGCACGTCCTGCGGGAAGCTTTCGCCAAGCTCCTCGCGAACGATGGCCTTGTACTGCGCGACCAGCGCCTGCCAGTCTTCGCATTCCATCTCGGTATCGTTGTAGAAGCCCTTGTCTTCCTTGGCGATTTCCAGGGCTTCCTCGAACAGGCCATGATCGAGGCCGAGGACCACGTCGGAATACATCTGGATGAACCGGCGATAGCTGTCCCAGGCGAACCGCGGATCGCCCGAGGTGGCGGCAAGCCCTTCCACCGTTTCGTCGTTCAGGCCCAGGTTGAGGACGGTGTCCATCATCCCCGGCATGGAAACGCGCGCGCCGGAACGGACCGATACCAGCAGCGGATCGGCTGCATCGCCAAACTGCTTCTCGGCCGTTTTCTCTATGTGTTGCAAGGCCTTGGCGACTGCTGCTTGCAGCTCATCCGAAAAATCGCCGCCTTCCTTCAGGTAGCGGACGCATTCGTCGGTCGCGATTGTGAAGCCGGGGGGCACGGGCAAGCCGATGGCGGCCATTTCCGCCAGATTGGCGCCCTTGCCGCCGGTAACGGTCTTGTCCTTCTGCCGCGCATTCGAATGCGAAGCATCGCCGCCGAAGGTGAAGACCGTATCGTTCATCGTGTCCCTTCCCAGGGTGACGAAGTTTACACCCCGTCACCCAACAAATGTCTTACAAGTCGCTGATTTCCGGCACCTTTGACAAGGTGACGGACAGCGGTGTGCACGCGATCAGCCCTCTATACGGCTGAAATCGGCCACGTTGTGCACTGCAGCACGGAACCGTGCAAGCAGGTCGAGCCGGTGGGCCCGTTTGTTTTCTTCATCCGCGTTTACCGTCACTTCGTCGAAGAACCGGTCGATTGGCGCGCGCAGGCTGGCGAGCGCGGCCATGGCGGCACCGAAGTCCTCCGCCTCAATGGCCCGGGCCGCGTCGCGTTCCGAATTTTCCAGCGCATCCATCAGCGCCTTTTCCGCAGGTTCGGGCGTGTAGGAAAGTTCTTTCGCATGGCGCTCGGACATCTTGGCATCGATCACCGCCTTCATGTCGGGATCGTCGACCAGCGCAAGCGGGTCTTCCTCGCCAGTGCGGGCGATCTCGCCCTCGATCCCGCGCCAGTCTTCCTTCTTGAGGATATTGGCCGCGCGCTTGTAACCGGCGAGCAGGTTGGCGCCGTCTTCGGTTTCGATGAAGGTCTGCAGCGCGTTCACACGGGCAAGAAGTCGCACGAGGTCGTCTTCGTTCCCAAGCGCGAAGACCGCGTCGATCAGGTCGTGACGAACGCCGGCCTCGCGCTGCTGGACCTTGAGGCGGTCGGCGAAGAAATCAAGCAGTTCTGATTTGATTACCCGATGCCCGGCATCTGGATTCTCGGTCCTATTGTACCGATAGCGACCAAGATTGTTCTCAGCCAGGCCGGCGGTCCAAAGGGTTCCAAGACCAATGCGCAGCCCATTGACCTGAAGGAGCGCCAAGACTCCGAGCGCCGCCCGTCGAAGCGCAAAGGGGTCTTTCGAACCGGTAGGTCTCTCGTCGATGACGAAGAAACCTAGCAGCGTATCCAGCTTGTCCGCCAACGAGACCGCCACCGTCACCGGCGCGGTAGGCACGTCATCGCCCTGGCCGACCGGCTTGTAGTGATCGCGGATCGCGTCGGCGACGGCATCCGGCAACCCTTCGGCGCGGGCGTAGTATCCACCCATAAGCCCCTGAAGTTCAGGGAATTCCCCAACCATTTCGGTGACGAGATCGGCCTTGCAAAGCCGCGCGGCCTGTTCGGCGAGCGCTGCAAGATCCTCCCCCGTCGGGGGAGGGGGACCATCCGCAGGATGGTGGAGGGGCACACCCCCCTGCTCCGATCCTGTCGCGGCGCGAGCCGAGGCGGGTGCCCCTCCACCAGCTTCGCTGGTCCCCCTCCCCGTTTCGGGGAGGACGATCCCTTCCGCGACCAGCCAGCGGGCGAGCCTGGCCACACGCTCGACCTTGTCGGCGACCGTACCCAGCTTCTCGTGGAAGGTAATCCGCTCCAGCCCCTTGGCGTGTTCGGCCAGCGTCTTCTTGCGGTCCACATCCCAGAAGAAGCGCGCATCGGCAAGGCGCGCGGCGAGGACCTTGCGGTTGCCATCGACCACGCGCGCGCCGCCGTCCTGCGCCTCGATATTGGCGGTGCAGATGAAGGCGTTGGCGAGCCTGCCGTCAGCATCCTCGCACACGAAATACTTTTGGTTCACGCGCGCGGTGAGCTGGATGACCTCGGGCGGGACGGCGAGGAAATCCTCTTCGAACCGGCCGAGCAGCGGCACCGGCCACTCGGTCAGGCCCGCGTTCTCGATCACCAGCCCTTCGTCCTCGACCAGCGTGAGCCCGGCATCGGCGGCGGCGCTGGCCGCGCCGGTACGGATCATGTCCTGCCGTTCCTCGTGGTTCACGATGACGTGGCAGGCGCGCAGCTTTTCCGCGTAGTCGTCGGCGCTGCCGATGGTAATATCGCCCGGGCAATGGAAGCGGTGACCCTTGGTCGCGTAGCCCGAGGCAATGCCGTCGACCGCGCAATCGACCAGATCTTCACCAAGAATGGCGACGATACCCGACAGCGGGCGCACCCAGCGCAGGCTCTCGGTGCTGATCGAGGCTGAACCCCAGCGCATCGACTTGGGCCACGCGAAATCGCGCGCGATCGCGGGGATCGCTTCGGCGAGCAGGTCCGCTGTCGCGCGCCCGGGTACGTTCTTGACCGCGAAGTAGGTCGCCCGGCCCTTCACCTCGCGCACTTCCAACTGGTCGCGCGTGACGCCGTTCTTGCGGCAGAACCCCTCGACCGCCTGATCGGGTGCGCCCTCGGGCGGGCCCTTCGCCTCTTCGCTGACCGCTTCGGTCGCTTGCGGAAGGTTGCGCGCGATCAGGGCCAGGCGGCGCGGCGTGGACCAGACGGTGACCGCGCCCACCGCAACCCCGGCGCCGTCCATCTCGCGCCGGAACAGCTTTTCCAGCTCGGCCCGCGCGCCGGCCTGCATCCGCGCGGGAATTTCCTCGCAGCGCAATTCGAGCAGGAAATCAGCCATGGGCCGCCTCCCTCTTCACGAGTTCCTGCGCAAGCAGGAACCCAGCCGAGCCGGCCCCTCGATTGCCCTGGGCTCCTGCTTTCGCGGGAGCGCACGAACTATGCGGATACGCACCCATCACAGCGACCACTCCGGATACTTCTTCGCCCATTCCGGCGCCATCAGCTCGGCGTATTTCTCGCAGCTTCCCCGCGCCAGATCGCGCACGCGGCCCATGTAGCTGGCGCGTTCCTGCACGCTGATCACGCCGCGCGCCTGCAGCAGGTTGAACAGGTGGCTGGCTTCCACCGCCTGTTCGTAGGCCGCAATCGGCACGTCGTTGGCGAGGGCATTGCGGCATTCCGCCTCTGCCTTGTTGAACAGATCGAACAGGGCATCGGTATCGGCGACCTCGAAGTTCCACTTCGACATCTGCCTCTCGTTTTCGAGGAAGACCTGGCCGTAAGTCACGCCCTGCCCGTTGAAATCGAGATCGTAGACGTTGTCGACGCCCTGGATATACATGGCGAGGCGTTCGAGGCCGTAAGTCAGCTCGCCCGCCACCGGCTTGCAATCGAAACCGCCCATCTGCTGGAAATAGGTGAACTGCGTCACCTCCATCCCGTCGCACCAGACTTCCCAGCCCAGGCCCCAGGCGCCGAGCGTGGGGCTTTCCCAATCATCCTCGACGAAGCGGATATCGTGCTTGAGCGGGTCAACGCCGATGACTTCCAGGCTCTTGAGATAGAGATCCTGGATGTCGGGCGGGCTCGGCTTCAGGATCACCTGATACTGGTAATAATGCTGCAGCCGGTTGGGATTTTCGCCGTAACGCCCGTCGGTCGGGCGGCGGCTGGGCTGGACGAAGGCGGCATTCCACGGCTCCGGCCCCAGCGCGCGGAGCGTGGTGGCGGTGTGGAACGTGCCCGCACCCATGCGCATGTCGTAAGGTTGCAGGATCAGACATCCCTGCGCGCTCCAGAAATCATGGAGGGCGAGGATCATGTCCTGGAAGCTATTCTCGGGGTTCCGTTCCATCGCGCCGCGCCATGGCGGAAGGCGAAAATTCGGTCAATGGGGCAGCGGGGTAGAAGGGACCGGCCGCTCGCGCGCTTGACAGGGCCGCAGGCTGCGCCAATCGGTTCACTGTCCGGCAAGGGATCGGATGCCAGGAGCGTTCAGATGACAAGCATTCTTACCCGTCTTTCGGCCGCGGGCTCGGCCATTGCCCTTGCCTTCGCCGCTCCGGCTTATGCCGAGGATCAAGCCGCGGCCCCGGCGGTCGAAGCGGCAGAAACAGCCGCCCCTGCCCAGGCGGTGCCGGCGCTGTGGAAGGTGGCGGACGAGGATACGACCATCTGGCTGTTCGGCACGGTTCATGCCCTGCCGGACGGCATCGAATGGTATCATGGCCCGGTGGCAGAAGCCTTCGATGGGTCGGAGATGCTGGTCACCGAAATCGAAATGACTCCCGAAACCGCCGCGTCGATGCAGACGCTCGTGAATTCGATCGGGACGCTTCCTGAAGGCCAGTCGTTGCGCGGGCTGCTGAACGACGATCAGCGAACCAGCTACGAAGCGGCGCTGGCCAAGCTTAACCTGCCGCCTGCCGTCTTCGACCGGTTCGAACCGTGGTACGGCGCAATGATGCTGGCGATGCTGCCGCTGCTGCAGCAGGGTTACAGCCCCGATGCGGGCGTCGAAACCGTCCTGCACGAGGCGCGCAGCGAAACGATCGCGCGCGGCGCGCTGGAGACGATCGAAGAACAGCTCGCAATTTTCGACAGTCTCCCCGTCGAAACCCAGATCCGGTTCCTGATGGAAACGGCCGAAGGTGTCGACGATATCAAGGCCATGCTCGATCTGATGGTGGCCGAATGGGCCGAAGGCGATGCCGATGAACTGGCGCGGCTGATCAACGAGAGCATGACCGATCCCCTGCTGGCCGAACGGCTGCTCTACGCCCGCAACGCCAACTGGGCCCGCTGGATCGAGGAACGGCTGGACGCACCGGGCACGGTCTTCGTCGCGGTCGGTGCCGGCCACCTCGCCGGTGACCAGAGCGTGCAGGACAAGCTGGCCGAACTTGGGATCGAAACCGCGCGCGTCCAGTGACGGCAAGGCGCGCATTCGCAGTCCTGGCATCGCTGGTGCTCGCGGCTTGCGGTCGATCCGATCCGCCGCCGGAATTCGCCGGACCGCCCTCGCCCGCGCTGTTCGAAGTTTCGGCGGCCGATGGCACTGTCGAAGGCTGGCTCTTCGGCACAATCCACGCGCTGCCCGATGGCGTCGACTGGAAGACCGATCGGTTTACCAACGCCGTGAAGCAGGCAGACCTGCTGGTCGTGGAAGTGCGCGATCTGGAGAATGCGGCTGCTCTGCGCGAGGCGTTCGATGCTCGCGCCTATACCGAAGGGCTGCCGCCCCTGGCCGATCGTATGCCTGCGGGCATTCGCAGGGCCCTGCGCGATCAGATGGCGGCGCATTCCGTGCCCGCCAACGCCTTTTCGAACATGGAAACCTGGGCCGCGGCGCTGACCCTGGCGCAATATGCCAAGCGTGGTGACCCGGCCAATGGTGTCGATCGCGCGCTCCTGCGCGAAATGGCATCCGCCCCGGTGGTGGAGCTGGAAGGGGCCGCCGCCCAACTCGCCATATTCGATACCCTGCCCGAAGCAGAACAGCGCGATCTTCTCGGTGCAATCCTTGCCGATATGGCGGACCAGCGGGCCGAGCCGGTCGATCTTGCCGCAAACTGGTATGCGGGCAGGATCGCCTATCTTGCCGACCCGGCCACCAGTGCGATCCTGGCCGATCCCGAGCTGCGCGCGGCGCTGTACACGGGGCGCAACCGCGCCTGGGCCCAGCGGCTGGAGGCGCTGTTTGCCGATGCGCCCCGTCCATTCATCGCCGTGGGCGCGGCGCATCTGGCGGGGGACGACGGGCTGCCCGCCCTCCTGACCCAGCGCGGATATACCGTGCGCCGCATTCAGTAGCGCGCTTGCAATTCCCCCCGGGCCCGTTATAGGCGCGCGCTTCCGACCATGGTCATCCCTGGAGGCGTGGCGGAAACTTGTACTCAAATGCATTTCGAAAGGTAAGCGACATGAGCGACGCTCTGACCCTGCCGGCCGAGACGCGCGATCGGGCTGGCAAGGGAGCCTCCCGTGCACTGCGTCGCGAAGGCCGTGTTCCCGCCGTTATCTACGGCGGCAAGGAAGCCCCCACCCCGATCCACGTCGAGGAACGCCTGCTGATCAAGCAGCTCGGCACCGGACACTTCATGAACTCGATCGTCGAGATCGAACTGGGCGGCAAGACCGTTCGCACCCTGCCGAAGGATGTCGCATTCCATCCCGTCAGCGATCGCCCGAACCATGTCGACTTCCTCCGCCTTGCCAAGGGCGCCAAGGTTGACGTGTCGGTTCCGGTCCTGTTCGTGAACGAAGAAGCGAGCCCCGGCCTGAAGAAGGGCGGCGTGCTCAACGTCGTGCGTCACGAACTCGAACTCGTGTGCGACGCCAACAAGATCCCGAGCGAGATCGAAATCGACGTCACCGGCCTCGAAGTCGGCGATTCGATCCACATCAGCCACGTCAAGCTGCCCGAAGGTTCGGAAAGCGCGATCACCGATCGCGACTTCACGATTGCAACCATCGTGGCCCCGTCGGCGCTCAAGCGTGCCGAAGCGGAAGAAGGCGATGAAGCCGCGGCCGACGATGTGCCGGCGACGGAACAGAACGCCGAAGACGACCGCGGCGAGAAGGAAGAGGGCGGCGAGGACTGATCCTCAGCCACTTTCCCCCAATCGAACAAAACGCAACGCCGGCCCAGCGATGGGCCGGCGTTTTGCGTTTGGGCAGTCGCTTGCCTAACCGGGAGCGGTTATACGAATCGCAATCGTAAGCCGGGAGAGAGCAGCTTGAGCGAAATCGACCACGAAACCGTCCCCGTTCCCGCCGCCGCGCGCGAACATGCCGTGTGTTCGCTCGCCGATTACGAGGCGATGTATCGCCGCAGCATCGACGATCCCGACGGTTTCTGGGCCGACCAGGCTCAGCGGCTCGACTGGTTTCGCACTCCGCACAAGATCGCCAACTGGGACTTCGATCCGGCCGACATTCGCTGGTTCGAAGATGGCACGCTGAACATCTGCCACAATGCCGTCGACAGACATGTCGCAGCCGGCAACGGCGACACGATCGCGCTGATCTTCGAACCCGATGACCCCGAAGGCGCGGTGCGCCGCCTGACATATGCCGATCTTCAGCGCGAAACGATCCGCATGGCGAACACGCTGAAAGGCATGGGCGTGGCGCGGGGCGACCGGGTCACGATCTACATGCCGATGATCCCCGAAGGCGCAATCGCAATGCTGGCCTGCGCCCGCATCGGCGCGGTTCATTCGGTTATTTTCGGCGGCTTTTCCCCCGACGCCATCGCCGGCCGGATCGAGGATTGCGCAAGCGAGTGGGTGATCACTGCCGACGAGGGGCTTCGCGGATCGAAGAAAGTGCCGCTCAAGGCGAATGTCGACGCGGCGCTGGCAAAAGTTCCGGCAAAGGCAGTTCTGGTCGTGCGCCACACCGGCGGCGAGGTCGCGATGACCGAAGGGCGCGACCACTGGTATCACGAGCTTTCGCAAGGCGTCCCGGATGAATGCCCGTGCGAGGAAATGAACGCAGAAGATCCGCTGTTCATCCTCTATACCTCGGGATCGACGGGCAAGCCCAAGGGCGTGCTGCACACCGTCGGCGGCTATGCCGTCTGGACCGAAACGACGTTCCGCTATGTCTTCGATTATCGGCCCGGGGAAGTGTACTGGTGCACGGCCGACATCGGCTGGGTCACCGGGCACAGCTACATCGTCTATGGCCCGCTGCAGAACGGTGCGACCGCGCTGATGTTCGAAGGGGTGCCCAACTGGCCCGATCACGATCGCTTCTGGGCGGTTTGCGCCAAGCATGACGTCAACATCTTCTACACCGCCCCAACCGCAATTCGCGCGCTGATGCGCGAGGGGACGGCCCACGTGCAGAAGCACGATCTGTCTTCCCTGCGACTGCTGGGAACAGTGGGCGAGCCCATCAATCCCGAAGCCTGGCGCTGGTATCACGACAACGTGGGCGGCGGCGAAACCCCGGTGGTCGACACCTGGTGGCAGACCGAAACCGGCGGGATCATGATCACCACCCTGCCCGGCGCCCATCCGATGAAACCCGGCAGCGCCGGTCGCCCCTTCTTCGGCGTATGCCCGGAACTGGTCGACGGCGACGGCAAAGTGCTGGATGGGGAAAACTCGGGCAACCTTTGCATTGCGCGATCCTGGCCCGGCCAGGCGCGCACCGTTTACGGCGATCACGACCGGTTCGTGCAGACGTATTTCAGCACGTATCGCGGCAAATATTTCACCGGCGACGGCTGCCGCCGCGATGCCGATGGCTATTACTGGATCACCGGGCGCGTCGACGATGTGATCAATGTGTCGGGCCACCGCATGGGCACGGCAGAAGTGGAAAGCGCTCTGGTCCTTCATCCCAAAGTCGCGGAAGCGGCAGTGGTCGGCTTCCCGCACGACATCAAGGGCCAGGGCATATACTGTTACGTCACGCTCAATGCGGGGGAGGAGCCGGGCGAGGATCTGGCGGCGGAGCTGCGCCAGCATGTCCGCAAGGAAATCGGGCCGATCGCCACGCCCGATCACCTGCATTTCACCCCTGCCCTGCCCAAGACGCGTTCGGGCAAGATCATGCGCCGCATCCTGCGCAAGATCGCGGAAAACGACTATGGCGCGCTTGGCGATACCTCCACGCTTGCCGATCCGTCGCTGGTCGACGGGCTGATCGAGGGGCGGCTCAATCGCTGAAGGGAGCAGTGGGTTTGCGGGCATTGCCCCGCACCCGCCGGCACACTAGAGCGCGCCCATGCAGATTTGGGCTGGCCTCGGCAATCCAGGACCGCAGTACGCGCTCCACCGTCACAACGTGGGCTTCATGGCCTGCGACGTGATTGCGGAGATGCACGGCTTCGGCCCGGTGCAGAAGAAGTTTTCCGGCTGGGTACAGGAAGGCAGGATCGGCGGGGACAGGGTCCTGCTGCTCAAGCCGGCGACATTCATGAACCAGAGCGGCCGCAGCGTCGGCGAGGCGCTGCGCTTCTACAAGCTCGGGATCGAAGATCTCACCGTCTTCCACGACGAACTCGATCTTGCTCCGTTCAAGATCAAGGTTCGCACCGGCGGCGGGCTGGCCGGGCACAACGGACTGCGCTCGATCAACCAGCATCTGGGGCCGGATTTCCGCCGGGTTCGGATCGGGATCGGCCATCCTGGGCACAAGGACCGGGTGACCGGCCATGTTCTCGGCAATTATGCCAGGGCGGAAATGGACGAACTTACCGACATGCTCGCCGCGATCGGGGCCGAGGCCGAGTGGCTGGCGAAGAACGATGCGGCCCGTTTCATGAGCGACATTGCGCTGCGGATGCAGGGATAGCGGCACGCTTGTCGCGGCGCGGCATTTCTTTATAGCGCCCGCTCCGTAAGGCCGCGTGATCTTCGCGGCGAGAATTGATGGAAGGTAATCGAAGAAAATGGGTTTCCGCTGCGGAATCGTCGGGCTGCCCAATGTTGGCAAGTCCACCCTTTTCAACGCGCTGACCGAGACGCAGGCGGCGCAGGCGGCGAACTATCCGTTCTGCACGATCGAGCCGAACGTCGGCCAGGTCGCAGTGCCTGACGAGCGGCTGGACAAGATCGCGGCGATCGCCGGTTCGGCCAAGGTGATCCCGACGCAGCTTGCCTTCGTCGACATCGCCGGCCTGGTGAAAGGTGCCAGCAAGGGCGAAGGTCTGGGCAACCAGTTCCTCGGCAACATTCGCGAAGTCGATGCCGTCGTCCATGTCCTGCGCTGCTTCGAAGATGACGACATTCAGCATGTCAGCAACAAGGTCGACCCGATCGCCGATGCCGAGGTGGTCGAAACCGAACTGATGCTTTCCGATCTCGAAAGCCTGGAAAAGCGCGTGCCCGCTGCGGCCAAGAAGGCCACCGGCGGCGATAAGGAAGCGAAGATCATGGCCAGCGTTCTCGGCCAGGCGCTCGATCTGCTGCGTGATGGCAAGCCGGCGCGGCTGACCGAGCCGAAGGATGACGAGGAAGCCCGCGTTTTCGCACAGGCACAACTGCTGACGGCCAAGCCCGTGCTCTATGTCTGCAACGTCGCGGAAGAAGATGCGGCGGATGGCAATGCCTTCAGCGCCAGGGTGTTCGAAAAGGCGGCGGCGGAAGGCGCCGAGGCGGTTGTCGTTTCGGCGGCGATCGAGAGCGAGCTTGTCGCGATGGATGGCGAGGAGCGCGCCGAATACCTGACCGAACTGGGCCTCGACGAAAGCGGCCTCAGCCGCGTTATCCGCGCAGGCTACAAGCTGCTTGGTCTCAAGACCTTCTTCACCGCAGGGCCCAAGGAATCGCGGGCCTGGACCTTCCCCGACGGGGCGAGAGCGCCCCAGGCCGCGGGCGAAATTCATACCGATTTCGAGCGCGGGTTTATTCGTGCTGAAACAATTGCCTACGATGACTACGTCGCGCTTGGCGGCGAATCCGGCGCGCGCGAGGCCGGAAAGCTGCGGCAGGAAGGCAAGGAATATATCGTCCAGGACGGCGACGTCATGCTGTTCAAATTCAACGTCTGATCGATCGGAGCGACCATGCGCAGGTTTGCAAGTGCCCTCACCCTGGCGGCGGCGGCGCTGCTTCCCGCCTGTGCACCGGCGCATAATACCGCGGTACGCTCCGCTGCCGCGGTAGACGGCGTCAGGGTCGAACAGCGCCAGCCGGTGACGGTGCTGGTGTCGATAGACGGGTTTCACCCGGATTATCTCGATCGCGGGCTGACCCCGACGTTGTCGTCGCTCGCCGAAGCCGGCGTGCGCGCGCCCATGCGGCCTTCGTTCCCGTCCAAGACCTTCCCCAACCACTGGACGCTGGTGACCGGCGAGGTGCCCGATGTGCACGGCATCACCGCCAACCGGATCGAAGACCCCGCCCGGCCGGACGAGGTGTTCACGATGGCCACCGTCGATCCATGGTGGTGGAAAGCGGCCAAACCGATCTGGGTCGAAGCGGAAGAGGCGGGCATCCGCACGGCATCCATGTTCTGGCCCGGCTCGGCCGTGGCCTGGGGTGGCACGATGCCAGAAAGCGGATGGGGCGCGCCCGAGGGTGGTCGCTATCCGCAGGACTGGCAGCAGTTCAGCATGGCGGTGACCAACGTTCAGCGGGTAAATTCCGTGCTCGACTGGCTGCGCCGGCCGGCCGAGATTCGTCCGGCCTTCGTGACGCTCTATTTCGATACCATCGACACCGCCGGCCACGGTGGCGGGCCGGACAGTGCCGAGCTGAATCAGGCGCTGATCAAAATCGACGGCGATATCGCAATGCTGGTCGCGGGGCTGGAAAGGCTGCAGCAGCCCGCCAACCTCGTGATCGTATCCGATCACGGCATGGCCGCCACCAGCTCTGCGCGCGTGATCGCGCTCGACGAAGTGCTCGATCCCTCGCTCTATCGCCTCGTCGAAGGCGGGGCCTATGCGACGTTCCGGCCGACCGAAGGCAACGTCGATGCTTTCGAGGCCGCTCTGCTGAAAGAGCATCCGCATATGGAATGCTGGCGCAAGGGCGAGATGCCGGCCCGCTTCGCCTATGGCACCAATGTGCGGATTCCGCCGTACTTCTGCCTGCCCCAGACAGGATGGACGATTGCGCCGAGCCGGAACGAGAGCGAATGGACCGGCGGTAACCACGGATACGATCCGGCTGCTCCGGAGATGACGGCACTGTTCATCGCCAATGGCCCAGCCTTCCGGCAAGGCGCGACTATTCCGGGGTTCACCAACACGGCGATCGCGCCGCTGCTGAGGCAGCTCATGGGCCTGCCGCAGGACGACACGACGCTCTCCCCGGTCCGCGGCGCGCTGGCCGATCGCAAGCCGCGCTGATCTGTAGAGGAACGGATTTCCCGCTTGCGGCGTTTCCCTGTCATTCAACAGGGGAGCGCCCGACAATGGCGAGCAAGTCCGAAAGTTTCAGCAATCTGGTGCGCGTCGGGTATTTCAGCCGGGCAATCCTCTATTCGGTCCTTGGCCTGATAGCGGTCACCAGCGCCGGACGGATCGGCCAGGGTACCAACGGCATTTTCGAGGCCATCAGGGAATTCCCGCTCGGCACTGCGATTCTGTGGCTGATGGTGGTGGGATTGCTGGCCTATGCCCTGTTTCGCCTCGCATCGCCGCTGTTCGATATCGAAAATCAGGGCAGCGACACCACCGGATGGGCACGCCGGATCGGCCATGCGGGAAGCGCCATCGGCCATCTGGCCCTGGCCTATTCGGCGTTCAAGTTCGCCTCTACCGGGGCAGACAATGGCGGCGGCGCGCAACAGGCCGCTTCGGGCATCTTGTCGGTACAATTCGGCGGCACGGTCCTGGGGGTTCTGGGCATCGCCTTCATTGTCGCGGCGGCGTTTCAGGCGAAGAAGGGATGGACGGGCGAGTTCATGCATCGCATTGCGCCGGGCGCACCATCGCAGACCCGGTGGCTGGGCGGTATCGGCTATATCGCGCGAGCCGTGGTTTTCCTGCTGATCGGCTGGTCTCTCGTCCAGGCCGGCTTTCTGTCCAGCGGTGCCGAACAGATCCTGACCCTGGGCGATGCGGTTGCGAGCCTTGCCGACGACGGGGTCGTGTTCACTCTGGTCGCGATCGGCCTTCTGATGTTCGGCCTCTTCAGCCTCGTCCTCGCGCGCTATCGGATCATCCCGGAACTGGATGCCGAAGGGCTTCGCCCCGCATTCCGGAGCTAGTCGAACGCGGCCAGAATGGGACAGGGGCCGGCGTCGCCTTTCGCGCAGTCGGCGGCGAGTTTCGCAAGCGATTGGCGGGCAGCGGTGAGCTGCGCAATGCGGGCATCCAGTTCGGCGATCCGTTCACGCGCCATGTCCCGGGCCCGTGGGCGGTCGTCGGTCCGGTCCAGATCGATCAGTTCCCCGATCTCCGCCAGCGAAAACCCTGCGGCCTGGGCATGTCGGACGAAACGCAGCCGGCGCGCATCGTCCGGGCCGTAATGACGCCCGCCCTGCACCGATCCGCCCGGTTTCGGCAGCAGTCCCTTGCGTTGGTAAAACCGAACCGTTTCGACCCCGACCCCGCCTGCGCGAGCGAGATCGGAAATGCGCATAGCATTCATGCTTGACTCCGTACCGCGGTACGGAAGCTATGGAGTGATTCATGAGCAACGACAAGACCGCCCGCATCCATCGCATGGTGATGGACAAGCACGTTTGCCCTTACGGCGTTAAGGCAAAGTGGCTGCTTCAACGCCATGGCTATGCTGTTGAAGACCACTGGCTAACAACGCGCAAGGACACCGACGCGTTCAAGCAGAAGCACAATGTCGAAACCACGCCCCAGATCTTCATCGCGGGCGAGAGAATCGGCGGATACAGCGAGTTGCGCGCTTATCTTGGCAAGCCCCTGCCGCAGGAGGGGGCGACCAGCTACCGCCCGGTGATCGCGGTATTTGCCATTGCGGCAACCCTGGCGATGGCGGTCAGCCATTTCGCCTTCGGTTCGGCAATCACCGTGCGGGCCGCCGAATGGTTCGTCGCATTCACGATGGCAATTCTGGCAATGCTGAAGCTGCAGGATGTGGAGCGGTTTTCCAGCATGTTCGTGGGATACGATCTGCTGGCGCGTCGATGGGTGCCCTATTCCTATGCCTATCCTTTTCTGGAAGCGGGCGCCGGGGTGCTGATGGCGGCACATGCGCTGAACTGGCTGTCCATCCCGGTGGCGCTGGTCATCGGGACCATCGGCGCCGTCAGCGTGTTCTACGCCGTTTACATCCAGAAGCGCGAGATCAAGTGCGCCTGCGTCGGCGGGTCGAGCAACGTTCCGCTCGGCTTCGTTTCGCTCACCGAAAACCTTTTCATGATCGGCATGGCGATCTGGATGATCGCCAAACCCTGAAGGACTTTGAACAATGCGTTTCCAGTTTCTGGCGGCCGCGGTCGCACCGGCCCTGCTCGTCCCCATGCCCGCACTCGCGCAGGATCATGCGACGATGGATCACTCGCCGGAGGATCAAACGGCAATGAACCATCCAGCGATGGACCATGCCGAGATGGATCACACTGCGATGGATCACACCGGGATGGACCATGCAGGCATGGTCCACGGCGGCGAAGGATCCGGCACGTCCCGCCTCCCCGCGAACGAGAAGATGAACCACGGCGCGGCGATCAACCTCGGCGGCGATGCGACGTTGATGCTGCATGGCTTCGTCTGGCCCGTATATACCGATCAGGGCGGGCCGCGCGGCGGAGACAAGTTCTACGTTCAGTCGATGGGCATGGCGACGCTGGAAAAGCCTTTCGAAGGCGGGAAGCTGACCCTGCGCACGATGATGAGCCTGGAGCCGGAAATGCGGCACGACGGTTACCCCAACCTCTTCGCCACGGGCGAAGTCGCCTATGGGGAGCCGCTGGTGGACCGCCAGCATCCCCACGATCTGTTCATGGAACTGGCCGGGAAGGTGGAAATCGACCTTGCCGAAGATACGTCCGCATTCCTTTACGGCGGGCCGGTGGGGGAACCCGCCCTGGGGCCCAGCGCGTTCATGCATCGTGCCAGCGCGCGCTATAATCCCGAAGCGCCCATCACCCACCACTGGTTCGATTCGACCCATATCACCTATGGCGTGATCACTGCCGGTGTCGGCGGCACGCAATGGCAGCTCGAAGCCAGCGCCTTTCGTGGCCGCGAGCCCGACGAATTCCGCTGGAACATCGAAACGCCGAAGCTCGATTCGTGGAGCGTAAGGGCCAGCTTCGCCCCCTCCCCCGCATGGCTGGTCCAGGCAAGTTACGGCCAGATCGACGAACCGGAAGAACTGCACGGGGGTGCCGACGAGCACCGGACGACGGCATCGGTTCACTACAACGACGGTCGCGGGCTTTCGGCGATGGCAGCGTTCTCGGCCAAAGACCGCCAGCCCGGCGACACGCTGACGGCCTGGCTGGGCGAAGTGAACTGGGACCTGACCGACCATCATACGGTGTTCGGGCGGATCGAGAACGTGAAGAACGACGAGCTGTTTCCCGACCATCACGATCCGTTGCACGACATGCCGTTCCGGGTGACCAAGTTTCAGGCCGGCTATGCCTACCGCCTGCCGATCGGGCCGGTGAACGTCGCGCTCGGCGGTACGGTGGCCGCCTTCGCCAAGCCCGATGCGCTCAACCCCTATTACGGAGACAGTCCGATAGGCTACACGCTGTTCGCGCGATTCAGCCTGGGGGACTAATGTGAACTATTTCGAAGACATCGAAGTCGGCTCGAAGAGGAGCTTCGGCGGTTACGCGGTCACGCGGGAAGAGGTGATGGACTTCGCGCAGAAGTACGACCCGCAGCCGTTCCATCTCGATGAAGATGCCGCCGCGGCCACCCATTTTGGCCGGCTGTCCGCCAGCGGATGGCATACCTGCGCAATGACAATGCGGATGCTGGTCGACAATATGCTCAACGTTGAGCAGGCCGGTCTGGGATCGCCCGGCATCGATGAATTGCGGTGGAAGCGCCCCGTCTATCCCGGCGACACCTTGCGCTGCGAGGCGGAAATCATTGCCAAGCGGCGGAGCCGCAAGCGGCCCGAAATGGGAATGTTCAAATCCCGGATTCAGGTCTTCAATCAGGACGATGTGGTCGTGCTGGAAATGGTGTCGAACGGGCTGATAGAGGTCCGCGATCCATCGGCCCCGATCGAAGACGATTCAGCCGCTGCCTAGGCGTCGCAGTGCGCTAGGTCCCGCATTGCATCACGCCACTTGCGCCGAACACGACCTGGTCCCGGCCGTTGCGCAGTTCCAACCGGCCGGGATAATCGGTCGTTTCGGTGCCCGTTCGCTGGCCTTCCCCCTCCGCAAGGTCGAAGGTGAGGCCGTATTCGCGGCCGTCGTACCGCGACCGGGCCATAACCGGCAAAGATCTGCTGCCCGCATCGGGGGCAAGGCGATGTATGATGCCCTCGATCTTGACCAGCGCGCCCCTTTCCAGCGCCAGTGCGATCCAGCCATTGCCCTGTGTCTCCGCGCGAAAGGCACAGCCGGCGCCTGAAAGGCCGTGTTCGTCGATATCGCGGAACGTGATCGGTTCCAGCGCCACGGGATTGGGCGGAACGTCCTGCGCTGCTTCCACCGCGGCGATCGCACGGTCTTCTGCCGCGCGCGTTTGTTCCGGCGTCGGTTCGGGATCGCTGCATGCCGACAACGCCAGCGGCAGAGACACGAGGATGGCCAGCCACTTCACGTCAGTGCCTCCCGAACAGTTTTTCGACATCTTCCATCTTCAGCTTTACCCAGGTCGGCCGTCCGTGGTTGCACTGGCCGGATCGCGGCGTGCGCTCCATTTCCCGCAGAAGCGCGTTCATTTCGGTCACCGACAGCACCCGTCCGGCGCGCACCGAGCCGTGGCAGGCCATCGTCGCGAGTACCAGGTCGAGCTTTTCACCCAGCAACAGGGCTTCGCCATGCTGGGCGAAGTCGTCGGCGATATCCTGTAGCAGCTTGCGCGGATCGGATTTGCGCAGCGAATGGGGCACGCTGCGCACCAGCATCGCGGCGGGGCCGAACCGTTCGATGGCAAGCCCCAGTTCGCCCAGTTTCTCCGTCGCCTGTTCCAGCCGGTCACAGGCCGTTTCTTCCAGTTCGACGACTTCGGGGATCAGCAGGGCCTGCGCACGCGCGACCGAATCGCCTGCCCCCGCCGCGCGCAGGCGTTCCAGGACCAGACGCTCGTGCGCCGCATGCTGATCGACCAGCACCAGCCCATCTGCCGCTTCGGCAACGATGTACGTATTGGCAACCTGCCCGCGGGCGATGCCCAGCGGGTACTCCGCCGCATCCTCAGGCAAGGGAGCCGCTTCTTCCGCCCGGCCCTGAGGCGCGGCCATGACATCGCGTTCGTAACCGCGCCAGGCCTGCGACGCTTCGCGCACCCCGCCCTGCGCGCGCGACCAGTCCCGCCCGGAGAAGATCGATTGCAGCGCATCGGGTGAGGCGGCCTGCGCGCCGGCGTTCGGATCGCCGGCAGGCTCGGTCTGCCACCGTCCCATCGCCGCAGCATCGGGCGCCTGTGCGCTGCGCTTGTCGCCAGTTGCGAGCGCCTGACGCAGGCCCGACACGATGAAGCCGCGCACCGCCGCCGCATCGCGAAAGCGCACCTCGGTCTTCGCCGGGTGGACGTTGACGTCGACTTCCTCCGCCGGCAGCTCGATGAACAGCGCGAGCACCGCGTGGCGATCCCGCGCGAGCATGTCTGCGTAGGCGCCGCGCACGGCCCCGCTGAGCAGGCGATCCTTCACCGGCCTGCCGTTGACGAACAGATACTGGTGATCGGCAACCCCGCGGTTGTAGGTCGGCAGCCCCGCGATACCCGTCAGCCGCATGGTGCCGCGTTCCAGGTCGATCTCCACCCCGTTCGCAGCGAGTTCCCGGGCGACGATTTCCGACACCCGGCTTGCCAACGGCTGCCCGTTCTGCAGCGCGAGGATGCGGCGTTCGCCATGTTCAAAGGAGAATGCGATATCGGGGCGCGCCATCGCGAGCCGGCGGACCACGTCGTGGCAGGCGGCATATTCGCTGCGTGCGGTGCGCAGGAACTTGCGGCGGGCCGGGACATTGCCGAACAGGTTTTCCACCCTCACCCGCGTTCCGGGCGGCAGCGCGGCAGGCCCTTCCTCGCGTATTTCGCCGTGATCCACGACGCACTTCCAGCCTTCCGCTTCGCCCTGCGGCCGGCTTTCGAGTGTGAGCCGCGCGACGCTGGCGATGGAAGGCAGCGCCTCCCCCCGAAATCCGAGGCTGACGACCCGCTCGATCGCGCCCTCTTCCCCAATCAGGCTTTCCGGCAGCTTGGAGGTCGCATGACGCTCCAGAGCCAGCGCCATTTCCTGCGGAGACATCCCGCAACCGTCGTCGGTCACCTCGATCCTTGCCAGGCCGCCATCCGCGATTTTGACGGCAATCCGCGAAGCGCCGGAATCGATGGCATTTTCGACCAGTTCCTTCAGCGCGGAGGCCGGGCGTTCCACCACTTCGCCCGCGGCGATACGGTTCACCAGGTTTTCGGGCAGGCGGCGAATTTCGGGCATCGCCCGGTATCTAGCGGCGAACTGCGGGTATTTCGAGGTCGGCGGATGGCTATGCCCAGTTTTTCATGACAATTCTTTTGGCCTTTTCCGCCAGCTTTGGGTAAGGACCCGCCATCCCTGTCAGATGCGGGTTACGGCAGTCGCAGGCAACTGCGGCAAGGACCCGAGACATTTACGGAAACGCGCAACGGCAATGAGCTTCCTGTCCAATATGTTCAAATTCGGCTCGCAGAACCTGGCAATCGACCTCGGTACCGCGAACACTCTGGTCTATGTGCAGGACCAGGGCATTATCCTCAACGAACCTTCGGTGGTCGCGATCGAAACGATCAACGGCATCAAGCGGGTCAAGGCCGTCGGTGACGACGCGAAGATGATGATGGGTAAGACGCCCGACAGCATCGAAGCGATCCGCCCGCTGCGTGACGGCGTGATCGCCGACATCGAAATTGCGGAGGAAATGATCAAGCACTTCATCCGCAAGGTGCACGGGAAGAAAAGCCTGTTCCGTTACCCCGAGATTACGATCTGCGTTCCTTCCGGCTCGACGTCGGTTGAACGGCGCGCGATCCGCGATGCGGCAAGCAACGCGGGGGCAAGCGCGGTCTATCTGATCCTGGAACCGATGGCCGCGGCGATCGGCGCCGATATGCCTGTGACCGAACCGGTCGGTTCGATGGTCGTCGATATCGGCGGCGGTACGACCGAGGTGGCGGTCCTTTCGCTGCGCGGCCTCGCCTATACCACGTCGGTCCGTACCGGCGGCGACAAGATGGATGAAGCCATCGTTTCCTACGTCCGCCGGCATCACAACCTGCTGATCGGCGAATCGACGGCAGAACGGATCAAGAAGGATTACGGCATCGCCATCACGCCGGAAGACGGCGTGGGCGAAACGATCACCCTCAAGGGCCGCGACCTGGTGAACGGCGTGCCCAAGGAAATCACGATCAATCAGGCACATGTTGCCGAAGCGCTGGCAGAACCGATCGGCGCGATCGTCGAAGGTGTGCGCATCGCGCTGGAAAACACCGCGCCCGAACTGGCCGCGGACATCGTCGACCAGGGTATCGTGCTGACCGGCGGCGGCGCACTGATACAGGAACTGGACGAGCATCTGCGCGAGGAAACCGGTTTGCCCGTCAGCATTGCCGAAGATCCGCTGTCATGCGTCGCCATCGGCACTGGCCGGGCGATGGAAGATCCGATCTATCGCGGCGTGTTGATGACCGCTTGAGGGGGAACGTATGGCGCCGACTTCGTCCCGGCGCTCGAGCTATTCGCGCAGGGCGCAATACGGGGTTTTCACCGGCTACGTTATCGCCGGAATAGGTGCGCTTATCGGCGCGGTCCTGCTCGCCCTCTCGCTCTGGCGTCCAGCCAGTTTCAACGGCCCGCGATCGGTTGCGGCGGATGCGGTTGTACCGGCGACTACGGCCAGCGCCGAAGTTCGGGCCGAAAGCCAGAATCTCATCGAATCCATCCGCGGCTATCTGCGCGCGGGAAGCCAGAACGCCCAGCTCAAGAAGGAAGTTGAGCTGGCGCGCATTCGCCTGGCGGAAGCCGAGGCGATTGCGCTGGAAAACGATCGCCTGAAGGGGCTTCTGGGGCTGCAGGAAGGGGAGAACCGTCCGGTCGCAGTCGCGCGGCTGATCGGTTCGACCGCGGCCAGCGCGCGGCGTTTCGCCTATCTGGGTGCGGGTAGTGCCGATGGCGTGACCTCGGGGATGCCGGTGCGCAGCCCGCGCGGGGTCGTCGGCCGCGTGCTCGAGGTCGGCCGCAACAGCTCGCGGGTTCTGCTGCTGACCGATAGCCAGAGCGTGCTGCCGGTCCGTCTGGCCGACGGAAACGTCGTCGCCTTCGCCGAGGGGCGCGGCGACAGCATGCTACGTATTCGGCTGATAAACCTCGGCATCAATCCACTGGAACCCGGCGACGTGTTCGTCACCAGCGGCGCAGGGGGATATTACCGGCCCGGCACCGCAGTCGCCATCGTCGCCGAGAAAACCGAAGACGGCGCCCTGGCACGAATCATCAGCGATCCCGCCGCCACCGACTACGTCGCGGTAGAGGAAATCTGGCAGGAAGACGCCATTCAGGCGGCGGCGACGCCGGTTGAACAATCGGTGGCCGACTGATGGAGCGCGCAGATCCCCGGTCGCGACGTGATACCTATGGCTCACGGATCAACCGGGCGCACTCGCCGGCGCTGGCCTATGCGGTGCCCTGGATCACGATCATCCTCGCCAGCCTGCTACCCATGCTTCCGATCGCCTCCGCCGCACCGGTGGTGCCGCCGATCGGCCTGATGGTGCTGGTGTCGTGGCGTCTCGTTCGTCCGGGACTGCTGCCCGTGTGGGCCGGCTTCGTATTCGGCGCGATTGACGATCTGTTCAGCGGGCAGCCATTTGGCAGCGGCATTCTGTTATGGTCGCTGGCCATGATCGCGATCGAAGCCGTCGAAATCCGGTTCCCATGGCGCAGCTTCGTTCAGGACTGGCTGATCGCCGGCTTGATCACCACGGTCTATATCCTCGCCGCCGCGCTGCTGTCTGGCGCGATCCCCGGCATTCCGCTGCTGGGGGCTCTGGTGCCGCAGATCTTGCTGTCTTTGCTCGTCTATCCCATTATCGCCCGCATGGTTTCCACTCTCGATCGGTTCAGGCTCCTGCGCATTCGGATACTCGCCTGATGTTCCGCAGAAAGTCGCGCTATCGCAAGTCGGCCTCGTCACAGATCACATCAGCGACGCTGGAAAATGTCTACGACCGGCGCAGCTTCGCAATCGCGGCATTCGGCGCGGGAATCGGCACGCTCCTGGCGGTCCGCATGGGCTACATCGCGATTGCCGAGAACGAGAAATATCGCACGGAGGCGGAAAGCAATCGCGTCAACCTGTCGCTGATTCCACCGCGCCGCGGCTGGATTCTCGACCGCAATGGCGCCCCGCTGGCATCCAATCGCGCCGATTTCCGGGTCGACGTGATACCGGAACGGATGACCGAAGCCGACCGCGAGATTGCGGTTCTGGGTGACGTGCTGGCGCTCGACCGTGCGCAGCTGCGCGACTTGCGCGAACGGATCGAGCAGACACGGGGATTTCGCCCGGTCGAGGTCGGAACCGGGCTCAGCTACGAACAGTTCGCGGCGCTCAGCGTGCGCCTGCCCGAGCTTCCCGGCGTCGTTCCGCAACGCGGCTTTTCCCGCTTCTATCCCACCGGCCCCTCGGTCGGGCACCTGATCGGTTATGTCGGCCCCGCATCGGCCGAAGAGTACGAAGCCGACCGCAGCCCGCTGCTCATCACCCCCGGCTACAAGATCGGCAAGGATGGGCTGGAAAAGCAGTTCGAACAGCGGCTGCGCGGCGTCCCCGGTGCTCGCCGGGTCGAAGTCACTGCAGCGGGCCGGATCGTGCGCGATCTGGAAACGCGTGAGGATGTTCAGGGTCAGCCGGTCAAGCTGACGATCGACGGCCCTCTACAGGACTATGCCGCGCGCCGGATCGGGCTGGAATCCGGATCGGTGGTGGTCATGGATTGCCGGACGGGCGACCTGCTGTGCATGGCATCGATGCCCAGTTTCGATCCCAACAGCTTTTCCGACGGCATCGGCAGCATCGAATATGCCATGCTGCGCGAAGACGAACGGGTGCCCTTGCGCAACAAAGTGCTGAAAGGGCTCTATCCCCCAGGTTCGACTATCAAGCCAATGGTGTCGATGGCGTTCCTGCGCGAAGGGCTGGACCCGGAAGAAAGCGTCTATTGCGGCGGCGGGCTTCGCGTCGGCAACCGCGTGTTCCGGTGCTGGAAGCGCGGCGGCCACGGGCATGTGAACATGGCGAAGGGCATCTACCAGAGCTGCGACGTCTATTACTATCACTTCGCCCAGCGGCTCGGCATGGACCCGATCGCGGCAATGGCGCGGCGTTGCGGCATGGGGCAGGAATTCGACCTTCCGGTACTCAGCCAATTCTACGGGACGGTTCCCGACCCCGCCTGGAAACTGCGCAAGCACGGGCGCGAATGGCAGGCCTTCGACACCGTCAACGCGACCATTGGCCAGGGTTACATGCTCGCCAATCCGCTCCAGCTGGCGGTCATGGCATCGCGCATTGCGACGGGATACCACGTGCAGCCCAGGCTCGTGCTGGGCGGAAGTGAGCCGCCGTTCGCCTCGGCCGATTTCTCGCCAGAACACGTTGCCCTCGTGCGTCAGGCGATGAGCGATGTGGTCAACGGCCCCGGCACGGCGGGCCGCGCCCGCTTGCCCCTGCCCGACGTGCTCATGGCCGGGAAGACCGGCACTGCGCAGGTCGTCTCGCTCGCCAAGTCCGATGGTCGCTCCGGCCCCTGGAAGTATCGCGACCACGGCCTGTTCATTTTCTTCGCGCCTTATGACAACCCCCGTTACGCCGGGGCAGTGGTGATCGAACATGGCGGCGGATCGGGCGCCGCCTATCCGATCGCGCGCGATGTGACGACTTTCCTGTTCGATCCGGCCAAGGGCATGGATGCGCTTCACGCTCTGGAACGGCAATGGGGCGGAACAGCGCAGCAGCGGCTGAGCGCGAAGTACGCTGCCTACGCAGCCCAGGCTGGCGAAGCCGTAACCCCCGTCCCGCGGCGGGAGGAAGAGATTTTCGACCGTGTCGACGCGGAAGCGCGCGCCGCCGCAATGGTCCCCGTCAACGAAGCGACCGATGCCGCGATCAACCGCTCGCAGGTGGACGAATGAGTTCGGTCATACCCGCACCCGTTGCGCGCCAGCCCTGGGGCATGTTGCTGCCCCTGTTCGCGCTCGTTGGCTTTGGCGCGCTTGTCCTGTTCTCCGCTGCCGGCGGGAACTGGCAGCCATTCGCGGTATCGCACCTCGTGCGCTTCGGCATCTTTCTGGCGATGGCCTGCGTGATGACGCTGTTCAGCCGCGATCTCGTGCGGCTGCTGGCCTACCCGGGTTACGCCGCGGTGCTGCTGATGCTGGTCGCGGTCGAGGCGATGGGTTTCGTCGGTGGGGGAAGCCAGCGCTGGCTCGATCTCGGGGTTATCCAGCTCCAGCCATCCGAACTGATGAAGCCCGCCGTGGTCCTGGTTCTCGCCCGGTTCTACAGCGGGCTGCCCCCGGCGATGACGACATCGTGGCGGGCGCTTGTTCCCGCCGCTGCCCTGATCGCCCTGCCGATGGCTCTGGTGCTGTTGCAGCCCGATCTGGGCACCGCGCTGGCCATTGCGTTCGGCGGTGCTGTCCTGATGTTCCTGGCCGGGTTGCCGATGCGCTGGTTCGCCGCCGGCGGACTGGCCGCACTGGTCGCCATACCGATCGCCTATTTCTTCGCCCTGCACGATTACCAGCAACGCCGGGTTACCACTTTCCTCGATCCGGAGAGCGATCCGCTGGGGGCCGGCTATCACATCACGCAGTCGAAGATCGCAATCGGCTCCGGCGGACTGACTGGCAAGGGTTTCAACGAAGGATCGCAGAGCCACCTGAACTATCTGCCCGAACCCCACACGGACTTCGTCTTCGCCACGATGGCGGAGGAATGGGGTCTGATCGGCGGGATCGCGGTGATCCTGATTTTCGGGCTGATCATGCGCTGGGGGCTGCAGGTGGCACGCAAGTCGCACGATCGGTTCGCGAAGCTGCTGGCGGCAGGAATGGTCGCCACGATCTTCTTCTATGTCGCCATCAATCTGATGATGGTCATGGGCCTCGCCCCTGTCGTGGGCATCCCGCTCCCATTCATGAGCCATGGGGGGTCTTCGATGATGACCAACATGATCTGCATCGGCTCGCTGATGATGGTCAATCGCTGGAATCGCCAGGCCCCGCGCGGGCGTTTTGGCTAGCTCTGCAAATTGGCCTCTTTTCATGTGCGAGAGGATCGCTATATGCAGCGCCTCCCGAGTCGGGGCGCCCTGCCCCGCCCGGCCAGCCTGAACGGCATGGGGACGCATAGCTCAGTTGGTAGAGCAGCTGACTCTTAATCAGCGGGTCCTAGGTTCGAGCCCTAGTGCGTCCACCATTTTTCACCGGTTACCCCTTCCACCGTTCCACGCGTGTGCTACCGCGCGGGGAGTTCTGACGCGGAGATTTGCATGGCGCGCTTCCTGGTGGTTGAGGCCCGGTTTTACGATCATCTCAACGACATGTTGCTCGACGGCGCGCGCAGCGCGCTTGTGGGTGCGGGGCACGAGGTGGAGGTGGTCACCGTTCCCGGCGCGCTGGAAATACCCGGAGCCGTGGCGCTGGCTGCTGAGACCGGCCAGTACGATGGCTTTGTCGCGCTCGGCGTTGTCATCCGCGGAGAGACATATCATTTCGAAATCGTCGCTGGCGAAAGCGCGCGCGGCATCATGGCGCTGACGATGGACGGGCTTGCGATCGGCAATGGCATCCTGACCGTCGAAGACGAGCAGCAGGCGCTGGTTCGCGCGGACAAGACGCAGAAGAACAAGGGCGGCGAAGCAGCCCGGGCCGCAATTGCGATGCTCGATCTGCAGGACAGGTTCGCGTGAACTTCAGCCGGGAGCGCGCGGAAACGCGGACGTGAACGGCCCACTGGAATGGATCGCTGCAATCGGCACGATGATCGCTGCCGGTCTGATAGCGGCCGATCTGGGACGCAAGGCGACAGGCTGGGGCTTCGTGCTGTTTTGCGCCGTGGCGATCACCTGGATCGTATCGGGGGTGACCAGCAATGCGATGCCGATCGCCGCGATGAACACCATCCTGCTGGCGATCAATGCATGGGGTGTGTGGCAATATCTCTTGAGCCCGCGCAACCGGCGCAAACTTGAAAAGCTGGAAGAGCTTGAGGAGAAGGCCGAACACGAGGTCGGGGGCTGACAGCCCGCGACCCCGGTTCACCTGCAGTGGCCCGAATGGGCGCCGCGTCAGTTCGACAGACGACCGAAACAGGCGCCGCCGGCATAGCGTGCACTGTCGCCCAGTTCCTCCTCGATCCGGATCAGCTGGTTGTATTTCGCCAGCCGGTCCGAACGGGCTAGCGAGCCTGTCTTGATCTGGCCGCAGTTCGTGGCCACCGCCAGATCCGCGATCGTCGCGTCTTCCGTTTCACCGGAACGGTGGCTCATGACCGAGGTATATCCAGCGCGGGTCGCGATATCGACCGCTTCCAGCGTTTCGGTCAGCGTGCCGATCTGGTTGACCTTGACCAGCAGCGAATTTGCCAGCCCCTTGTCGATACCCATCCGCAGCCGTTCCGGATTGGTGACGAAGAGATCATCGCCGACCAGCTGAACTTTATCGCCCACCAGATCGGTCAGGGCCTTCCATCCTTCGAAATCGTCCTCGCTCATGCCGTCTTCGATCGAGCGGATCGGGTAATCGGCGCAGAGCTTCGCCAGATATTCGGCCATTTCGGTCGGGTTGAGAGAAATCTCCTCACCCGCCAGATCGTACCGCCAGTCGGTGAAAAACTCGGTCGATGCGCAGTCCAGGGCCAGCGCAACGTCGTCCCCCGGCCGGAAGCCGGCTTCTTCGATCGAGCGCATGATGAAGTCGAGCGCCGCCCGCGTGCTCGCCAGATCGGGCGCGAAGCCGCCTTCGTCGCCGACTGCGGTGGACAGGCCCTTCTGCGCCAGCCCCTTCTTGAGCGTGTGGAACACTTCCGCACCCCACCGCACACCTTCCGCCATGGTTTCGGCGCCGATCGGCATGATCATGAATTCCTGGATGTCGATCGGATTGTCGGCATGTTCGCCGCCGTTGATGATATTCATCATCGGCACCGGCAGAACGTGCGCCGAAACACCGCCAAGATAGCTGTAGAGCGGCAGACCGCGAGCATTCGCGGCCGCCTTGGCCGCAGCCAGGCTGACCCCGAGAATGGCGTTGGCGCCGAGCCGCCCCTTGTTCCCGCTGCCGTCCAGCGCGATCATGGCCAGGTCGATGTCGCGCTGATCCTCGGCATCCAGCCCCAGCAGAGCGTCGGCAATTTCGCCGTTCACTGCATCCACAGCCTTCGTCACGCCCTTGCCGAGATAGCGCGACTTGTCGCCGTCGCGCAGTTCGACCGCCTCGTGTGCCCCGGTCGACGCGCCAGAGGGAACGGCGGCACGGCCAAAACTGCCGTCTTCCAGAAGAACGTCCACCTCAACCGTCGGATTGCCGCGGCTATCCAGGATTTCGCGGCCGTGAAGATCGATGATTGCGGTCATGGGACGCTCCGAAATTGACAGGTGTTGTAATAGGCTATGACACCCCCATATTCGGATGTCTGGCGTCCCTCTATGCGCCGGAACTATGCGGCGCAAGTTGCGTTGATAATCTGAACGGCTATTGCGCCGATGACGGCTGCGCGCTGCAAAACTATCGAGGGATTAAGGAACAAGAACATGGCTGACGCGACACCCACCACCCCCAAGAAGAAGACGACCAGGAAGCCCGCCGCGCGCTCCGCTTCCGCCGCGAAGACCGCGTCGGAAGCGCCTGCCGGCGATCACCGCACGGAAGCCAAATCGCGCTTCAATTCCGCGCTGGAAGAAGCCAAGGCGGGCGCAGCCGCGCTGAAGGCCGAAGCCGCCGATCGCGCATCCGCTTACCGCGAACAGGCTCGCGACCGCTCGGACGACTGGGTCGCCGAGGCGAAGACCTATGGCGAACAGGCCAAGGGCAAGAGCAAGGAACTCGCCACCGAAGGGAAAACCAAGGCCAGCGAAGCGCTGTCGTCGCTGAGCCGGATGGTGTCCGAGAACGCAAACGCGATCGATGAAAAGTTCGGATCGCAGTATGGCGAATATGCACGCAAGGCATCGCGCAGCCTGCAGGATGCTTCGGTGAAGCTGGATTCGAAGAGCGTGGACGAACTGGGCGAGGACGCACGCGAAGCCGTGCGCAAGAGCCCTGGCCTCGCCGTGGGTCTGGCCGCCGTCGCAGGCTTCATGCTGGCGCGGATGTTCCGCGGCAGCCGCGACTGATCCCGCGCGCACCCCCGGGCGTGACAACACCGCATGACGAACCTCTGCCCGATGGGCAGGATGGTGACGAGACACCGGCCGATGCTGAAATGCAGGCGGGTGTCTCCCTCACCGAGGATATTCTTGCGCTGATCGAAGACGGCAAGACTTATCTGGAAGCTGAAAAGGCGTTTCAGAAAAGTCGCGCGGGATTTGTCGCGAACAAGGGCAAGCATGGGATCATTCGGGGGCTGGCCGCTTTCGGAATGATCCATCTTGCCCTGATCGGACTGGTCGTGGGCGTCGTGATGGCGCTCAGCCCCCTGCTCACCATCTGGGGTGCAACGGCCGTGGTTACCGGTGCGCTGCTGTTGGGGGGAGTCATCCTCGCGCGCAGTGCCATCAATCAGTTCCGTGCCGCGGGCAAAAGTTTCGGAGACGATGAGAAGTGAACAACGTCGAACGCCAGATGATCGAGGATCGCACATTGCGCGATGCCGCGCTCACCCTGGTCAAGGCCGATGTGGCGCATCTCCAGGCCGATCTGAACGCCAGGGGGATCGGCGCCCGCCTGCTCGATCGCGTCAGCGAAAGCGCTAGCGACGTGTTCGAAGATGCAACCGACCTGGCGGGGGACAATCGCGGCGTCCTGATGGCTCTGCTGGCCGCCGTCGCTCTGTGGTTCTTGCGCAATCCGCTCATCGCCCTGTTCTCGCCCGATCAAGACAGCGATGACACGGAACCCGAAGGCGAGTGAACCCGTTCGTTCTTCGAAGCACAGGATTCAACGGAGACATTAGGCTATGGCCGATACCGAGAAACGCGAAGAATTGAAGAATCGCATCGAAGCTGGTCAGCAGCGTCATGCCGACCGCACGGTGGCCGACTACGCACGCGAAGCGCGCGACAGCGCCACGGCGTTCGTGAAGGAGCACCCGATTGCAACGGTTGCCGGCGGTGTGGCCTTCGGTGTCCTGATTGCCGCCATCGTCCCCGGCCCCGGACGCAGGATGCGCAAGAAAGCGACCCAGCGCGGATCGGCGCTTGCCGTCATGCTGGCGGAACTTGGCGCAGCCTACGGCGCTTCGCTGCTCGACAATCTGGGCAGCGCAGCCCGCGCCGGCGGCGACCGCCTGGAAGACCTGGGCGATGCCATCGGTGATGGCGCGCGCGATCTGCGCCGCGAAGCGGCCCTGCAAACCGAAACCGTGCGGGAATCGGCCCGCCGCCTGACGCGGGATGTCGGGGAAAAGACCGGCCGGCGGATGCGCGATCTGAGAACACGCATCTCCCATTGATCGGGTAACAGATGGATTCGCGGCGGCGCGGCAGGGTTGCCTGTCGCGCCGTTTGCTTTATTGGCCCCGCCGTTCTCCCCACCCCTCCTCACATCCCCGGGAAAAGCGACATGGAAGAAACAGAAGCGAAGCAGCGCCTCCACCTCGTAATGGGCGGGCGCGTCAAAGATCCGCGAACCCTGGAATTCCAGGACCCCGAAAGCGTTCACGTCGTGGGTGTTTTCAGCGATTACGAAACTGCGGTCGAGGCATGGCGCGCCAATGCGCAGCGCACGGTCGACGATGCGGAAATGAAGTACGTCGTCGTCCACCTGCACCGGCTGCTTACACCGGAAGTGTAATCGGCAGAAAGTCCAGGCCCCTGCGGTTTCCTGCAGGGGCCTTTCGGATTCAGATGAATTCGATCTTGTCGACGAGGTAGAACTTGTCGCCCGAAGGCACGGTCACCTCGATCTCGTCGCCAACCGACTTGCCGATCAGCGCGCGCCCCAGCGGCGAGTTATAGCTGATGCGCCCCTTGTTGGCGTCAGCCTCGGTCTGGCCGACGATCTGGTATTTCACCGGCTTGTCTTCATCGTCCAGCAGGGTCACGGTCGTTCCGAAAACGATCTTGTCGCCCGACAGCGTCGTCGGGTCGATGATCTGCGCACGGCTGACGCGGTCCTCGATCTCGGCAATTTGTGCCTCGACCTGTCCCTGACGCTCCTTCGCAGCGTGATACTCGGCATTTTCCGAGAGATCGCCATGCGCGCGCGCTTCCTCGATCGCATCGACGATCTTCGGGCGTTCCGCGCGCAGCTGCTTGAGGTCGGCGGTCAGCCGCTCGTAACCCTCTGCCAGCATCGGGACCTTTTCCATGGTAGCCATCGCGTCTTTCCTCCATGCGTCCCTTGCCGCGACAATTCCGCCCTCTGCCCCTCCGTCGGGAGGCGGCGGCTAAGCGGGCGGAATGTTCGGGAAAGAACGCGGGTTGTTTCAGCTATAATAGTCTTGCAACGGCCGTACTTCAAGCTGGCTCGCCCGCACGGTGCTAATCGCCTTCGCCGTTGCCAGCGATGCAGCCGCGGTCGTGTAGTAGGGGATCTTCATTTCCAGCGCCGTGGCACGGATCGATTTTGAATCGATCAGGCTCTGCCATCCCTCCGTGGTATTGAACACCAGCGACACGTTCCCGTCGATCATGCGGTCCACGATGTGGGGCTGGCCCTGCGCAACCTTGTTGACCCGTTCGACAGGCAGCCCCTGCTCCGCCAGATAGGCTTGCGTGCCGGCCGTCGCGATCACGCTGAAACCCTGGTCGATCAGCGATTGAACCGCGGGCAGGATGATCGCCTTGTCGCTATCCTTGACCGAAACGAACACCGTGCCGCCTTCGGGCAGCCGCGCACCAGCACCCAGCTGCGATTTGAAGAACGCGGCGGGGAAATCGCGATCGATCCCCATGACTTCGCCGGTAGAGCGCATTTCCGGCGTCAGAATCGGGTCCGACCCGGGGAAGCGGGTGAAGGGGAACACCGCCTCCTTCACCGCCATATAGTCGAAGCTGCGGCGGAAGGGCGGGAACGACGACAGCGGTTCCCCGGCCATTACGCGCGATGCGATCTTCGCAACCGGCTGGCCAATCGCTTTGGCAACGAACGGCACGGTCCGGCTGGCCCGCGGATTGACCTCGATCAGATAGACCTCGCCATCCTTCACCGCGAACTGGACGTTCATCAGGCCCACGACCTGCAACGCCCTGGCAAGCGCTTCGGCCTGACGCTCCATTTCTTCGACGATTTCAGGCGGCAGCGAATAAGGGGGCAACGTGCAGGCGCTGTCGCCCGAGTGGACGCCTGCCTCCTCGATATGCTGCATGACCCCGGCGATGCGCACTTCCTCACCATCGCACAGGGCATCGACATCGCACTCGATCGCATCGCGCAGATACTGATCGACCAGAACCGGGCTGTCGCCCGACACATGGACGGCAGTGGCGATATAGTCGTCCAGCTGCGCCTCGCTGTCGACGATCTCCATCGCGCGGCCACCGAGGACGTAGCTGGGGCGCAGCAGCACGGGATAGCCGATGCGGGCGGCCACCGCAGCGGCCTCGTCACGGCTCTTGGCAATGCCGTTAAGCGGCTGCTTCAGCTTCAGCTGGTTGACCAGCTTGGCAAAGCGTTCGCGGTCTTCGGCCAGATCGATCGCGTCGGGGCTGGTGCCCAGGATGGGGATGCCTTCATCCTCCAGCGCCTGTGCCAGCTTCAGCGGGGTCTGACCGCCGAACTGGACGATAACGCCGACCAGTTCGCCGTTCTGTTGTTCGACCCGCAGGATTTCCAGCACGTCTTCCGCCGTGAGCGGTTCGAAATAGAGGCGGTCGGAAGTGTCGTAATCCGTGCTCACCGTCTCCGGGTTGCAGTTGACCATGATCGTTTCGTAACCGGCTTCGTTCAGCGCGAAACAGGCGTGAACGCAGCAGTAATCGAATTCGATCCCCTGCCCGATCCGGTTCGGCCCGCCGCCCAGGATCACGATCTTGCGCCGGTCGCTCGGCCATGCTTCGTCCTCAGCCTCGCCAAAGCTCGGCTTTTCGTAAGTCGAATACATGTACGGCGTCACCGCCTCGAACTCGGCTGCGCAGGAATCGATCCGCTTGAACACCGGCAGGACGCCCAGCTTGCGGCGCAGCTTGCGGACTTCTTCCTCGCTGGTGGCGCCGGCCATCGCGCGCACGGTATCGTGCAGCAGGCCCGAACGCGTGGCCTGCGTCTCCGCCAGCCCGCCGGCAACACCGACCGATCGCACGGCAAGCGTGGCCAGGCGGCGATCGGAAAAGCCCATCGCCTTCAGACGGTGCAGCGCTTCCGCCTCCAGCGGCAGCCCGTTTTCGCTCACGTCCTTTTCGGCCGCGACGATCTCGGCAATCTGGCGCAGGAACCACGGATCGTATCCGGTGATCGCCTGAATATCCTCGACCGAGAAGCCTTCGCGCATCGCCTGGGCGACTTTCAGCAGGCGATCATGCGTGCGGCGGCTGAGCACGGTCGTGATCGCCTCGCGGTCGGCGCCTTCCAGTTCGGACACACCGTCGAACCCGTCCAGCCCGGTTTCGAGCCCGCGCAGTGCCTTCTGCATCGATTCCTGGAAGTTGCGACCGATCGCCATCACTTCGCCGACCGATTTCATTGCGGTCGAAAGCTCGGTCTTCGCGCCCTTGAACTTCTCGAATGCGAAGCGGGGGATCTTGGTTACGACATAGTCGATCGTCGGCTCGAAGCTGGCCGGCGTCGCGCCCGTGATCTCGTTGGTGATCTCGTCCAGCGTGTACCCGACCGCCAGCTTCGCCGCGACGCGCGCGATGGGGAAGCCGGTGGCCTTCGACGCGAGTGCGGAGGAGCGGGAGACGCGCGGGTTCATCTCGATCACGATCAGGCGCCCGTCTTCCGGGTTGACCGCGAACTGTACGTTCGACCCGCCGGTTTCTACGCCGATTTCGCGCAACACAGCGATGCTGGCGCTGCGCATGATCTGATATTCCTTGTCCGTCAGGGTCAGCGCGGGGGCGACGGTAATGCTGTCCCCGGTATGGACGCCCATCGGATCGACGTTTTCGATCGAACAGATGATGATGGCATTGTCGGCGCGGTCGCGCACGACTTCCATCTCGTATTCCTTCCACCCCAGCAGCGATTCTTCGATCAGAACCTCTGTGGTCGGCGATGCGTCGAGCCCTTCGCGCACGATCCGCTCGAATTCCGCCTTGTTGTAGGCAATGCCGCCGCCGGTTCCGCCCAGCGTAAAACTGGGCCGGATGATAGAAGGCAGGCCGGTGCGTTCCAGCACCGCGAAAGCCTCCTCCAGCGTATTGGCGACGCCGCTGCGCGCGCTTTCGAGCCCGATCTTGTCCATCGCCTCGCGGAAGCGCTGGCGGTTCTCCGCCTTGTCGATCGCATCAGCATCGGCACCGATCATCTGGACGCCGTATTTCTCCAGCGTGCCGTCATTGAACAGCGCCAGCGCGCAGTTGAGCGCGGTCTGCCCGCCCATCGTCGGCAGCAGCGCGTCGGGCTTTTCCTTCGCGATGATCTTCTCGACGATCTCGGGCGTGATCGGCTCGACATACGTCGCGTCGGCGAACTCGGGATCGGTCATGATCGTCGCCGGGTTGGAGTTGACGAGGATGACGCGGTAGCCCTCCTCCTTCAACGCCTTGATCGCCTGCGTGCCCGAATAATCGAACTCGCAGGCCTGACCGATGATGATCGGCCCGGCGCCGATCACGAGGATCGAGGAGATGTCAGTGCGTTTGGGCATTAGTTGGCTGCCGTCCAAAGGGTGAAGAATTTTGATTGCTCAACTTCCGGACAGGCATCCAGATCGATAATTGAATTATTGAGTCCAAGTCGATCAGCGATCGAGCAAACTTTCATGATTTTCTCTTCAATATCAGATCGCTCCAGCTCGACAGGAATCTTGGGATAAAGAAAACCGCCCTCCTCGCCATCAAGGTTCTCGGCATTCATCAGTTTCAACTCCGGGAACGATTTACGCAGGTTTTCCGGCTGTCCGGCAAGATAAAATGTGAGCCAACTGCCGGATTCAAAGTCCTTGTGTGCTTTGGCCTTCTCTAGCCCGGCCCAGACCACCTCATCGATCACCCCAACATCCCCACGAATTTCTCGAACAGGTAGAAGCTGTCCTGCGGGCCCGGGCTTGCCTCGGGGTGGTATTGCACGCCGAAGGCTTTCTTGCCCTTAATCGCGATGCCGCAGTTGCTGCCGTCGAACAGGCTGACGTGGGTTTCCTCGACCCCTTCGGGCAGCGCGGTGTTGTCGACCGCGAAGCCGTGGTTCATGCTGGTGATCTCGACCACGCCATCGTCCAGCCGCTTGACCGGGTGGTTCGCGCCCCGGTGGCCCTGGTGCATCTTGGCCGTTTTCCCACCGGCGGCCAGCGCCAGCATCTGATGGCCGAGACAGATGCCGAAGATCGGCACGTCGCGTTCCAGCAGGCCCTTGATTACCGGCACCGCGTATTCGCCGGTCGCCGCCGGGTCGCCCGGGCCGTTTGAAAGGAACACGCCCTGCGGCGAAAGCGCGAGCACGTCGTCGAGCGAAGTCTTCGCCGGCACCACCGTCACCCGCGCGCCGGCCTTCACCAGGTTGCGGAAGATATTGTCCTTGCTGCCGTAATCGATCGCTACCACGTGAGGGCGTGCCTCGTCGCGCGGCGAGCGGCCATAGCCGGTGCCGAGCCGCCAGTATCCGCCTTCCCAGCTTTCCTGCTTCTCGCGGCTGACCCGCTGGGCGAGGTCCATGCCGTTCAGCCCGGGCCATTCCTGCGCGCGCTTCAGCAGGGCAGGCAGGTCGAACCGGCCATCGGGATCGTGCGCGATCACTGCATTGGGCGCACCGTTCAGGCGGATACGGCGGGTGAGCGCGCGGGTATCGACGCCCGACAGGCCGATCTTGCCCTGCGCCGCCAGCCATTCGCCGAACTGTTCGCGGGCGCGGAAGTTCGAATGCGGGGTCACTTCCTCGCGAACGATGCAGCCCACGGCCCCTTCAACCTTCGATTCGATGTCTTCCGCGTTCGCGCCGACATTGCCGATATGCGGGAACGTGAAAGTGACGATCTGCCCTGCATAGGAGGGGTCGGTCATCACTTCCTGATAACCGGTCATCGCGGTGTTGAAGCAGACTTCGCCCACTGCGCTGCCGCTGGCCCCGAAGCCCCTGCCCCAGACGATCGTCCCGTCGGCTAAAACCAGTACGCCGGTCGCTCCTTTAGGTTGCGCAGGCGTGTTAACGGGGTCTGCCATTGGGCGCTCCGAGTTGGTTGATTTCCGGCAATGTCGCTAAGTCCCAGCCGCTAGGCTCAGCTGCGGTGCCCGTCAACCTGTCCAAGTACGAAATATCGGGGTAAAGCGCGCATCAATCCAACTTTACGACAGAAAGATGCTCCCCATGATCCGCGATGACATCAAACAGGCCACCGTTCAGGCGATGAAGGCCGGCGAGAAGCAGCGCACCGCCGCGCTCCGCCTGATTGCCGCCAAGATCAAGGACCGCGACATCGAACAGCGCACCAGCGGCAAGGATGTCGGTGACGACGATCTGGTGATCGAAGTCCTTCAGAAGATGGCCAAGCAGCGGCGCGAATCGATCCAGATGTATGAAGATGGCGGCCGCGACGAACTGGCCCAGCAGGAACGTGACGAACTGGTGGTGATCGAGGAATTCCTGCCCCAGACGATGGACGAGGCGCAGACGATGGCCGCGATCGAATCCGTCAAGGCCGACCTCGGGGCCACGTCCATCAAGGATATGGGCCGCGTCATGGCGGAACTCAAATCTCGCCACGGCGCGACGCTGGACATGGCGAAGGCGAGCGGCTGGGTGAAAGGGGCCCTGGCCTAACCCACACCTCGCCGTTGTGGGGGAGCGGCGGGCGCCGACTCCCTTCCCGCGCAGGTTCCGTGTAATCACGACGCGAGACAATATCGGATAGAGCAGTGTTATCACCCCAATGGCTGGACGAGCTGCGAACGCGCATAACGCTTTCGAGCGTGATCATGCGCACGACCAAGCTCCAGCGCGCGGGGCGCGAATGGAAAGCCTGCTGCCCGTTCCATGACGAGAAGTCGCCCAGCTTCACCGTCAGCGACGAGAAGGGCTTCTATCACTGCTTCGGCTGCGGCGCGCATGGCGATGCCATTCGCTGGATGACGGACCAGCGCGGGCTGTCGTTCATGGATGCGGTGAAGGAACTCGCCGCCGAAGCGGGGATGGAGGTGCCTGCACCCGATCCCCGCGCCGCCCAGCGGGCGCAGGAACGGGCCGGACTGCACGACGTAATGCAGGCCGCGCAGGACTGGTTCGCCGCCAATCTGGCCGGAGCCGGGGGCACCAAGGCCCGCGAGTATCTGCAATCCCGCGGCTTCAACGCCCGCACGGTGGAACGGTTCGGTTTCGGATATGCACCAGCCGAACGCCAGGCATTGAAAGGCGCGCTTTCGCAGTTCGATGAAAGCCTGCTGGTCGAAGCCGGCCTGCGGATCGAAGTCGACGATCGCGATCCCTACGACCGGTTCCGCTCTCGACTGATGCTGCCCATCCACGATGCCCGGGGGCGAGTGATCGCGTTTGGCGGGCGCATTCTGGACAGCGATACCAACGCGCCAAAGTATCTCAATTCCCCCGACACTGCGCTGTTCGACAAGGGGCGCACGCTCTACAACCTCCACCGCGCCGGCCCCGCTTCGCGCCAGACGGGGCGGCTGATCGTGGTCGAAGGATATATGGACGCGATCGCGCTGGCCGCGCACGGTTTCGAAGATGCCGTGGCTCCGCTGGGAACTGCGCTGACGGAACAGCAGATCGAACTGCTCTGGCGGATGGTCGAAACCCCCGTCCTGTGTTTTGACGGCGATGCTGCCGGACAGCGGGCCGCCATGCGCGCGATCGTGCGTGCCCTCCCCCTGCTCCGCCCGGCCCATTCGCTTGCCATCGTGCGCCTGCCTGCGGGTCTGGATCCTGACGACCTGTTGCGTCAGCAGGGGCCGCGCGCGATGGAAAAGCTGCTCGACACACCCGCGACCCTGCTCGACACACTATGGGATTTCGAACGCGCCGCGCAGCCCCTGGAAACCCCGGAAGACAAGGCGGGGCTGAAGCAGCGGCTGCTCGACCACGTGGAACGGATCGATCATCCCGACATCCGCGCGCTGTACAAGCGCGAGTTGCTCGAACGGTTTTCCGCCTTCGCCTTCCCGCGCCGCGAACGCACTGCGCCCTCGCCACGGGGGCGCCAGGGCGGCGACTGGCGCAAGCCGGCGATCCCGCGCCTTTCGCCGGAAGCGGCACAGCGTCTGCGCGGCGCGCAGGCCGGATCTCGCGATCAACTGGTCGCCGCTGTCATTGCCGGTCTGATGCGTTTTCCGGACGAGGCGCTGCGGCATGCCGAACAGCTCGGCCGGTTCGTTCAGCTCGATCCAAAGGCCGGCCCGGCGGTCGATGCGGTGCTGGAAGCGGTCGAAATGCTTGAACCAGGCGAAAATTTGCCCATATCATCTCTCGATGGCCCCATCGCGCCGCCGGATAACACCCGTTTCGCCTTTCTCGGACAAGGCACCGATCCGCAAGTCGCGCGCGAACAGTTGGCCGAAGCCGTGGCGCTGCTGGTCGAACGACCTGCGCTGGAGGCTGCGCTCGCCGCAGCTACAGCGCGGTTCGAAACCGATCCGGAAGGAGCTTTCGTCGAGCAACAGAGATTGCTCAAACGAAAGCTGGAATTCGAGCGGCGACTAGGGCAGATGTCGAGCCGACGGGCTGCTTCGGCGGCCCAAGCTGATTCAACGCGTCGGGGGGAAACAGGGCCCGCCAATGGCGCAGACACGGATTGAACGCACCTTCATGGCAACCAAGTCCAAGAATTCCGAAACCGATGATGCTCCGCTGATCGACCTCAACGAAGCGTCGATCAAGAAGCTCATTACCCGCGCGAAGAAGCGTGGGTACGTAACCGTTGACGAACTCAACGAAGCGCTGCCGCAGGATCAGATGACGACCGACCAGATCGAGGATGTGATGTCCGCGATCTCCGAAATGGGCGTCAATATCGTCGAAAACGACGAAGAGGCCGAAGCGGAAGCCGACGCGGAAAGCGAGGTCGAGGAAATCGCCGGCGATGCCGACAGCGCCAAGCCGGCCAAGAAGACCGCCACTGCGGCAGCCAAGAAGACCACGACCACCGACCGCACCGACGACCCCGTGCGGATGTACCTGCGCGAAATGGGCGCGGTCGAACTGCTGAGCCGCGAAGGCGAAATCGCGATTGCCAAGCGGATCGAGGCGGGTCGCGACACGATGATCATCGGCCTGTGCGAAAGCCCGATCACCTTCCACGCCATCATTCAGTGGTCCGAAGCGCTCAACAGCGAAGAAATGCAATTGCGCGAGATCCTCGATCTCGATGCCATGCTGTCCAAGGAACCGCCCGCCGACAAGATGGAGGAAGGCGCTGAGGACGACGACGGCGAAATCTCGGAAGAGACTGCCGGCCCCTCGATCCGCGACGATGACGACAGCGACGAAGACGGCGACGAGAGCGACGAGGACGGCGAAAATTCGCGTCAGCGCGACGATGACGACGACGATGAAGAAGACAACACGATGTCGCTCGCGCAGATGGAAGCTGCGCTGAAGCCCGACGCGATCGAACGGTTCGCCCGGATCACCGATCTGTTCAAGAAGTTCGAACGGATCCAGGCGGATCGGGTCGATACACTCGGCCGGGGCGAGGATTTCCCGGCTTCGAAAGAAAAGAAATACGAAAAGCTGCGCGAAGACCTCACTGCCGAGGTTGAAAGCGTGCAGTTCCACGCGACCAAGATCGAGTTCCTGGTCGACAACCTTTATGCCTTCAACCGCCGGCTGACCGCGCTGGGCGGCCAGATGCTGCGCCTGGCGGAACGGCACAAGATCAAGCGTATCGATTTCCTGAAGGCCTATATCGGCAACGAACTTGACGATTCCTGGCTGAAAGAACGCACGAAGAAGGACAAGAAATGGGCCGCTTTCGCCGAACGCGAAGGCGAAGCCGTCGAACGTATTCGGGCAGAGATTTCGGACATCGCCAGCCAGACGGGCATGAGCCTGGATGAATTCCGCCGCATCGTGAATATGGTGCAGAAGGGCGAGCGCGAAGCGCGTATCGCCAAGAAGGAAATGGTCGAGGCGAACCTTCGCCTCGTGATCTCGATCGCCAAGAAATACACCAACCGCGGGCTGCAGTTCCTCGACCTCATTCAGGAAGGGAACATCGGTCTGATGAAGGCGGTCGACAAGTTCGAATACCGCCGCGGCTACAAGTTCAGCACTTACGCCACCTGGTGGATCAGGCAGGCAATTACCCGCTCGATCGCCGATCAGGCACGTACCATCCGCATCCCGGTCCACATGATCGAAACGATCAACAAACTGGTGCGGACCAGCCGCCAGTTCCTGCATGAACAGGGCCGCGAGCCGACCCCGGAAGAGATGGCGGAACGCCTCTCCATGCCGCTGGAAAAAGTCCGCAAGGTGATGAAAATCGCCAAGGAGCCGATCAGCCTCGAAACCCCGATCGGCGACGAGGAAGATTCGCACCTGGGCGATTTCATCGAGGACAAGAACGCGATTATTCCGGTCGATGCCGCGATTCAGGCGAATCTGAAGGAAACCGTCACCCGCGTACTCGCCAGCCTCACCCCGCGTGAAGAGCGCGTGCTGCGCATGCGCTTCGGCATCGGGATGAACACCGATCACACGCTGGAGGAAGTCGGCCAGCAGTTCTCCGTGACGCGCGAACGTATCCGCCAGATCGAGGCCAAGGCGCTCCGCAAGCTCAAGCACCCGAGCCGCAGCCGCAAGATGCGGTCGTTCCTCGACCAGTAGCGACATCGCGGCCAGCATGGCCGACTGAACTCGGGACAACTATCGCTTTGCGGGTGGCGCAGTGCGGCCGAAAGTCTTATGGGGCCGGCCATGCGTATCGCGATAGCTTCTGACCACGCGGCCATCGACATGAAGGCCGCCTTGCGTGAATGGTTGATAGAGGAAGGCCACGAGGTCGCCGACCTCGGACCCGACAGCCACGACAGCGTCGATTACCCCGATTTCGGCTACAAGCTGGCCGCGGTCGTTGCCGAAGGCACTGCGGAGCGCGGGATCGCGTTGTGCGGGTCCGGGATAGGCATCTCGATCGCCGCCAACCGCAATCCGGGCGCCCGCTGCGCTCTGGTATCGGAACCGCTGTCCGCCCAGCTTGCCCGCGAGCACAACGATGCCAACGTGATCGCGCTGGGTGCCCGGCTGATCGGGATCGAGCAGGCAAAGGCCTGCGTAGCGGCCTTCATCGGCACCGATTTCGGCGGCGGGCGCCACCAGCGCCGCGTCGACAAACTTTCCAATCCAAGCTGCTGAGAACGCCGATGACCACTGCGACCGCTTCCGATGCCGATATCATGCGCAACTTCTGGCACGACAGCCTTGCCGAAGCCGATCCCGAGATCGCCCAGGCGATCGAAGACGAACTGGGGCGTCAGCGCACCAAGATCGAGCTGATCGCGAGCGAGAACATCGCCAGCCGCGCCGTGCTGGAAGCGACCGGCAGCGTGTTCACCAACAAGTATGCCGAAGGCTATCCGGGCAAGCGCTATTACGGCGGCTGCGAATATGCCGATGTCGTCGAAGGCCTGGCGATCGAACGCGCGAAAGAGCTGTTCGGCTGCGACTTTGCCAATGTTCAGCCGAACAGCGGCAGCCAGATGAACCAGGCGGTGTTCCTGGCCCTGCTGGAGCCGGGCGATACCTTCATGGGGCTGGATCTCAATTCCGGCGGCCACCTCACCCACGGATCGCCGGTCAACATGAGCGGCAAGTGGTTCAATGTCGTGCCCTACGGCGTGCGCAAGGACGACGAGTTGCTCGACATGGAGCAGGTCGAACGGCTCGCGCACGAACACAAGCCGAAGCTCATCATCGCCGGCGGCACGGCCTATTCGCGCCAGTGGGACTTCGCGAAGTTCCGCGAAATCGCCGATGCGGTCGGCGCCTGGCTGCTGGTGGACATGTCGCATTTCTCCGGCCTCGTCGCCGGCGGCGCGCACCCTTCCCCCTTCCCCCACGCCCATGTCGTGACCACGACCACGCACAAGAGCCTGCGCGGCCCGCGTTCGGGCGTGGTGCTAACCAACGACGAAGGCATTGCGAAGAAGGTCAACAGCGCGGTCTTTCCGGGCATGCAGGGCGGCCCCCTGATGCACGTCGTCGCGGCCAAGGCCGTCGCCTTCCGCGAGGCCCTGCGCCCCGAGTTCAAGGCCTATGCCAGCAGCGTGGTCGAAAACGCCCGCGCGCTTGCCGCCAGCCTGGAGGAAAACGGCCTGCGGATCGTTTCGGGCGGGACGGACAATCACCTGATGCTGGTCGATCTCACGGCCAAGGACGTGACCGGCAAGGCCGCGGAAAAGGGCCTCGATCGCGCTTGGCTGACCTGTAACAAGAACGGCATCCCGTTCGATACCCGCAGTCCCTTCGTCACCAGCGGCGTGCGCCTCGGCTCGCCCGCTGGCACGACGCGGGGCTTCGGCCCGGCGGAATTCCGCAAGGTCGGCGAACTGATTGCCGAAGTCGTGGACGGCCTGGCCAAGAACGGCCCGGAAGGCGACGCCCAGATCGAGGAGCGCGTTCGCGGCAAGGTGAACGAGCTGTGCGAAGCCTTCCCCGTCTATCCGGGGATGTGATGCGCGATGCGATGCCCCTTCTGCGCGCATGACGACAGCCAGGTAAAGGACAGCCGCCCGGCAGAGGACGGCTCGGCCATCCGCCGGCGGCGCCAGTGCACCAGCTGCGGCGCGCGTTTCACCACGTTCGAGCGCGTGCAGCTGCGCGAAGTTACGATCGTCAAGAGCGGGGAGCGGCGCGAAACCTTCGACCGGTCGAAGCTCGAACACTCGGTCGCCCTTGCCTGCCGCAAGCGCGGGATCGAGCAGGAGCGGATCGATCAGCTCGTTTCCGGCATTCAGCGCCAGGTCGAAACCGCGGGGGAAAGCGAAGTGCCCTCCACCAGGATCGGCGAACTGGTGATGGAGGGGCTGCGCCAGATAGACAGTGTGGCCTACATACGCTTTGCCAGCGTCTATCGCGATTTCAGCGAAGCACGCGATTTCGAGGAATTCGCCAGCTCGATCCACGATGCCGGCGCGCAAGACGCGGGCGGCGACTGAGTGGCACCCTCCCACCCGAACGATTCCGGCGAGGGGCACGAGCGCCCCGTCATCGTGCTGGTCCGCCCGCAACTGGGCGAAAATATCGGTAAGGCCGCGCGGGCGATGCTTAATTTCGGCCTGACCGAAATGCGACTGGTGACGCCTCGCGACGGCTGGCCCAATCCGGCGGCCGGACCGGCAGCAGCCGGCGCCGATATCGTGCTGGAACAAGCAAGCGTCCATGAATCTCTGGCCGACGCCGTCGCCGATTGCGCGCACGTTTATGCGACGACGGTGCGCAAGCGCGGCGTGACCAAACCCGTGGTAACGCCTGCAGAAGCTGCGGGGGAGATCGCTGCGGCCCGTGGCCGTTCTGCCATCGTGTTCGGCCCTGAACGATCCGGCCTCGAAACCGATGACGTGGCACTGGCCCGCGCAATTCTGACCGTTCCGATCAATCCTGAATTCGGCTCGCTCAACCTTGCCCAGGCGGTGATTCTCTGCGCCTACGAATGGTCGAAAACCCAGGGCGAGCGCGGAACCCTGGTGCAGCCTACGGATGAAGAAAGCCTCCCTCCTGCCCCGCAGGAGGAGTTGGAGGGCATGATCGGCCAGCTGGAAAACATGCTGGCGCCGCGCGGCTATTTTCTTCCCGAAAGCCGGGCCGCGGCCACGCGGCGGACCCTGCGTTCCATGTTGACCAAACCCGGCTGGAACCACCTGGAAGTGCGCACGATGCGGGGTGTCCTGTCGAGCCTCGCCAGGCCGCCGCGCGACTAGCTAGCTGCGCAGCCGATCCCATTCGTCGAGCTCGTAGGCGATCGAACTTTCGACGAGCCGGTCCCAGATTTCCGCAATCGCTTCAGCCGGGAGCCCGCGCGATGCCGCGTCCTCGGCGGCAGCGGAAACGACCGCCTGCTTGCGCGCCTCATCACGAACGGCGTCGCGCGCTTCCTTGATCCGCGCGGCGGCCCGCATATAGCCGAAACGCCTCGAAAGCAGGATCATCAGTTCGCGGTCGGTGGCATCGACGCCCTCGCGCACCTCGCCCATGTCGGTGCAGGCATCGGGGTGTTTGAACGTATCAGTCATAGGCAGCGCCCTGCCCTGCGCTCTTCCCGTTGTCGAGCGTCTATGGCAAACGGCAGGCGCATGGGCGGTGGACGCCCGATCTCCCTCTTGACCGCACTCCCCATCCTGCTAATGGCGCGCCTTCGCGAATTGGCTCCGCATCCCGGTGAAGCGGCGGCCGCGCCTGAGATAATTTGCTCAGGCGGTGCGATGCCGGGTTCAATGGTCGGCCCCGCCCCGATGGTCGGTGCGGGGGGCGATCCAGCAAATCGAAGGACACGACATATGTCGAAGCGCAAAAGCGCCAAGTACAAACTCGACCGCCGGATGGGCGAAAACATCTGGGGTCGTCCGAACTCTCCGGTCAACAAGCGTTCCTATGGCCCCGGCCAGCACGGTCAGCGCCGCAAGGGCAAGATGAGCGACTTCGGTCTTCAGCTTCGCGCCAAGCAGAAGCTGAAGGGCTACTACGGCGACGTGACGGAAAAGCAGTTCAAGGCCACTTATCAGCAGGCCTCGCGGATGAAGGGCGACACCAGCCAGAACCTGATCGGCCTGCTCGAACAGCGTCTGGACATGGTCGTCTATCGCGCCAAGTTCGCCCCGACGATCTTCGCCGCACGACAGATCGTCAGCCACGGTCACATTCGCGTGAACGGCGTGAAGTGCAACATCGCGAGCCGCCGCATCAACGTCGGCGACATCATCAGCCTGGGCGACAAGGCCAAGGAAATGGCGCTGGTTATCGAAGCTCAGAGCTTGCCCGAGCGTGACATTCCCGATTACGTGGCCCCCGACGGCACCGACAAGGTAACCTTCACGCGCGTCCCCACGCTCGACGAAGTGCCTTACCCGGTAACGATGGAACCGAACCTGGTGGTCGAATTCTACTCGCGCTGATCCGCAAATCGGCGTTACAAGAAAAAGGGCGGTCCAGCGGGGCCGCCCTTTTTCGTTCGGGTCTGCAGATTGTCGGAAAGACCGCCCCTTGCCTCGGCCGCCACTATCTCAAGTTAGCGCAAATAGTCCCGGCGGAAATCGATGGCGAACTGGGTGAAGCTGTGCGTTGCGATCGCCTGGCGCATGGCTTCCATCAATTGTTGATAGAAGGCCAGGTTGTGTTCCGTGGTCAGCATCGCGCCGAGGATTTCACCCGCCTTGTGCAGGTGGTGGAGGTAGGCCCGCGAATAGCTTGCGCAAACTGAGCATTTGCATCGTTCGTCGAGCGGTGCGGTGTCTTCGGCATGGCGCGCGTTTCGCAGGTTCAGCGGGCCGTTCCACGTAAACGCCTGCCCGTTACGGCCGGAGCGTGTGGGCAGGACGCAGTCGAACATGTCGATCCCGCGCTCCACCGCCCCGACGAGATCATCGGGTTTGCCGACACCCATCAGATAGCGCGGGCGATCCTGCGGCAGCATGTCGGGCGCGAAGTCGAGCGTTGCGAACATCGCCTCCTGCCCTTCGCCGACGGCCAGGCCGCCCACCGCGTAGCCGTCGAAGCCGATGTCGATCAGCTTTTCGGCCGAAACTCGGCGCAGGTCCTCGTCCAGGGCACCCTGCTGAATGCCGAACAGCGCGGCCCCTTCGGCGTGTTCCCCGCCGCTGTCGAACGCATCCCGGCTGCGCCGTGCCCAGCGCATAGAAAGTTCCATCGACGCCGCAATCTCGTCCCTCGGGCGATCGGCGCGGGGGCATTCGTCGAACGCCATGACGATATCCGAACCCAGCAAGCGCTGGATTTCCATCGACCGTTCGGGCGAAAGCATGTGGCGTGCGCCGTCGATATGACTGCGGAACTGCACCCCATCCTCGTCCAGCTTGCGCAGAGCGGCCAGGCTCATCACCTGATAGCCGCCGCTGTCGGTGAGAATCGGGCGGTCCCAGTTCATGAAGGCGTGCAGGCCGCCAAGGCGCGCCACGCGCTCCGCCCCAGGTCGCAGCATGAGATGGTATGTATTGCCGAGCAGGATATCCGCCCCGGTCGTCCGTACCGTTTCCGGCTTCATCGCCTTCACGGTGGCCGCCGTTCCGACCGGCATGAAGGCCGGCGTGCGGATCTCTCCCCGACGCATGGCGATCGCACCCGTGCGCGCCTTGTCGTCGACGGCGTCGACCCGGAATGCAAATCGGGGCGCAGCCATCAGAAGTCGTAAACGAGAGTCAGCCGGGTGATCGTATCGGTCGAGACCTTACCCGCCGGCGGCTTGCTGTCGTAATCGACGGCATAGGTTACGCGCGAACGAAGCCGGTCGCTGACTTTGGCGTCCAGTCCGGTGACGAGGTTGAACGTGGTTCGCGTGGAATCGACGATCACCGTCGCCGCGCCGCCGGTTTCGGCGACCATGTTGGCATCCTGCGTGAACGCCAGCCGTTCGGCGATCTGCCAATCGAAATCGAAGCCGAACAGGGCCGCAAGGCGCGTTTCGTCGTCCCCTTCTTCGAAATCGGTCAGCCGCAATGCCGGGCCGGCCTTGACCGACAATTTTAGATCGTCGTTGTTCGCGACCTGATAGCCGACGCCGCCAGAAACCGCATAACGACCGGTATAGCCCTGGAGCGCGTTACGCTCGTACTGGGCGAGGCCATAGAAAAACAACTCGTCGTTGATCTCGTAACGAGGTTCGTAGGCCAGCAGAAACTGTTCGCGGCTGGTGACACCGTTGGAGCGCTGGTAGTCCGCAGTAGCCCGCAGCGAATGGCTCCAGTCCTCGCCCTGACGCTTGAGCTTGAGGCCCGCCGACAGGCCGATATTGTTGCTGTTGCCGCTCGATTCAAATCCGCCGAGCTGCCCTTCCCCGCTCCAGAGATCGAACAGGCCCGCTTCTCTGATCTTTCGCGCCTTTTCCTCGCGCGCGAGCCGGGCAGCTTCGGCCCGCTGGGTTTTCCACCCGTTCTCGATCGCGTCGATCTCCTCCGCGCCATCAGGGTTGGTCTGACGGGCCAGCGCGAGGACGGTCCTGATCTTGCCGGCATCGCCGGTTTCCATCGCTGCCTCGATCATCGCGCGCACCCCTTCCGGCAATTCGGCCTGGGCGGGGGACGGCATCGCAAGCGTCAGGAATGCAGCGCCGGCTGCGATCAGCGGAAACGGTGTCTTCGGCATGACGCCAGCGAGGTAGCGCGTCATGTCCTGAGGCGCCAGCCCGTGCGGAAGATTACTGCGATGACTGCCACGCAAATTGCGAGGAAGCCCAGCGTGAGGCCGAAAGAGATCCCGATCGACACATCGGAATCGCCGTAGAACGTCCAGCGCAGCCCGTTGACGAGATAGACGATCGGATTGGCAAGGGCGACCTTGTCCCAGGGCGAAGGCAGCATATCGATCGAATAGAACGTACCGCCCAGGAAAGTGAGCGGAGTCAGGATCAGCAGGGGCACCATCTGCAGTTTCTCGAATCCTTCGGCCCAGACACCAAGGATGAAGCCGAGCAGAGAGAAACTGGCCGCGACCAGCATGATATAGAACAGCGCGAAGACCGGATGGGCAATCGAATAGTCGACGAACAGTGTGGCGGTCGCCAGGATGATCGCGGCAAGGATCAGGCTCTTGGTTGCAGCAGCCCCGACGAACCCCAACAGCGTTTCCGCCACCCCGACCGGGGCAGACAGCAGTTCATAGATCGCCCCTGTGAACTTGGGCATATAGATGCCGAAGCTCGCATTGCTCGTGCTTTCGGACAGCAGCGTCAGCATCAGCAGTCCGGGAACGATGAAGGCCCCGTAATCGACCCCGCCGACTTCGGAAATGCGCCCGCCGATGGCGGCACCGAACACGATGAAATAGAGGCTGGTGGTCAGGACCGGCGAGACGATCGAACCGAATATGGTGCGCCGGAAACGGGCAAGCTCGTTGCGGTAGATCGCGAGCGTGGAACGCCAATTGATCATGCTGCAAGCCCCTGCCGTTCGACCAGATCGACGAAAATGTCTTCCAGGCTCGATTCCTTCTGTTCCAGGGCGGTGAACGCCACCCCGCTGTGGACCAGCGCGGTTGCAATCTCCGCCACTTCGGCCTTGCCTTTCCCGGTGCCGTCACCGCCGCGATAACACAGCGTTGCACCGTCGTCGGCCAGGGTGACCGGGAAAGCCCCCAGGGCATCGGGTATCCGATCGATCGGGCTGGCGAGAATGAAATGCGCCTCCGTCCGGCCGAGCCTTTTCATCATCGCTTCCTTTTCGTCGACCAGCAGCAGGCGACCCTTGTCGATCACGCCCACGCGATCGGCCATTTCTTCCGCTTCCTCGATATAATGGGTGGTCAGGATCACCGTGACGCCCTGTTCGCGCAGGCTGTCAATCTGTCGCCACATGTCGCGCCGCAGTTCCACATCGACCCCGGCGGTCGGCTCGTCCAGGAACAGCAGTTCCGGATCGTGGGCCAGCGCCTTGGCAATCAGCACGCGGCGCTTCATTCCGCCCGAAAGCTTGCGGATTTCCTCGTTCCGCTTGTCCCACAGGCTGAGCGAACGCAGAACCTCCTCGATCCGTGCCGGATCGGGTCCTCGGCCGAACAGCCCGCGCGAATAGCCGATCTGGCGCTCCACCGTATCGAACATGTCCAGGCCGAGTTCTTGCGGGACCAGCCCGATCCTCTGCCGTGCAGTCCGCCAGTTGCCTGCCAGATCCTCTCCGAAAGCGCGGATGGTGCCGGAACTGATCCGCACCATCCCGCAAACCGCGCCGATGAGCGTGGTCTTGCCGGCCCCGTTGGGGCCGAGCAGCGCGAAGATCTCCCCCCGCCGAATGGTCAGATCGACATTGTCGAGAGCCTTCAGGCCGCCGGAATAGACCTTGGTCAGTCCGCTGATGTCGAGGATGGGTTCGTGAATCGTTTCCATAGGTGGCGGACAATCGCCGCCTTCCCGCCAATTGCCAAGTGCTAAACGGTCGGCATCCAGTTCCCGTGAAAACCTGGCGGAACGACGTGCGGAATGTGGACTCTGGCGACATCTTGCAGCGTGGTCGCATCCAGAATGGCCAAGTCCGTCATGCGCTTGTCGCGGTCGATGACGAAGCCCATCACCCAGCCATCGCCTTCCTCCGCATCCGATCCGCCCGGCACGAATACGAATTCGCCGGGTACCGCATTTTCGCCAAACGACCGGGATACCGCGGCCCCATCCGCAAGATCGTGGCGATAGAGCGGAGCGGCCGCAAAGAATTCCGCGCTCGCGTCGTCGGGAAGGCCGACCGTCCAGACATAGCGATGAGGCCGGGTGAAGAAACGTTCGTCAGGCCGGGGGAATTCCTGCGGCTCGGCGCTTAGCACCCGGCGCCCGACACGCCCGCCGGCCGGGTCGATGGTCCACCGCTCCAGCCCCAGGTTTCGCCCGAAAGGCCCCGCCATCGGCCCGTCGAACATCGTTTCGTACACGCAACAGTCGACCACGACGCGGCCGCGTTCATCCTCGAAACTGTTCGCAACATGGAAAAGATAGGCCGGGTCCACTTCGTGCCAGGTGATTGCATCGGCCTCGCCGTTTCGCGGCAACAGCCCCACCCGGGCACGGTGCGACGGATTCCAGCGATAGGGGAAACGGTGGCCGGCGATCAGCGCTTTCATGGAAAAGGTTACGGGCAGATCGAAAATGACCACATACGATGGGGTCAGCGCACAATCGTGGATCGAGGGACCATGCTCGACAGGGATGGGCAGTTCCCGCACCACTTTGCCTGTGGGGTCGAGCACGACATGGGTTATCTGCCCCGGATTGCCTGCGTCGTAACAGATCGCGTGATACTCGCCCGTGGCCGGATCGCGGTGCGGATGGGCCGTGAACGATCCCGCCAGCCCGCCCCCGAAATCGCTGTAGGCCACCGTTTCCAGATCGCCGGAAAGCTCCGCCGGGTAAGACCCCGCTTCCACCAGCGCCAGAATGCGCGATCCGAAAGCGATTACGTTGGTGTTGACGTTGTCGCCCATGCCCCTGCGCGGTCCCGGCGCGGCAGCCAGGCCCGAGGCATCTTCCAGCGCGCGCGACCGAACGTAGCGATTGCGGTACCACTCGGCCCTGCCGCCCGACAGGCGCACGCCGTGCACCATCCCATCGCCCACAAACCAGTGGTGGCCGCGCGGGTCGGCAAACTTGGGGTTCGGGCCGATGCGAACATAGCGGCCATCCAGTTCGGGCGGGATCGAGCCGGTAACGGGCAGATCGTCCAGAGTCAGCTCGGCATCCATCGGTGCATGAAGCCCGGTGGTGAACGGATTTTCGGCATCCAGGCCGGTCCTGCGGATATCGGCGATCTTTCCAATCCCCGCCGTCACCGCGCCGCGAATGGTTTTCTCCAGAACGCTTGTCATGCCATACTCCGATCGCTAGCAAATGTGAGCAGCGTCAACATATCGGTTATGTAATCAGTGTCAACATCGGAATCGTCATACCACCACGGCGCCCTGCGCGAGGCGCTGGTCGAAGCCGGGTTGCGCGCACTGGAAGCGGCGGAAGGCAGCGCGATCTCGCTGCGTGAACTGGCGCGCGAAGTGGGCGTCTCTCCAACCGCGGTCTATCGCCATTTTCCGAACAAGGATGCCCTGCTCGCCGCGTTGGGGGACGCAGGGCTGACGAGGCTCGGCGCCGCGCAGGCTGAGGCTTATGCTGCGGCGGGCGGCGACCGGGCCGGGTTTGCCGCAACCGGCAGAGCCTATGTCCGCTTCGCGCTTGCCAATCCAGCGCTGTTTCGCTTGGTCTTCGCGCACGGCAAGGCCGGCGCAGCACATGCGGGCAAGTCCGATCCTGCGTGGGACTTGCTGAAACGCAGCACGATCACGCTGGCGGGGGGTGAAGGCGCAGCGGCCGATCGCCTGGCGTTGCAGGCCTGGTCAATCGTCCACGGGCTCGCGATGCTGATGCTCGACGGACGATTGCCGGCCGACGAAGCTTTAATCGACACCGTGATCGCCCCGGAAACCTTTTTTCCCAGCGCCAATCCGCGCTGATCGGTGACTTCGCTAATCGGCGCTGTCTGCCCGCTGCCAGGGCTGAAAGTGGACCGTTATCGATTGCGGATCGGGTCCGGTTGCTGGCAAGCGAACGTACTTGCGCAAACCCGGGATCACACCGCTCGCGCCTTCGCCATTTTCCCAACTGATGACCTTCAGATCGTCGAGCAGGAACGGTCGGCGGGCGTTGCCGGGCCAGTCCGCGACGAAACGGATATTGAACCGCGTCGGGTCGGCAGATGGCTGCGGAATATCGAAAGCGAACCGTTGCCAGCCTGGCCCCGCGGCGGTGATCGTGCCGCCATTCTGCCATTCGGAGAAGGCCTTTTCTCCGTCGAGCCTCAGGCGGTATTGCAGCGTCAGCCGCGTCCCCTCGCCCGACAGGATGCCGCCGACCGTTACAGGCGCCTTGTCGAGATCGCGCAGGGCAATCCGCTGCGCCATGGTCACGCTGTTGGCTGCCGGGACGATGCGCAAGGCGTGATCGCCGGCGTGCGCGTCGCGGTCCAGAGCGCCCTCACCGCCATCGAAAGTCCAGCTGCGGTCATACGCGGCGAACCCTTCGTGGCTTTCGAAATCTCCGCGCCACAGCAGGTCCCGGCCGAAAGATAGCTGCCGCCCGGCATCGTCACGCGCCTCCGCCGGAAAACCCGCGGCCAGAGCGGATGCGGGAACCACGACACTCGCGGCATCGGGCGCAGCCATCAGCGTCATGGCCGGCGGCGTTGCAGCGTTCGGCGCAGCGGCGGCGGCGATGATGCCGTGGCCGGCCATATCCTCGATCCGAACACCGCGCGGCCCGGAAAGCGCGCGCAGGCGCCGCAGCACCGCGTCGCGCATCCCGGCGACGGCGGGGACCGGGCGGTAGTCGCGCACGTCGATCGGCACGATCTCCGCCCGCGCGAAGCGGCTGCCATCCATCCACACCTTGAGCAACATGCTCGCCTGCGTTTCATGGATGTACTGGTCGAACAGGAAGTTGCCGAGCGAATAGGCGATCAGCTGGCCACGATGAAATTCGAACCCCTGGAGGACGTGGGGATGGTGTCCGATGACCAGATCGGCCCCGGCGTCGATTGCCGCGAACATTCGCCGCCGGCTCTCTTCCGTCGGTTCGGGCGAATATTCCCGGCTGCCGTGATACTGGACAACCACCGACCGGTTAGCGGAGCTTTCGGCCTGAACCGTTTCGACGATCGTTGCATCGTCGCCCAGCGCCGCGCCGCCCTTGGCATCTTCGGCCACCTGGTTCGGCTGGGCGCGCCCTTCCCAGCCGACGAAGCTCAGGAACGACCAGTCGGTGCCGCCGACTTGCGTGCGCCAGGGGGCAATCGCCGCCGCACGGTCGAAGCCTGCCCCCGAGTACCCTAGACCCGCCGCCGCCACAGCCGCCAGCGTGTCCGCCAAGCCCTGATCGAGATAGTCGTAAACGTGGTTGTTGCCTTGCGCAGCATAATCGACGCCGGCCCAGGCCAGCGTCTCGGCCAGCTCGGGATGGGCGTAGAACACGTAGGATTTGGGTGCCGCCGTCGTCAGTTCGCGTGCGGAAAGCGTAATTTCCAGATTGACGCTGGCCAGATCGGCCGCGCGCAAGGTGGGGGCCATGACATCCAGCAGGGCCCGCATGTCCTCTCGCCGATTGGCATCGTGAACCAGCCGGCGCTCCCCCTCCAGCGGCGTTTCATAGCGGCGCCCGCCCATGACATCGCCGCCGAACACGAACAGCTGCCGGTCGGCCCGCCGCTCCACCAGCTGCACGGGGGGAATGCGCAACGTGCCTGCCTCCACCGCCAGTTCGTGGCGCGCGAAGGCATGGTCTGCCGGATAATGGCCCGCCCCTGAAACTCGCACCGTGTAGAGAGGGCTTGCAGGCACTTCGATCCGGTATCGGCCCCTGCTGTCGGTGCGCGCGCTCTGCCCACCAACAGTTACCGTCACCCCGGCCAGCGGCGCGCCGTCGTCAGCCGAAACGACCACACCGTGGGCGGCGACAACAGCTTCCGCCTCCACCGCAGGGGCAGTATCCGAAGCGGCCACAGGTCCCGCGCACAGGGACGCGCCAAGCGCCAGAAATACCGATAATCGCAGCGACTGCATGGATCGTTCCCCCCCTTGGCGGGCTTGCCGCGCCCCGCTCCCTCAGGGCAAGAGGAGACTGCTATCACCATAGCTGTAGAAACGGTATTTCCGCTCTATCGCCTGGGTATAGACGGCCCGCATCCGTTCGCGCCCCATCAGCGCGCTGACCAGCATGAACAGCGTCGATTTCGGAAGGTGAAAATTGGTCATCAGCCCATCGATCGCGCGGAAGGTATATCCGGGCGTGATGAAAATCGCGGTGTCGCCTTCGAACGGGCGGATCACCCCATCCGCCCCCGCCGCGCTTTCCAGCAGCCGCAGGCTGGTGGTGCCCACTGCGATCACGCGTCCGCCCCGCTGGCGGGCGGCGTTCAGCCGATCGGCGGTGGCGGCATCGATCCGGCCCCATTCGCTGTGCATCCGGTGATCGTCGGTATCGTCGACCTTGACCGGCAGGAACGTCCCCGCGCCCACGTGCAGCGTCAGCGTTTCGCGGGCGACACCGCGCGCATCCAGCGCCGCGATCAGTTCGGGCGTAAAGTGAAGCGCGGCCGTCGGCGCGGCAACTGCGCCATCCCGCGCGGCAAACATGGTCTGATAATCCCGCTCGTCACGCTCGTCCGCCGGCCGCTTGCCTGCAATATAGGGCGGCAGCGGCATCCGCCCTGCACGCTCCAGCAAGACCTCGACCGGTTCCTCCCCTTCGAAAGCGAAGGTAATGCTGCCATCCTCGCCGCGCCCTTCGACAAGTGCGGTGACGCCGCCCCCGAATTCCACCCGGTCGCCAGGGCGGCAGCGCTTGGCATTGCGCACGAAGGCCTGCCAGCGGCGCAAGTCGATCCGCTTGTGCAGCGTCGCACCGATCCGTGCATCGCCGCGCTGCCCCTCCAGCTGAGCGGGAATGACCCGCGTGTCGTTGAAAACCAGTACGTCGCCAGGTGCGAGAATATCGGGCAGATCGCGCACGATACGATCGGCGAAGTCCTTCTCGTCATCCACCACCAGCATACGCGCCGTGTCGCGCGGCGCGACGGGGCGCAGCGCGATCAGATCTTGCGGCAGCTCGAAATCGAAAAGGTCGATGCGCATAGGGCAATCAATCCCGTCGCGGGCTAGTCATGGCCGGGCCAGCCGCCACGCTACGAACGCCCTGCCCGATGGCGGCGTTACTGCCCTTCGGTCTGTTCCACCGGCGCGCTGAGCATATCGGCGGTGATCGCTTCCTGCGGAGCCGAGGGCGCGGGCGCGGCGGGCCGGCCCTTGTTGTCGGCAGCGATAGAAGCCTGCAGGATCCGGGTCGGGTTTGCAGGCGGCTCACCGCGCACGATGGCGTCGACCGCGCCCATGTTCCCGATCACGCGACCAAAGTTGGTATAGCGCTTGTCCAGCGCGAAACGCGGATAGAAGACGATGAAGAACTGGCTGTTCGCGCTGTTTTCGTCCTGCGCACGCGCCATCGCGACCGTGCCGCGAACGTGGGGCATGGGATTGAACTCTTCATCCAGATCGGGAAGGTTCGACCCGCCCTGCCCCGTCCCGGTCGGGTCGCCGGTCTGCGCCATGAACCCGTCGATCACGCGGTGGAAAATCACACCGTCGTAGAAACCCTGGCGGGCAAGCGTCTTGATCCGTTCGACATGGTTCGGTGCCCAGCTCGGCATCAGGCGGATCGCAACCCGCTCCCCAGTCGAAAGGTCGAGCAGGAGAATATTCTCGCGGTCTTCCTGAATGTCGTAATTGATCGGCTGATAGACCTGCGCGGGCTGAGCGGCTGCTGTCGCCTCCCCCTCGACATCGACGGCATCCGTCGCGGGGCTTTCCTGCGCGGACGCAAACGTTGGGGCAGTGACCAGCGACAGCAGGGCTGCGGCGGCAATCAGGCGTTTGGACATGAAATTCCCGTGGTCGAAATGGTAAAGACGTCGAAATAGAAAATCAGCCGCCAGCGTCTAGCGGCGGGGGTCTGTCGGTTCAATGAATGATGCGACAGGCGCTGCGCGGGATCAATAGTCTCCCCTGCGGCCCACTTCGTCGACGCGCGCGACAACTTCATCGCGCACAGCGGGGCTGACGAAAGGTGAAATGTCGCCGCCGAATACCGCAATTTCCTTCACCAGCTTCGAAGCGATCGGCTGCAACGACACGTCCGCCATCAGGAAGACCGTTTCGATCCTGTCATCGAGCTGCTGGTTCATCCCGGCCATCTGGTATTCGTATTCGAAATCGGCGACGGCGCGCAGGCCGCGCACGATAACATTGGCGCCCTGCTTGCGCGCGAATTTCATCAGTAGCGCGTTGAAGCCCACGACATCCACGTTTTCGACGCCGAGTGCGGCCACTTCGCGCCGGACCATCGCCATCCGTTCTTCGGGCGTGAACATGGGATTTTTCGAAGGATTGGTGGTTACGCCGATAATCAGCCGGTCCACCAGCTTGCTGCCGCGCCGGATAATGTCAGCATGGCCCAGCGTGATCGGATCGAACGTACCGGGATAAACGCCAATGCGCTCACCGTTGCTTTTGGCGTTCACCTGTCTCTCTCCACGATAAATCGCGCCAGCGCGCGCAGCAGGTCCGCTTCGGTGCCATAGGGGGCGAGGTGGCCGATCGCCTGCTCGATCAGCGCATGGGCCTGATGGCGTGCCTTTTCCACGCCCATCAGTGTCACGAAAGTCTGCTTGCCCTGCTCCACATCCTTGCGCAGCGCCTTGCCGGCCTTGCGCTCGTCCCCTTCGTGATCGAGCAGATCGTCGGCAATCTGAAAGGCGAGGCCAATGTCGCGCGCATAATTGCGCAGGGGCGCGCGCGAATCGCCCGGCAGGCGGCCCAGAACGGCGCCCATTTCCACCGCCGCCGACAGCAGGGCACCGGTCTTGAGCTGTTGCAGGCGAGTGATGGCGTGCAGATCGTAATCCTGGCTTGCCGCGGCCATATCCATCATCTGCCCGCCGGCCATGCCGCCCATCCCGCTCGCCGTGGCGAGGGTTGCGACCAGCTCGGCACGCACGAAGGGTTCGCCGACGGTCTCCGGCATCGAAAGCACTTCGAAGGCAAAGGCATGAAGCGCGTCACCGGCCAGCACCGCAGTCGCTTCATCGAATTGGCGGTGCAGCGTCGGCTTGCCGTGGCGAAGATCGTCGTCGTCCATGCACGGCAGGTCGTCGTGGATCAGGGAATAGGCATGGATCGCCTCGATCGCACAGCCGCACCGTACGGCCGTCTCGCGAGCGACCCCGTACATGCCCGCAGTCGCCGCGAGCAGCAGGGGGCGGACCCGCTTGCCGCCGCCGATCGCGGCATAACGCATCGCCTCCACCAGGCGCGCACGCGTATCGTCGGGGATCGGCAGCAGCTCGTCGAACGCATCGTCGACTTCGCGCTGTATGCGGGCGAGGCCATCGGCCAGAAGATTGGTCCGATCGTCGACGAGCTGCATTTCAGCTGGCCGCGTCGAAAGGGGCAGTGCCGCGGGCCTGACCATCTGCCCCCTGAACGATCTTTTCGATCCGGGCCTGCGCCGCATCCAACCGGGCCTGGCAATGCTGCCGCAGCCGTTCGCCGCGTTCGTAAAGCGCAATCGATTCGTCCAGTGCCGCCTCGCCACCTTCCAGTTTGCGAACGATCTCCTCCAGCGCCTTCAGCGCGTCTTCGAAGGTCATGCTGGCAATATCGGGGGCGTCTTTGGTCATGCGATAGAGCATTGACGCCCGCCCGGAGCTTGGTCAAGCTGACAGCGACAAGGGGGAACGGGAATGACGGGGATCCGGACCGGCAGAGCGGTCACATGCCTGGGGTATCCCCGTGCGAGACAGCGCACCGTCGCCCGCCTGGCAGGGCGCTGCTGAATGTTCATCGGGCACTGGGCCGCCGCCTTTATCGCCGGTGCCGCCAGCAGGCGGGCCCCGCGGCTGGGGACCCTGTTCGTCGCCGCCCAGCTGGTCGACTGGGGATTTTTCGTCTTCGCAATCGTGGGGATCGAAAAGCTGCGGATCGTACCCGGCGCGACCGCGATGAACCCGCTCGATCTCTATTACATGCCCTATACTCACAGCCTGGCGGGCACTGCGCTGTGGGCGGTCGTGTTCGCGTTCGTCCTGCTGGTATGGCGGCGCGATGCAGTGACGGCATTGATCGGGGGCGCCGTCGTACTGTCGCACTGGCTGCTCGACCTGATCGTGCACCGCCCCGATCTGACGCTTGCGGGAGGGGAACCGAAACTGGGGCTGGGCCTGTGGGATCACCCGCAGATCGCCATCCCGCTGGAACTGGCGCTGACCGTTGGCGCCTTCGCGCTCTATCTGCGCCGGACCCGCGGGCCGATCGGGCCGCCGATGATATTGCTGGCGTTGCTGCTGGCGATGCAGGCCGTCAACTGGTTCGGTCCCCCGCCCGAATCCGCCGGGGCGGGTTTTCACCTGCTCGCCCTCGCCGCCTTTGCCGTGGCGACCTGGGCCGCGTGGTGGGTGGGCGAAACGCGGTGGCATCTGCGCGAGGTCGGGCTGGGCGTGTCGACGTGGCGCCGATGATCGGATCGCGCAAGGATCGTTGCCCTCGCCGGGATTGAAACGTAAGGGCGCGCGCATGGCTACACCCGAGTCCGCGATCACCCCCGAAGTCGTCGAGCAGCACGGCCTCAACACCGAAGAATACGAGCGCGTGCTGCACGCGCTGGGCCGCGAGCCGAACCTCGTCGAGCTCGGCATATTCTCGGTCATGTGGTCGGAGCATTGCTCCTACAAATCCTCGCGCCTGCACCTGAAGAAGCTGCCGACCGAGGCGCCGTGGGTCATTTGCGGGCCGGGCGAGAATGCCGGCGTTATCGACATCGGCGACGGGCAGGCCGCCATCTTCAAGATGGAGAGCCACAACCACCCGAGCTATATCGAGCCTTACCAGGGCGCGGCCACCGGCGTCGGCGGCATCCTGCGCGACGTGTTCACGATGGGTGCGCGCCCGGTCGCGAATCTCAACGCGCTGCGTTTCGGCCGGCCCGATCATCCCAAGATGAAGCACCTCGTCCAGGGCGTGGTCGCGGGAATCGGCGGTTACGGTAACTGCGTGGGCGTACCGACAGTGGCCGGGGAAACCAATTTCCATCCGGCTTACGACGGCAATATCCTGGTCAACGCGATGACCGTGGGCGTCGCCGATGCCGACAAGATCTTCTATTCCGCCGCCACGGGCGTGGGCAATCCGATCGTCTATGTCGGTTCCAAGACCGGGCGCGACGGCATTCACGGTGCAACGATGGCGAGCGCCGATTTCGGCGAGGATGCGGAGGAAAAGCGCCCCACCGTCCAGGTCGGCGACCCCTTTACCGAAAAGCTGCTGATCGAGGCCTGCCTCGAACTCATGGCGACCGATGCGATCGTCGCGATCCAGGACATGGGCGCCGCCGGGCTCACTTCGTCCAGCGTGGAAATGGCGACCAACGGCAAGGCCGGCATCCGGCTGGACATGAACAAGGTCCCCTGCCGCGAAGAGGGGATGACCCCCTACGAAATGATGCTGAGCGAGAGCCAGGAGCGGATGCTCATGGTCCTGAAGCCCGGCAAGGAAGCCATGGCGGAGGAAATCTTCCGCAAGTGGGAACTGGATTTCGCGGTCATCGGCGAAGTTACCGATACCCGGCACATGGTGCTGGAATTCGACGGCAAGGTCGTGTGCGACATCCCGCTCGGCCCGCTGGCCGCCGATGCGCCGCTCTATGACCGGCCGGCCATGAGCCGCGAGGATTACAAGGCCTGGGCCAAAGTCGAGCCGCTCGACACCGTGCCCGACAGCCCCGATCTGGGCGCGGACCTGCTCAGGCTGATGGCGAGCCCCGATCTCGCCTCGCGCCGCTGGATTGCGGAGCAGTATGACAGCCAGGTCGGCGCCGACACGCTCCAGACCGACGGCGATGCAGGCGTGGTCCGGGTCCACGGGATGCGCAAGGCGCTGGCGATGACGACCGACTGCACGCCGCGCTATTGCTATGCCGATCCCTACGAAGGCGGGAAGCAGGCGATTGCGGAGGCCTATCGCAATCTCTGCGCAGTCGGCGCGCGGCCCCTGGCGGTGACCAATTGCCTCAACTTCGCCAATCCCCAGCGGCCCGAGATCATGGCCCAGTTCACCGGCTGCCTGGATGGCATGGGCGATGCCTGCCGCGCGCTCGACTTCCCGATCGTGAGCGGCAACGTCAGCCTTTATAACGAAAGCAAGGCGACCGGCGGCGGCAGCGCGATCCTGCCGACCCCGGCGATCGGCGGCGTCGGCGTGCTGGATGACTATGCCAGGATGGCGCGGATCGCCTTCGCGGCGGAAGGCGATGCGATCTTCGTTATCGGCGACAATAACGGCCACCTCGGCCAGTCGCTCTGGCTGCGCACGCTGCACGGGCGCGAGGCGGGCGATGCTCCGCCGGTGAACCTGGCGCAGGAACGCGAGCGCGGCGAATTCGTCCGCCGGTTGATCGGCGAAGGGCTGGTCAGCGCGGTTCACGACGTGTCGGACGGCGGCCTGCTGGTCGCGCTGGCCGAAATGGCGCTGGCCGGCAATATCGGCTGCTCGCTGGAACAGGTGGGCGACCACTTCACCGCTTTCGGCGAAGATCAGGGCCGCTACCTCGTCACGACCAGCCAGGCCGACCGCATTCAGGCGGCCGGCATTCCGATGCACCGGATCGGCACCGTCGGGGGCGACAGCGTTGCCGGGGTGCCGCTGAGCGAACTGCGCGCCGCGCACGAAAGCTTCTTCCGCGAATGGATGGAAGGCTGATCGTCGGCCCGGCACTCGGCTGCCCCGCGTGGGCCGCTCGTCCCGCGAGGGCGCACCGGTGACCGAACGCCCCTACCCCGCGCCGCCCGCGATGAGCGACGACGAGCGGATCGCCCGGGCCCGCGCGGCCTGCGAACGGCTTGCCAGCCGCCGCACCTGCCGCGCCTTCGTCGACAGGCCAGTGCCGCGCGAAGTGATCGAACATGCGATCGCCGCCGCCGGCACCGCACCATCGGGCGCGAACCACCAGCCGTGGCATTTCGCCGCTGTCTCCTCGCCCGAGGCCAAGCGCGCCATCCGCCTCGCCGCGGAGGAGGAAGAGCGCGCCTTCTACGCCGAACGGGCGAGCGAGGAATGGCTCGCCGCCCTCGCCCCGCTGGGGACCGACCACGACAAGCCGTTCCTCGAAATCGCCCCCTGGCTGATCGTCTGCTTCGCACAGCGCAAGGGCGGGATCGAGGAAGACGGCGAGGCTTCGAACTACTACGTCACCGAAAGCGTGGGCCTGGCCTGCGGAATGCTGCTGGCGACCCTGCACGAGGCGGGTCTGGCCACGCTGACGCACACCCCTTCGCCAATGGGGTTCCTGCGCGAGATATGCGGCAGGCCATCGCATGAAAAGCCGCTGATGATCGTGGTCGCCGGGCATCCGGCACCCGATGCGACCGTGCCCGAACACGCGCTGCGCAAGAAATCGCTGGAAACGATCGCCAGCTGGATCTGAAGCAGGCCGGTCAGGCGGCGGCAGGCTCCGACCCGGTAGTCCGTTCGCTGGCGAGCAAGTCGTAAGGATCAATCCCCTCGCTGCGCCAGACGGCGTGGCAGCGGCGATACCATGCCGGTTCGGTAATCCGCAGCTTTCGCCGTGCCTCGGCCAGGTCCATCGCCAGAAGGTCGCGGATCGGCATGGCGACGATCGGCGGACATGCCTTGCCGATACGATGCGCTTCCCGCACGGCGCGGAAGATCGGGGCCCGGCTCTTCACCTGCTTCCTGATGTTGAGCGCACCGGCATAGCCGAGCAGCAAGTGCCCGTGGCTCGGGCTTTGCCCATGGGTAAACAGCAGCACGCACTGTTCGCCCAGCGCATCGCGCCCGTATCCGGTCAGAACATGCATCAGATCGTGGGTGTCGCGCTGACGAAAGCCGAACCATTCGATCAGATCGCCAAACTTTGGCCGCCCCATCTTTTCCGATTCGGCCACCAGGCCCGCTGCGCTCAGCCCTTCGCTGCGCATGAAATCGACGTAGGCATGGGCAACGCTACCCTTCGGAAGCTTCAACAGAGCCTCGTGGTCGTCGAGGATCGGGGGAAGGAACGGTTCGTTGGCGCGCAGCGCCTCGCCTTCCGCACTCAGGGTCAGGGCACGGGCGCGCGGCAGAAATGTCTTTGCCGGAAGCGCATCGTAGATGTGGAACACCTGTTCGGTGTCTTCCTTGTCCTTGATCAGCTCGCGGAAGTGATGGAGCGCCTTGCGCACGTCGCGTTTCGGCCGCGGCCTGGCGGGATTGCGGAACGGCGTTCCGTCGGCGGCGCAGGCACCGCTTGCGTCGGGTTCGAGATGGGGCTGCGGTCGGTTCATTGCATCGCATCCTGTACTGACATGAATGTCAATATATCAGGTAGGTTGCAAATTGAAAGGGAGATTGCGCCCTTACCGCGATTCCCTGCAAAATCCAGCCCAAGCGGGCTATCCACTCACCCATTCGTCACGCGGAATGCCGAACAGGTCGAGCACGGCGGTAAGATCGCCCCGGTCGATCCATCCAGCGGCGGCTGCGCGCGCTTTCGGCTTGGCGCGAAAGGCAAGGCCCCAGGTCGCCGCCTGCAGCATGGGGATGTCGTTCGCCCCGTCGCCCGTGGCCAGGCTGGTCGCATCGGGGCCAAGGCGATCCGCCTCCTCCCGCAGGACCCGTTCCTTCACCCCACTGTCGGTGATGGCCCCGGCCAATGCGCCGGTCAGTTTGCCATCGGCAACGGCGAGGCGGTTGCCCACGACGCGATCGAAACCGAGCTGTTCCGCCACGGGGTCGGCGAAATGGTGGAACCCGCCGGTAACCAGGACGGTGCGGCAGCCGCGCGCCTTCAGCGTGGCGACCAGTGCCCTGGCGCCCTCCATCGGCCGGATCCGTTCGGCAAGGCAGGTTTCGATCGCTTCCTCGCTCAAACCGGCGAGCAGGCCGACCCGTTCGGCCAGTGCATCGGCAAAATCGAGTTCGCCCTGCATCGCCCGTTCGGTGATCCGTGCGACTCGATCCTTGAAGCCGGCGAAATCGGCCAGTTCGTCAATGCATTCCTGCCCGATCATGGTCGAATCCATATCGGATACGAACAGGTCGGGCGCGGCGATTTCGCATTGAGAAACCAGCAGGTCGGCGGGGGAAAAATGTTCGTCCAGCACCGCGCGCAGCGTGGCGGCGTCCCCTTCGGGCAAGCCGATCTGGAGGACATCGCCGCAAAAATCGAGCATCTGGGCGAGCGCGACGCGCATCCCCTCCCCTTCCAGCGCGACAGTCGCACGATCGAGGCGTGTTTCCAGCTTGGCCGGGTCTGCTATCAGCCGGGCAATGAGCACCCAAATTCCTCCGCTTGACGGCGACGGGCCGCCGCCGGTCGCGCTCATTGCAGGGCCTACCGCCAGCGGCAAGAGCGATCTCGCCGTGCGGCTGGCGCAATCCCTGATCGCGCGCGGGCAGGAAGCGTGCGTGATCAACGCCGATAGCGCGCAAGTCTATCGCGACCTGCACGTGCTCAGCGCCCGCCCTTCCGCAGAAGAAACCGGGGGCGTGCCGCACCGTCTGTTCGGCACCTGGGACGGGGCGCAGGCCTGCTCCGCCGCCGATTGGGCCGCCGCCGCGAAAGCGGAAATCGCCATGGTGCACGCGCGCGGCGGGGTTCCGGTGCTGGTCGGCGGAACGGGGCTGTATCTGCGCACCCTGATCGACGGGATCGCTCCTGTGCCGCCGATCGACCCGGATGTTCGCGCGGCAGTTCGCGCAAAAGCGGTCGGCGAAACGTACGAGGCGCTGGAGAACCTCGACCCCGAACGCGCGGCGCAGCTTTCCCCGAACGACACGACACGCGTTGCCCGCGCGCTGGAAGTCGCGCTCTCCACGGGCAAGCCGCTGGCCCACTGGCAGGCGAACCGCGAAGGCGGGATCGCCGATCGCGTTTCGCTCCATCCCCTGATCCTGCTGCCGGACCGGCAATGGCTTTACGAAAGGTGCGACCGGCGTTTCGCCGCCATGCTGGGAAGCGGCGCGGTGGCGGAAGTGGAGGCGCTGCTGGGGCGCAGGCTCAATCCCGAGCTGCCGGTCATGCGTGCAATCGGGGTGCGCGAGATCGCAGCGTGGCTTGCGGGCGAGATGACGCGCGAAGAGGCCATGTCCGCCGGCCAGCTGGCAACGCGGCAATATGCCAAGCGGCAATATACCTGGTTCCGCCGCCAGCCCCCGCAAGATTGGCATCGCACCGAATCATATTCGGATGATTTACCCAGAATGTTTGCATCATTGTTACCTGAATAGACCTTGACATATCATATTCTGTCGCATAGGCGATGGGAAATCGGAAGAAGTCTGACCCGGCGCGCCCCCTTCGCGCCGGGTCGATCTTTTTCCGGCGGTCGATGAGTGAGAACGAAAGGGTCGAACAATGGCGGAGGAGCGCAGCGGCGCATCCATCCTGATCGAATGTCTGGCGAGCCAGGGGGTCGAATTCGTTTTCGGCTATCCCGGCGGCGCGGTGCTGCCGATCTATGACGAGCTTTTCGCTGAGGAGCGTATTCGCCACGTGCTGGTCCGGCACGAGGCCGGCGCGGCCCATGCCGCGGAAGGCTATGCCCGCTCGACAGGCAAGCCGGGCGTGGTTCTCGTCACCTCGGGCCCGGGCGCGACCAATGCCATCACCGGCATTGCGGATGCTTTCATGGATTCGATCCCGATGGTCGTCATCACCGGACAGGTGCCGACTGCGCTGATCGGCACCGACGCTTTCCAAGAAGCCGACACCGTCGGCATCACGCGCCACTGCACCAAGCATAACTATCTGGTGAAGGACCCGACCCAGTTGCGCGCCACGATCGAGGAGGCGTTTCGCATCGCCACCACCGGTCGGCCAGGGCCGGTCGTGGTGGACATTCCCAAGGATGTGCAGATCGCGCTGGCCAGTTGGTCGGGACAGGACGAAGTCGCCCTCCCCTCCACCCGCTACGCCCCCCGGATGGATGGCGACGACGCGGCGATCGCGCAGGCGGTGGAAATGCTTGCCCAGGCGGAAAGCCCGATCTTCTACACCGGCGGCGGCGTCATCAACGCCGGCCCACGGGCGAGCGAGCTGCTGCGCACCTTGCAGGATCTGACCGGCGCGCCGGTTACCAGCACGCTGATGGGTCTGGGCGCCTTTCCCTGCGACCACCCGGACTGGCTGGGCATGCTGGGAATGCACGGCACATACGAAGCGAACATGGCGATGAACCGCTGCGATCTGATGATCTGCATCGGCGCGCGCTTCGATGATCGCGTGACCGGCCGCCTCGATGCCTTTTCGCCCGATTCGAAGAAGATCCACATCGATATCGATCGCAGTTCGTTCAACAAGACGGTGCCGGTCGATCTCGCGATCCTGGGCGACTGCGCGAACGTGCTCGATCAGATGATCGCCGCTTGGGGCAATCGCACTGCGCGGGATCTGGGGGAATGGAAGGCGCGGGTCGCCGGCTGGCGCGCCTGCGAATGCCTGGCCTATCCGCCCAGCAGCGCCGCGATCATGCCGCAGAAGGCGGTAGAGCGGCTGTTTGCCCTGACCCGCGAACGCAACCCGATCGTTTCCACCGAAGTCGGCCAGCATCAGATGTGGGCGGCACAGTACTTCGGCTTTTCTGCGCCCAACCGCTGGCTCACCAGCGGCGGCCTCGGCACGATGGGGTACGGCCTGCCCGCCGCGATCGGCGCGCAGCTGGGCAACCCGGAAGCGCTGGTGATCGATATCGCGGGCGAAGCCTCGATCCAGATGAACATTCAGGAACTGGCGACCGCCAGCCAGTATCGCCTGCCGGTCAAGGTGTTCATCCTCAACAACGAATATATGGGCATGGTCCGCCAGTGGCAGGAACTGACGTACGAAAGCCGCTATTCCAATTCGTACAGCGACAGCCTGCCCGATTTCGTCAAGCTGGCCGAAGCTTACGGCTGGAAGGGCATTCGGATTGAGGATGAGGCCGGGCTGGATGCCGGGATCGAAGCGATGATCGCGCATGACGGGCCGGTCATGGTCGATTGCCTGGTGTCGAAGGAAGCAAACTGCTTCCCGATGATCCCCAGCGGCGCAGCGCATACCGAAATGCTGCTCTATGGCGACATGGTCAGCGGGACGATGAACGATGAAGCCAAGGCACTGGTCTAGGGGCGCCGCAAAGATGCATATCAAGCAGGAAGAATCGCAGCGCCACGTGCTCGCGATAATGGTCGACAACGAAGCGGGAATCCTCGCCAAGATTGCCGGATTGTTCACCGCGCGCGGTTACAACATCGACAGCCTGACCGTGGCCGACATTACCGAGAACCACGCCGTCAGCCGGATCACCATCGTCACCAACGGCCCGCCCGCGGTGATCGACCAGATCCATGCCCAGCTGGGCCGGCTGGTGCCGGTTCACAAGGTCGTGGACCTGACGGAGGAAGGCCCGCACGTCGAACGCGAACTGGCCCTGGTCAAGGTCGTCGGCACGGGCGATAAGCGGGTCGAGGCGCTGCGCCTGGCCGACATCTTCCGCGCCCGTCCGGTGGACACCACGACCGGCAGCTTCATCTTCGAAATCACCGGCCCGCCGGAAAAAGTCGACAGCTTCGTGGGCCTGATGCGCGAGCTGGGTCTGGTCGAAGTCGGCCGCACCGGGATCGTGGGGATGATGCGCGGGGCCGAGGGAGCCTAGGCCGGACACAAGAAATTCCACGTCGCGCTGAACTTGTTTGGGCGCCCGACTATCCGTTAGCGCAATCTGCGTGGCGGAAGGGATGCTGAAACGGGTTCAGCATGACGATTGCACAGTGAAGGACGAGAGATGAAAGTCTATTACGACGCCGATGCCGACCTGAACCTGATCAACGGCAAGAAAGTCGCCGTGCTCGGTTATGGCAGCCAGGGGCATGCCCACGCCCAGAACCTGCGCGACAGCGGGGTCGGCGAAGTGGCAATCGCCCTGCGCGAAGGCTCCGCCACCGCGAAGAAGGCGCAGGACGCCGGCTTTACCGTGATGACCAACAGCGAAGCGGCCAAATGGGCCGATATCCTGATGGTCCTCGCGCCCGATGAACACCAGGCCGCGATCTGGGAAAACGATCTGGCCGGCAACATGAAGCCGGGCAGCGCGCTCGCCTTCGCCCACGGGCTCAACATCCATTTCGGCCTGATCGAACCGCCCGCCGATATCGACGTGATCATGATCGCGCCCAAGGGCCCCGGCCATACCGTGCGCAGCGAATACCAGCGCGGCGGCGGCGTGCCCTGCCTGATCGCGGTGCACCAGGACGCGACCGGCAATGCCCACGATGTCGCGCTCGCCTATGCCAGCGGCGTCGGTGGCGGACGCAGCGGCATTATCGAAACCAATTTCAAGGAAGAGTGCGAAACCGACCTGTTCGGGGAACAGGCCGTGCTGTGCGGCGGCATCACCCACCTGATCCAGGCCGGGTTCGAAACGCTGGTGGAAGCCGGCTACGCCCCCGAAATGGCCTATTTCGAGTGCCTCCACGAAACCAAGCTGATCGTCGACCTGCTCTATGAAGGCGGGATCGCCAACATGCGCTATTCGATCAGCAACACCGCCGAATACGGCGACATCACCACCGGCCCGCGGATCATCACTGACGAGACGAAGGCGGAAATGAAGCGCGTTCTGGCCGACATCCAGTCGGGCCGCTTCGTCAAGGATTTCGTGCTGGACAACCGCGCCGGCCAGCCCGAGCTGAAGGCCGCCCGCAAGGCCGCCGAAGCCCACCCGATCGAACAGACCGGATCGAAACTGCGCGCGATGATGCCGTGGATCGGCAAGAACAAGCTGGTCGACAAGGCGAAGAACTGACGGCAGAATCCCCCGCCAGAGATACCACGGAAATCAAGGGGACCGGAAAATGCGCAGATCATCCGTAATTGCCGCCATGGGCGCCGCCACCCTCGGGCTGGCGGCGACCGGCACGCTGATCGCGCAGGGTATGCCTGCAGAGGCGCCGGGACGGGTCGATCCCACGCGCATCACGGGCGGCACCTATCAGGCCGATGCCGCGCACAGCATGGTCCAGTGGCGCGTCGATCATCTGGGCTTCAACGATTACTTCGGCATCTTCGGCGATGTCGAAGGCACGCTGACGCTCGATCCCGCCCATCCGGAACAGGCATCGGTGGATGTGACGATCCCCGTCGCCAGCGTGACCGTGCCCAGCGCCGGCCTGCGCGACCATCTGCTGCGGCCGGGCAAGGACGGCGGCGAACCCGATTTCTTCGGCCCCGCTCCGGCACCAGCACGCTTCGTTTCGACCGGGGTAAATGTCAGCCCCGGCGGAATGACGGCGCAGGTTACGGGCGACCTTACGCTGAACGGGGTGATGATGCCCGTCACGCTGGAAACCCGCTTCACCGGTGCCGGCGCGGCCCCGCGCACCGAATACGAGACCGTGGGCTTCGAAGGCCGCACCACGATCAGCCGATCCGATTTCGGCCTCGGCTTCGGCGTTCCTATGGTCGGCGACGATGTGGAACTGGAATTCAGCATCGCGTTCGAGAAACGCGGCGACCAGTGATGCGCGCAGCGAAGCGAGGGTGCGCCTTGCCTTCCGGGCAATTTTCGCCCATTGCCGCAGGTATGACGCGCAACGGACTACCCCTGCTTCGACTTATTCGCCCTTGGGCGTGAACTGACGTGTGCCCGCCGGGCGCGCGTTGCGCCCAAGGGACCGACCGCCCATCCGAAGCAGACCGATCCGTTGCGAGAATTACCCCCATGTCCATGCTCCGCGAACCTTCGCGCAAATACACCGCCTTTCCCCAGGTCCCGCTGACCGAACGGCGCTGGCCCAGCCGCACGATCACCGCGCCGCCGCGCTGGCTTTCGACCGATTTGCGCGACGGCAACCAGGCCATCGTCGATCCGATGGATGCAGTGAAGAAGAACCGTTTCTTCGACCTGCTGGTCGAAATCGGGGTGAAGGAGATCGAGGTCGGCTTCCCCAGCGCGGGCGCGACGGAATTCGATTTCATCCAGTCGCTGGTACATTCCGGCCGTATTCCAGACGATGTGACCGTGCAGGTCCTCACCCAAAGCCGGGAGGATCTGATCCGCACCAGCTTCGCCAGTCTCGATGGTGCGCGGGCGGCGATCGTCCACCTCTATAACGCGGTCAGCCCCGCCTGGCGCGACATCGTGTTTCGCATGAGCCGCGACGAAGTGCGCGACATCGCCGTTGCGGGTGCGAAAATCATGCGTGACGAGGCCGGCAGCCGGCCCGCGACCGACTGGCATTTCCAGTATTCGCCCGAAACCTTCTCCACCGCCGAACTCGATTTCTCGATCGAGGTTTGCGAGGCGGTGATGGAAGTGCTCGCCCCCACGCCCGAACGGCCGATCATCCTGAACCTGCCGGCGACGGTGGAGGCGGCGACCGCCAATATCTACGCCGACCAGATCGAATATTTCTGCCGCAACCTGCCCAACCGCGAAAGCGCGGTGATCAGCCTGCACACGCACAACGACCGCGGCACCGGGGTCGCGGCGGCGGAACTGGGCCTGATGGCCGGGGCCGACCGGGTCGAAGGCTGCCTGTTCGGCAATGGCGAGCGGACGGGCAACTGCTGCCTCGTCACCGTCGCGCTCAACCTTTATACCCAGGGGGTCGATCCGGGGCTCGATTTCTCCGACATCGACCGGGTGATCGAGACGGTCGAATACTGCAACCAGATCCCGGTCCACCAGCGCCACCCCTATGGCGGCGAGCTGGTCTTCACCGCCTTTTCCGGCAGCCACCAGGATGCGATCAAGAAAGGGTTCGAGGCGCACGAACGCCAGAACGACGAACGCTGGCGCGTCCCCTACCTGCCGATCGACCCGGCCGATCTGGGCCGCAATTACGAAGCGGTCATCCGGGTCAATTCGCAAAGCGGCAAGGGCGGCTTCGCCTGGGTGCTGGAGCAGGATCAGGGTCTGAAACTGCCCAAGAAGATGCAGGCCGATTTCTCCCGCCAGGTGCAGCGCATGGCCGACGAAATGGGCCGCGAACTGAACGCGGCGGATATCTGGGACGTGTTCAGGCGCACTTATCACGTCCAGGTGCGGCCCAAGCATTTCCAGCTCGTCGATTACGAGGAAAGCCGCGCCGCCGATGGCACGCGAGTCTTTGCCGGGACAATCGAGGTCGAAGGGCGGGTGCAGAGCGTGTCGGGGCGCGGCAACGGGCTGATCTCCTCCGTCGTCGCGACGCTGAAGGAAAGCTTCGGGCTTGAACTGGAGGTTTGCGACTATACCGAACACGCGCTTTCCACCGGCTCCCACGCGCGCGCCGCCGCATACCTCGAATGCGCGCTCCCCTCGGGCGCGCGTGTCTGGGGCTGCGGGATTGACGAAGACGTCGCCACCGCCAGCGTCCGCGCCGTGCTGAGCGCGGCGAACGGCGCGGTCGAACGAGCCGAGAGCTGAGCCGGGCTAGGGGGGAAGGCGCGTCGACGTGCCCTTCCCCGCTTCACCGTCACCCTGAACCTGCGTCAGGGTCCATTGCGCCGCCGCTATCGCCCGCACGAGGCGGCGCAATGGATGCTGAAACAAATTCAGCATGACGGGTGTGGCCAGGGCAGCCGTGCCGCCCTGCGCCAATCGCTTCTTTCCTACAGGCCCCCGGGGACGCTAGCATCCCGGTGATGGACCGCCCGCACCCCCTCCCCGCCCCGCTTTCAGGCCGCTCCCGGTGGCCGGACTTTTTCTCTCCAGGACAGTGTAACATGCGGTCCATGTCTTCCCTGGCTGCGACGAACGGAGTGCTGCGATGAGCGAAGCGATTCTCGAACCCGACCTGCCGATCATCGATCCGCACCACCACCTGTGGGACTTGCGGCCCCTGCTCCCCGCCTTCCCCGAACCGCGCCATCCGTTCCTGGAGGCGATTGCGGGCGCGGCCTATTACACCTTCGACCAGCTCCACGCCGATGCCGCGAGCGGCCACAGGGTGATCGCCACCGTGTTCATGGAATGCGGCGCGTTCTACGATGCAGGGCGGAGCGAGCCGTTCAGGCCGGTGGGCGAAGTCGAGTTCGCCAATGGCGTCGCCGCGCAAGGGGCCAGCGGGGCCTATGGCGCATACCGCCCCTGCGCCGCGATCGTCGGCCATGCCGACCTCACCCGCGGCGCGGCGGCGGGCGAGGTGCTCGACGCGCTGCAGGCCGCCTCCCCCCGCTTCGCCGGGATTCGCCACGCCGGGGCTTGGGATGCCGATCCCGAAGTGCTCGGCCCGCCATTCCATGCGCCCGAGGGGCTCTATGGCGACAGCGCCTTCCGCGAAGGCTTTGCCGAACTCGGCCCCCGCGGGCTGACGTTCGATGCCTGGGTGCTCGAACCCCAGCTCGGCGACGTGATCGCGCTCGCCCGCGCCTTCCCCGACCAGCCGATCGTGCTCGACCATTGCGGCACGCCGCTCGGCATCGCCAGCTATCGCGGCACCCTGCCCGACCGGTTCGACCGCTGGCGCGCGAACATCCGCGCCCTGGCCGAATGCGAGAATGTCACCGTCAAGCTCGGCGGGCTGGCGATGGCCTTCTGCGCAATGCCGGACGATGGGCCCGCCGCGGGGTGCGATTCACAGACCCTGGCCGACCTCTGGCGGCCCTATGTCGAAACCTGCATCGAAGCCTTCGGGGCGGAGCGGGCGATGTTCGAAAGCAACTATCCGGTCGATCGCTGGGGCGCGAGCTATCCGGTGTTGTGGAACGCCTTCAAGCGGCTGGCATCGGGCGCGAGCGAGGGGGAGAAGCGCGCGCTGTTCGCCGGGACCGCGGCCCGCGTCTATGGGCTGGAGGCGCTGCTGGCCTGACGTTTACGTAACGGCAATCTCGACAACCGGCCCCGCGCCCGATAGCGCGTGTGACAAGTTGCAATCGACAACGGAGATATGGATGCCCCTGCCCGCCCCCTTCGACCGCCTGCGCCTGCCGGTGATCGGCTCCCCGCTGTTCATCGTTTCCGGGCCGGACCTGGTGATCGCCCAGTGCAAGGCGGGCATTATCGGTTCGTTCCCGGCACTCAACGCGCGACCTTCCGGGGTGCTCGACGAATGGCTGCACCGGATCACCGAAGAACTGGCCGCGCACAACCGGGACAATCCCGACCGCCCGGCCGCCCCCTTCGCGGTCAACCAGATCGTTCACAAGTCGAACGACCGGCTGGAAGAGGACATGCAGGTCTGCGCCAAGTGGCAGGTGCCGATGGTCATCACCTCGCTCGGCGCGCGGGAGGAGATCTTCAGCGCGGTGCGCGGCTGGGGCGGAATCACGATGCACGACGTGATCAACGACCGCTTCGCGCGCAAGGCGATCGAGAAAGGGGCCGATGGCCTGATCCCCGTCGCTGCCGGTGCGGGCGGCCATGCCGGCGTGCAGTCGCCCTTCGCCCTGATGCAGGAAATCCGCCAGTGGTTCGACGGGCTCGTCGCCCTGTCCGGCTCGATCGCGCACGGCCGTTCGGTCCTCGCGGCGCAGGCGATGGGGGCGGATTTCGCCTATATCGGATCGCCCTGGATCGCGACGAAGGAAGCGAATGCGGACGAAAGCTACAAGCAGGGCATCGTCGAAAGCCGGGCGGCGGATATCGTCTACACCAACCTCTTCACCGGGGTTCACGGCAATTACCTGCGCGGATCTATCGAGGCGGCGGGGCTCGATCCCGATGACCTGCCGACGAGCGACCCGAGCAAGATGAACTTCGGTTCCGGCGGGAACACGAAGGTCAAGGCGTGGAAGGACATCTGGGGATCGGGCCAGGGCGTGGGCATGGTCGATGCGGTCGATACGGTAGCCGACAGGGTCGACCGGCTGGAGCGCGAGTATCACGCAGCGAAGGAAGCGCTCTCCGCCAAAGCGGTCTGAGGATCGGTCGCGCGCCAGAGCGTTTCGGCCAGCGCGTCCATCGCGGTGAAATCATGGCCGGCACCGACCGGGTCGTACCGGTTGAGCACGAGGCGACGGCGTCGCCCCTCCAGCAGGCGCCGCCGCAGCGCGCGCTGGAGCAGGTCCAGCCGCATCAGCGCCTCGGCCCCTGCCCGCACCGGGCAGGCTGCACGAACGCTGGACCAGTGCCGCTCGATCTGTCCAATTCGCTCGGCAACCAGTTCGTTGTAGGCTCGATGCGGCCCGCGATGGAGCGGCAAGGCGAGGCGCAGGGCAGCCTGCTCACGTGCCGGCAACAACATGCCGTTGCGGCGGAAATCCTCCAGCCCGATCCGCCGTGCGCCCAATTCGCCAAACAGGCGTTCGAAGCAGGCCAGCCTGCGCAACTGGCACGGCAGAAGATGGTGGCGCTGCAGTGCTGGATCATGGCCGGGCGACTGCGGGCGATTGACCGATGCGAAGGATATTGCGCGGCGATGCCCGGCAGCCCCGCGCAAGAGGATCAGCCCCGGCCCACACGAACGAAGCGCCCGTTGCGCGATGGCCGCAGCGTAAGGATCGCCCCGTCGGGCGCGGCCAGTTCGATCGGCCGCTCCAGCGCATGAGAATCGATCAGCACATTGATCAACCGCAGCCCGATGCGGGTCGCTTCCACCGGATCGGGGAACGCAGTCGCGTCGAAATGCAGTTCCTGCCCGGTGAAGAAGGCAAGTCCGTCGGATTGCACTGCCCCATCCAGAGCCCGGCGGAAGGCCGTGATGCCGAGCGCCGGGAACGGCCCGCCCTTCAGCCATTTGTCCGCCAGCGACATGAAGAATGCGCGCCCCATCACGCTGCGCGCCGGCGACCAGACCACCGCCGTGACACCCGGGAATGCGCGAACCAGCTCCGCCCCCAGCGCCATCTGCACACGCACGACCGGCATCGTCGCGCGCGCTCCGGCAATGTGGGGGCCGGCGGAAAGCGACAACGCCTCACCCGGGTTGGCGATCAGCGCCTCCGTCACTTCGAACGTGTGACGCAGTTCTCCTGCCGGGAAGCCGGGACCCGGGGCCAGCCCGTCCAGGTCGAACGTCATTCCATCGACGAGCAGCTCCGCCCAGACGGTGCCGTCCCCGGCGGCGGGTCGCGGCGGAGCCGATTCATGGCTGATCGCAACCCGTCCCGAAGCAGAGAGCGCACGGCGAAGCGCGGCAACGCCGGGACGCTCGCCGGCCCGAAACAGCAGCAGCAAGCCGGAGCGTGTTCTATCTCCGGCAATGTCGGAGCGGTCGTTGATGAGGCGTCCCTTCGGCTGCGTCGCGCGGCTCTTGTATGGAATCGTTTGCGTCGTCGAGTGTTCCCGCACGGTCTTGCCTCCGATTCGGAGGCGATTGGCCAGAGATCAGAATACCCCGAGCGTAACCCCTTCGGCCAGCGCGGCGCCCAGTTCGAAACAACGCTTCCGGCGATGCGAGGAAACCGTCTTCGGCGCCAGAATGGCTTCAGGCGTCTGCGCGTCGAAACATTCGATCACCGGGTCAAGCACCCGGCGCAGACGCCACCCCCTGGCGATCCGGTCGATCTGCCGCTGCGCCCCCTCCCCATCGGAGCCTGCGGCAATAATCGTCGCGTAAGGCCGGCCCTCGATCTGGCCGAGGACGGGGTAGTAACAGCGATCGAACATTTCCTTCATCGCGCCGCTCATGGTCGCCAGATTTTCGGGGCACACGAACAGATAGGCGCTAGCTGCCAGCAAATCGCCAGGCACGACCTCATCGGCCCGAATCAGCCGCGCAACCTGCCCCGCACCTTCGGCGGCGGCCTGCGCCATCGCCTCGCTCGCGCCGGTGCGGCTGTGCCAGGCAATCAGCAATCTGCGCGGTTCATCGTTCATCGCGAACGAACATCGCACCCGGCTGTCGATTGTCAAACAGCCTGCTTTGCGCCGGGCATCCAGGTGGGCTAGACGACAGCGATGGCGTCGCACTCGCTTTCCAACGTCTTCGGGATCGAACGGTCGCTTTCGGGCAAGGCATGGCGCTGGCGCGGCGGAAACATGGCGCTCGGCAGCGATGGTGCCGCGCTCGAAGACGATATCGTCGCACAATTGCTGCTGTCGCGCGGCGTGGTTCGCGAAGATCTGGATCGCCATCGCGCGCCGACCTTGCGCGCGTTCCTGCCCGACCCTTCGGTGTTTCGCGACATGGAGGTGGCGGCCGAACGCATCGCGCAGGCGGTGCTCGGCGGGGAAACAATCACGATCTACGGCGACTACGATGTCGACGGGGCGACGAGTTCGGCGCTGCTGATTCGCCTCCTGCGGATGCTGGGTCACGACGCCGGGCATTACATCCCCGATCGCCTGCTGGAAGGTTACGGCCCGAGCGGCGAAGCGCTTGTCCGGCTGGCGGAACAGGGATCGAGCCTGATCGTGACCGTGGATTGCGGGGCGATGGCGCACGAGGCACTGGCGATGGCACACGATGCCGGCGTCGACGTGATCGTGGTCGATCACCACAAGTGCTCATCCGAACTGCCCAAGGCCGCGGCGCTGGTGAATCCGAATCGCCTCGACGAATGCGACCTTGCGGCGCAGCATGGCCATCTTGCCGCCGTCGGCGTGGCATTCCTGCTCGCAGTGGCAGTGGTGCGTACCTTGCGCGCACGCGCCTATTTCGAGGCCCGGCCCGAACCGGACCTGCGCGGTCTGCTCGATCTCGTTGCGCTCGGCACCGTCGCCGATGTCGCGGCTCTCCACGGGTTGAACCGCGCTTTCGTGGCGCAAGGGCTGAAGGTGATGGCGAAGCGGCAAAACGTCGGCATGTCCGCGTTGATCGACGCAAGCCGGTTGACCCGCGCGCCGATCTGCAGCGATCTGGGTTTCGCACTGGGACCACGCATCAACGCCGGCGGCCGCGTGGGCGAATCGACGCTGGGCGTCCGCCTGCTGACGACCGAAGACGTACACGAAGCGCAGGCAATCGCCGCCCAGCTTTCGGCGCTCAACGAAGAACGTCGCGCGATAGAGGCGGCGGTCCAGGAAGCAGCCGAGGCGCAGCTTGCCGGCCAGCACAATCGCGCTGTCTGCGTACTGGCGGGGACCGGATGGCATCCGGGGGTCATCGGTATCGTGGCCGGGCGGATAAAGGAAAAGACGGGCAAGCCGGCAATCGTGATCGCGCTCGATGAAGCGCAGGGCCAGGGCAAGGGATCGGGCCGGTCGATCTCTGGCGTCGATCTTGGTGCGGCCATTATCGCCGCGCGGGAGGCCGGGTTGCTGGTGGCCGGGGGCGGTCATGCAATGGCGGCCGGGCTGACGATCGAATCGGACCAGTTCGATGCATTTGCCGACTGGCTGAACGCGCGGCTCGCCGGGGCGGTTGAACGGGCCAGCGCCCAGCAGACGCTCTCGCTCGATCTGTCGCTGGCGCCTGGGGGGCTGACACCGGAACTGGTCGAAACGCTGGAGCATGCGGGGCCGTTCGGGGTCGGCTGGCCTGGGCCCAAGCTCGCGGTCGGCCCGGTTCGACTGATCAAGGCTGATGTGGTCGGCACCAATCACGTCCGCCTGATCGCCGGGGGCGACGACGGGCGATCGTTCAAGGCGATCGGGTTTCGCATGGCGGAAAGCGATCTCGGCCAGTCGCTGCTTCACGGTGCAAGGGGCCGGCGGCTCTGGCTGGCAGGGCGCGCGAAGATCGACGATTGGGGCGCACGCCCTGCGGCTGAACTTCATCTGGAGGACGCCGCCTGGGCCGATTGATGCCCAGGGGAAGATTTCAGAACGCAAGACAGGCCAGATCGCAAGACAGGGTTGACCGGACGTGACAGCGCCCCTAAGTGCGCCGCCACGCCACCGGCACCTGACGGTTTGGCCCCTTCGTCTAGCGGTTAGGACGCGGCCCTTTCACGGCTGAAACACGGGTTCGATTCCCGTAGGGGTCACCACCGACAAAGATCGCAGTGGTGCGCCATGGCTTCTCACAGCCCTGGCCCCTTCGTCTAGCGGTCAGGACGCGGCCCTCTCACGGCTGAAACACGGGTTCGATTCCCGTAGGGGTCACCATCCCGGTGCGATTGTTCAAAAAAATCCGGCGGATGCCCCAATAGCGTCTGGCCGATGTCACATTCGGAAGCTAAGCCGCGCCGCAATGGAGCAGGATCGCGCCTTCCCCGTCGCCTCCCTGACGCTCGCGGCCGTCGCCTCTGCTGCAATGGGGCTTGCCGGTGCGCCCCTGTGGCTGGGCTTTGCAGTGTTTCTCGTCTGGGCCGGTTCGCTCTGGCTTGCCGTCGCCGCCCCTCCCAAAGCGATCGAACCGACGACCAACGGCACCTTCAATCGCGACGATATGGGTGAGTTCATCGAGCACGCGGGCACCCCGCTTCTGGTGGCAGAGAACAGCCGAATCTCCATCGCCAACAAGTCCGCGCGCAATCTTCTGGGTGCCCACGTGCTGGGCCAGGATATTCGCGTCGCCTTTCGCCATCCCGAGGCGGTTTCCCTGCTGGAACGCGGCGCGAGCGGCCAGGCGGTTGTTCAGGGCCTGATCCGCCGACGCGATATCTGGATCCTCAATTTCCAGCGCCTTGCCGATGGCCTGGGCGTGATCGAACTGCTCAACCAGACAGCCGAAGCCGACATCAGTCGCGCGCATACCGATTTCGTCGCCAACGCCAGTCACGAGCTGCGAACGCCGCTGTCGTCGATCATCGGCTACGTCGAAACATTGCGCGAAGAAGGCGGGCAGGCCCCGCCCGAAATGCGCCGGAAGTTTCTCGATACCGTGCTCAACGAAGCCAGGCGATTGCAGAACCTGGTCAACGACCTGATGTCGCTGTCGCATGTGGAAGCGGAAAAGCACGATTTGCCTGACGAGCAGCTTTCGCTGCGAAAGCTGGTGGAAACCGCGGCCCGCGATGCCGCCGGACCCGACCGGCAGGATCGCGTCGTCCTGGACTGCGAAACCGGGATTGCGATCCAGGGCGATCCCCGCCAGATCGAACAGCTTGTCCGCAATCTGGTGGACAATGCTCTCAAATATGGCGCTGCCGGGGAAGAGGTTCGCGTGAACCTGCGCCGTCTTCCCGAAGGTGAGGCGGAGCTGACGATTGCCGATCGCGGCGAAGGCATTGCGCCCGAGCATTTGCCCCACCTGACCCGGCGATTCTATCGCACCGATCCCGGCCGCAGCCGCGCATCCGGCGGCACCGGGCTGGGGCTGGCGATCGTGAAGCATATCGTGGAACGTCACCGTGGGCGGCTCGACATTACGAGCAAGCTTGGCCAAGGCACGACAGTTACAGTGCGCATTCCGGCGGTTGAAAACGACGGAAAGGCGGCATCGGAGGGGCAGTCATGAATTTGTCACAAAACTTCGACAGGGCGTCTTCAGCGGGCATGTCGCCCGCGGCTCGGACGGCGCACGATCTACAGGCCGTCGTAATTCAGGCGATCTAGGTCCCGGTCCGCGTGTCTCTCACAATCCTCTTACTGCTCGCGCTCGGGCTCGGACTGGCAGGCTGGCTTGCCGGACGCGCTCGCGCATGGAGCTTCCGCCGCAGCATGGGCGCCAGCAGCCTGGCCGCCCTGCCCAGCTATCACGCATGGTACGTCGCGCTGTGGATCGTCGTACCGATGATCGTTTTCATCGCTGCGTGGAGCGTGATCGCACCCCAGCTGATCAGCCAGCACGTTCTGGCCTCCCCCGCCGCCGCCGGCCTGCCCGAATTCGGGTTCAAGCGCGAATCGATGCTGGCCGAAGCACGTGCGGTCGCCACCGGGGCCGCCCGCGCCGTCTTCAACGCCGATGCGGCCGCGCTGGTGGAACCTTACCGCGAGGCGATTGGCCGATATCAGACGATCGGCATCGTCGTTGCCCTGACGCTCGGCTTCATTGGCGGTGTCTGGTCCTTCCTGCGGATCAAGCCGGATTTCACCGCCCGCACCCGGGTCGAACGCACGGTAATGGTCATCCTGCTGCTGGCGTCGCTGGTCGCGATCCTGACCACGCTGGGCATTTTCGTCAGCCTGGTGTTCGAAACCATCCGCTTTTTCGGCATGGTCAATCCGCTCGATTTCCTGTTCGGCCTGCACTGGGGCCCGGACCCGATGGCCAATCCGGACAATCCCGACCCGAGCCGGTACGGCGCGATCCCGCTGTTCTGGGGCACGATCTTCATCGGCGCGATTATCGCCATGATCGTGGCCATACCGCTGGGTCTGATGAGCGCGATCTACCTTACGCAGTACGCCAATCCGCGAATGCGGGCATGGGTCAAACCGGCGCTGGAAATCCTCGCCGGTGTCCCCACCGTCGTTTACGGCTATTTCGCTGCGCTTACCGTTGCCCCCTTCATCCGCGATCTGGCGGTCGCGGCCGGCATGTCCAATCCATCCAGCGAAAGCGCGCTCGCCGCGGGTCTCGTCATGGGTGTGATGATCATTCCGTTCGTCTCTTCGATGGCCGACGATTCGATTGCCGCCGTTCCGCAGGCCATGCGCGACGGCAGCCTCGCGATGGGGGCGACCACTTCGGAAACGATCCGCCGGGTTCTGGTGCCGGCCGCCCTTCCCGGCATCGTTGCCGGGGTGATGCTGGCGATCAGCCGGGCCATCGGCGAAACGATGATCGTGGTCATGGCCGCTTCCACCGCCGCCAACCTCAGCGCCAATCCGCTGGAGGCGATGACCACGGTTACCGTGCAGATCGTCGCCATGCTGACCGGGGAAGGAAGCTTCGACCATCCCGCAACGCTTAGCGCCTTTGCGCTCGGGTTCGTGCTGTTCCTGGTCACCCTCGGCCTGAATTTCATCGCCCTTCGCGTGGTCAAGAGGTTCCGTGAAGCTTATGAGTGAGCGTCTTCCCACTCGGACCGAAGCTTTCGAAGCGCGGCTGAAGAAGCGCTACGCCGCGGAACGACGCTTCCGCCTGGCGGGTATCGGCGCGATTGCGTTTTCCATCATCGTGCTCGCGTTTCTGCTCGGCACGATGACCATCAATGGGATCGGCGGCTTCCAGCGGGCCGAGCTGACCGTACCCATCGATTTCACCGAAGCCGGAATTGCCGGGGACCCCGCCGTCCTGTCGCAGCCGGGCGGCTTGCAGAATCTCGAAACAGGCCTGCCATCGGTCGTGCAGTTCTTCGCAGAGCGGGAACTGGGCACCGAAGGCGCGGCGGAACTGGGCAATGGCGCCTGGCGCGAAGTGGGGGCAGCGATCGTCGCCGATCCTGCCCTGCTGGATCGCAGCGTGGTCTTCGATCTTCCTGCCAGCGCCAATCTGGCGGCCGCGCTGAACGGCGACGGATCGCCGGAGATGGAAACGCTCGCGCAGCAGCTCCAGGCGGAAGGGCAGCTCGGCACCGGGTTCGATGTCGGCTTCCTGACCCGCGCGGATGCCACAGATCCGCAGCAGGTCGGCATCTGGGGCGCGCTCAAGGGCTCGATCCTGACCATGATCGTCACCCTCGTCCTCGCCTTCCCCATCGGCGTTCTCGCGGCGCTCTACCTCGAAGAATACGCGCCCAAGAATCGGTGGACCGACCTGATCGAAGTGTCGATCAACAATCTGGCTGCCGTCCCCTCAATCATCTTCGGGCTTCTCGGCCTGGCCGTGTTTCTGTGGATATTCCCCTCGATGCGTTCGGCCCCGCTGATCGGCGGCATGACGCTGGCGCTGATGACGATGCCGGTGATCGTCATTTCCGGCCGCAATGCGATCAAGGCCGTGCCGCCGTCGATCCGCGACGGCGCGCTGGCCATCGGCGCATCCCCGGTGCAGGTCGTGTTCCATCATGTCCTGCCGCTCGCCCTGCCCGGCATCCTGACCGGCACGATTATCGGCATGGCCCGCGCCCTCGGCGAAACCGCGCCGCTGCTGATGATCGGGATGCGCGCCTTCGTCGCCAGTGCGCCCGATGGGTTTACTTCGCCTGCGACTGTCCTTCCCGTTCAGATTTTCCTATGGTCGGACGAAATCGACCGGGGTTTCGTGGAACGGACATCTGCGGCGATTATCGTACTCCTGCTCTTCCTGCTCGTAATGAACGGGCTGGCCATTTACCTGCGCAACAAATTTGAGAAAAAGTGGTGACCGTAGTCCATCCCAATCTGGAAGACACCGAAGCCAAGATGAGCGCGCGGGACGTTTCCGTGTTCTATGGCGACAAGCAGGCGATCGACAACGTCTCGATCGATATTCCGACCAAGTACGTTACGGCCTTCATCGGCCCATCGGGCTGCGGCAAATCCACATTCCTGCGCACGCTTAACCGCATGAACGATACGATCCCCTCGGCCCGGGTCGAAGGGGAGATCCTGCTCGACGGCGATGACATCTACCGTTCGAAGATGGATGTCGTGCAACTGCGCGCGCGGGTTGGGATGGTGTTCCAGAAACCCAACCCGTTCCCCAAGTCGATTTACGAAAACATCGCCTATGGCCCGCGTATTCACGGCCTGGCCGAAGGAAAGCAGGAACTCGATGCCATCGTCGAGACTTCTCTTCAACGGGCCGGGTTGTGGAACGAGGTGAAGGACAGGCTGGAAGACAGCGGAACGGCGCTTTCCGGCGGGCAGCAGCAGCGGCTGTGCATTGCCCGCGCGATTGCGGTCGATCCCGAAGTCATCCTGATGGACGAACCCTGCTCCGCGCTCGATCCGATCGCGACCGCCAAGATCGAGGAACTGATCGACGAACTGAATGGCCGCTACGCCATCGTCATCGTCACGCACTCGATGCAACAGGCGGCCCGCGTGTCGCAGCGCACGGCCTTCTTCCACCTCGGAAACATGGTGGAATACGGCCGTACATCTGACATATTCACCAATCCGCTCGAAGAGCGGACGAAAGACTATATTACGGGCAGGTACGGTTGATGACCGAGCATACAGTCAAGGCGTTCGACGAGGACATCACCCGCCTGCGCGGGCTGATCGCCGAAATGGGCGGGCTGGCCGAAGTCGCGGTGCAGAACGCCATGGATGCCCTCGTGAAGGGTGACGATGCCCTGGCGAAGAAGATCATCGAAGGTGACAAGAAGATCGACGCGCTCGAATCGGAAGTCGACAAGCTTGCCGTTCGGGTGATCGCCCTGCGCGCCCCGATGGCGGACGACCTGCGCGAAGTGATTGCCGCACTCAAGATTGCCGGCGTGGTCGAGCGAATCGGTGACTATTCCAAGGCCATTGCCAAGGCGAGCCGCGAGATTGCCGACCGCAAGCGGTTCGAACCGCTGACGCTCTTGCCAGCGATGGGCGAACTTGCCGCAGAAATGGTTCACGACGTGCTGACCGCATATGGCGCGCGCGACGCCGCGCTCGCCCGCGAAGTGATCGCGGCGGATCGCAAGGTCGATAACTTCTACAATTCGATTTTCCGCAATCTTGTCAGCCACATGGTCGAAAACCCCTCGACCATTTCCACCGCGGCGCAGCTGCTGTTCGTGGCCCGCAATATCGAACGGATCGGCGACCATGCGACCAACGTGGCCGAAATGGTGCACTTCGCCGCCACCGGAACCTATCCGGTGGACGACGATTTATGACATCCTTGTCGTCAAAGTGAAATAATGGCGGTGTCTTGAATTCGTCATGACCACCGCAACCCTGCTCCTCGTCGAAGACGACCCCGCGCTCTCGGAACTGCTCGAGTATCGCTTCTCCAACGAAGGCTATCGCGTGCGCGCGACCGCCGACGGGGACGAGGCACTGGTGCTCGCCGCGGAGGAAGTGCCCGATCTCGTCATCCTGGACTGGATGATCGAAGGCACCAGCGGGATCGAGGTCTGTCGCCGCCTGCGCCGCGACAAGGCCACTGCCCACGTCCCGATCATCATGCTGACCGCGCGCGAGGCGGAGGACGATCGCATCCGCGGGCTGGAAACCGGGGCGGACGACTATGTGACCAAGCCGTTTTCGCCGCGCGAACTGCTGGCCCGCGTCGCCGCCGTCCTGCGCCGTATCCGCCCTGCCCTTGCCGGCGAGACGATCGAAGTCGGCGATATCAAGCTCGACCCGGTGGCACACAAGGTCCTCCGGCGCGGTCAGAACCTGCAAATGGGCCCGACCGAGTACCGGCTGCTGAAATTCTTCATGGAAAGCCCGGGGCGGGTCTTCAGCCGCAACCAGTTGCTCGACGGCGTGTGGGGCACCGGCAGCGATATCGAGCTACGCACGGTCGATGTGCACATCAGGCGGCTGCGCAAGGCGCTGGAGCTGCCGAACGCGCCCGACCCCATCCGCACCGTCCGTTCGGCCGGATACGCCTTCGAAGCGGTCTGAGAGGGCTTGAGAGGCGGGGACGACGCACGCCCCCGCCGCGCGGTTGCATCAGCGCAGGCTGACCACATTGTCCGTGGTCGGAATAACCCGGTCGCCGCGATAGAGGCTGGCCATCGGCTCGTCCGACACGACGATCTGCTCGGCATTGCCGAAGCCGTTGAAACCGGTCTTCATCGCCGCGCCATAGGCGCCGATCATGCCGATTTCGATATAGTCGCCCGCCTGGATGTCGCCGGGAAGCACGAACGGCCCCTTCATGTAATCGGCATCGTCGCAGGTCGGCCCGTAGAACGCGAAATCCTGCACCGGATCGCGCAGATCCTCCGCCAACGCGGCGACGGGAAACCGCCAGTCGACATGCGCCGCATCGAACAGCGCGCCATAGGCGCCATCGTTGATGTAAAGCTCATCCCCGCGGCGCTTCTCCACCCGCACGAGGACCGAGGAATACTCGGCGCACAGCGCACGGCCGGGCTCGCACCACAGATCGGCGTTATAGGCGATCGGTAGGTTTTCGAAATGACGGTGGATGACTTCGAAATAGTCCTCCAGCGGCGGCGGCTCCATGTCGGGATAGAGCGACGGGAACCCGCCGCCCACGTCGACCACGTCGATCACCACGCTTGCCTCGGCCACGGCCACGCGAACCCGCTCCAGCGCCTGGACATAGGCAAACGGCGTCATCGCCTGGCTCCCGACATGGAAGCACAGGCCCAGCCAGTCGCTATGCTGACGGGTCGCCTGGAGCAGCGGCGCGGCATCGGCCAGATCGACGCCGAACTTCGACGCCAGGCTGAGTTCCGAATAATCCGAGCTGACGCGCAGCCGCACCAGAAGGCGCAGATCCTTCGCCGGCTCGCCCGCGTCGTTCGTGCAGGCGGCGACGATCTTCTCCAGCTCCTCCATCGTGTCGAGGCTGAACGTCTTCACGCCGTGTTCGAAATAGGCTTCCCGAATGGCGCGGGGCGTCTTGACCGGGTGCATGAAGCACAAGGTCGCCTGCGGCAGCGCCGAACGCACCAGACGCACCTCGGCGATCGAGGCGACGTCGTAATGCGTCACCCCGCCTGCCCACAGGACCTGGAGCAGGTCGGGCGACGGATTGGCCTTCACCGCATAGAGCGATTTGCCCGGAAACTTCTCGACGAAGAAACGCGCGGCGCGCTCCGCTGCGTGCGGGCGATTGAGGATAACCGGTTCGTCCGGCGCAATTGCGCGAACTACAGACCGGGCGTCAGGATGAATGTGCAACTCAAGGGACCCCCAAACGGTTAAGTTCTAACGAGGCTGCCTTACGGTCAGGAAGTCCCCTTGGGGCAGCGGGGTGCGCCTATAAGCCTCGCAGCGTGAACCGCAAGTGAAAACTCGCCCTTTCAGGCGCAAGTCCCGGTCGGACGAAGCGGGCGCGCGACGGGACGGTTGGAGCGCCCCGCCCCGCGCGACCGACGTTCTCTATTCGCCCAGCAGGGTTTGCACGACGCTGGGCGTCAGGCTGAGGAGAACCAGCACGTTTTCGCGCAAGTTCGCCATCGTGACCCCGTGGTCGAGCACGACGTAGCGCGTGACGCCGATCGTTCCGCTCGGGTCGCGCCAGGTGTTGACGGCCGCCTGCGTCAGATTGGCCTGAATCAGCGCATCCGTGGTGATATCGGGATCGGCGTCGAAGCGGACCTGCAGCATGACGCCCTGGCACCCGGCCACATCACCGACATTGCAGGCCGTGCCGATCACGAGATAGTTGGTGCCGGTGTCGGACCGCGCCGATATGCTGACGTTTCCGTAATCACCTTCTGCCACCACCTCATGATCGAGCGAGGTGACGATCGCCTTGAGATCGCTGGTGGTCACCGCCTCGATCACCCGCCCGGCCGAATATGTTTGCGCCGATGCCGGCGCTGCAAGGGACAGGCCGCCAGCGGCGAACGCGGCGGCAGTGGCCAGCTTGAACAGATTACGCATTGAATTCCCCCCGTTTCCCCAAACAATCATCCCATCGCGACAGGTCGCCGTTCTCTAGCTGAGCCGATCGCGAAAATCCTCGTAACCGAAGCTCTTCACCTGTTCGAGCGCATCGCTCTCGCTGTCCCAAAGCCAGATCGACGGCAACTGCACCCCGTTGAAAGTGTTCGTCTTCACCATCGAATAATGCGCCTGGTCGAGAAAGGCGATTCGCTGGCCCGGCTCGCACGGTACGGGCAAATGGTAGTCGCCGATAACGTCACCGGCGAGACAGGACGGCCCGCCGAGGCGGATGGCCTCCCCTCCACTCCCCGCATTCTCGCCCATCAGCGCGGGGCGATAGGGGGCCTCGATGACGTCGGGCATGTGGCACGTCGCCGAAACGTCGAGTGTCGCCAGCGGCATTCCGTTCCAGTGCGAATCGAGGATCGTTCCGACCAGGATGCCGGCGTCGAGCGCCACCGCCTCACCCGGTTCCAGAAAGATTTCCGCCCCCGTATCCTCGCGCGCATCGCGCAGGAATTCGATGAGTTCGTCGCGCTGGTAATCGGCGCGGGTGATGTGGTGCCCGCCGCCCATGTTGATCCACTTGAGCTGGCCGAACCACGGTTCGATGGCATCGAACACTTTGTCCCACGTCTGGCGCAAGGGCTCGAAATCCTGTTCGCACAAGTTGTGGAAATGAATGCCATCGACCCGGTCCATGATCTCCGGCGTCAACTGGTCGATCGGAAAACCGAGCCGCGAGCCGGGAGAGGACGGGTCATAACGCGGCACTTCCCCGGTCGGGACCTGCGGATTGATGCGCAGACCGACATCGAATCCCTGCCCCCCGGCCCTCGCATGGTCGAGGATCAATGCCGCCCGTTCCATCTGGCCTGGCGTGTTGAAGATCACATGATCGGAAAGCCGGCAGATCTCTTCCAGTTCGTCCGGCTTGTAAGCGGCCGAATAGGTCGCGATTTCGCCGTCATAGAATTCGCTGGCGAGGCGCGCTTCCCACAGGCCCGACGTACAGACCCCGTCGAGATACTCGCCCACGATGGGGGCAACCGACCACATCGAAAACGCCTTGAGCGCCGCGAGCACCTTGATGTCCGCAGCGTCGCGAATGTCGGCCAGAACCTGCAGGTTCGCACGCAGGCGGGCCGTATCGACCACGAACGCCGGGCTGTCGACACGATTGAGATCAAAATGGGCAAATGCCCCCGGGTCGCCGGCTCTGGTTTCCATGTTCAAGCCTTATCAGGTTCGCGCTGGTGCGTAGAGTGGACGCTTCGTCCACCGTTGAGACGTGGCGTTTGCCAAGCGTAGGTGCCGCCCCGTCAACTCTCCAGGCGAAACGAATGCGTTCAGAAGTCCACCGGTCCGTCGAGTTCCTTCACGTTCCACGGCAGGCCCTGTTCGCCCAGCATTTCCAGGAAGGGATCGGGGTCGAATTCTTCCATGTTGAACACGCCGTCGCCGGCCCACTTGCGCTGCAGCACCATTGCGGAACCGACCATTGCGGGGACGCCGGTGGTATAGCTGACGGCCTGGTTGCCGGTTTCTTCGTAAGCGTCCTCGTGGTCGCAGATATTGTTGATGTAGAACGTCTTTTCGCCCGAACCATCGAGCGCTTCGCCAGTCGCGATCACGCCGATGTTGGTCTTGCCCTTGGTCGTTTCGCCCAGGGTTTCGGGCTGGGGCAGCACGGCGGCGAGAAACTGCAGCGGGATGATATCGCGCCCCTGATACTTGACCGGGTCGATCCGCGTCATGCCCACGTTCTGCAGCACGGTCAGGTGTTTGATATATTCGTCGCCGAAGGTCATCCAGAACCGCGCGCGTTCAAGCTCGGGATTGAACTTCGCCAGGCTCTCCAGCTCCTCGTGATACATCATGTACATGTTCTTGGAGCCGACGCCCTCGAACTGGAATTCCACCTTCTCGCCCATTGCCGGGCTTTCGACCCACTTGCCGTTTTCCCAGTGGCGGGCCGGGGCGGTCACTTCGCGGATGTTGATTTCGGGATTGAAGTTGGTGGCGAAATGCTGGCCGTGATCGCCGCCGTTGCAGTCGAGAATGTCGAGCTGGCGGATCGTCTTCAGCTTGTGTTTCTTCAGCCACATCGTGAACACGCTGGTCACGCCGGGATCGAAACCGCTCCCCAGCAGGGCCAGGATGCCGGCTTCCCTGAACCGGTCGTGATAGGCCCACTGCCACTTGTATTCGAACTTCGCCTCGTCCTTCGGTTCGTAATTCGCGGTGTCGAGATAATCGACACCCGCTTCCAGGCAGGCATCCATGATCGGCAGATCCTGATACGGCAGGGCAAGATTGACGACCAGGCTCGGCCCGAGCTTGCGGATCAGGTTGACCATCGCGGGCACCTCTTCCGCGTCGATTTCGTAAGTCGCGACTTCCTGGCCCGTGCGTTGCCGGACCGATTCGGCGATCGCATCGCACTTGGACTTCGTGCGGCTGGCGAGATGGATCTGGCTGAAGATGTCGGGATTCATCGCCATCTTGTGAACGCAGACCGAACTGACCCCGCCTGCCCCGATTACCAGCACTTTCGACATAGCTGCTCCAACCCTTGTTTCTGATGAACCTTCACGCCGGCTCATGGATAATGCCCGCTCACATAGGGAAATGCACCGCCATCGCAATACGATCCGAAAAACGGTTTCCTACACGCGCATCGTTCGGCATTGCAGGGGCCATGCCCTGCCCCCGCCGCCATGCCCGCCATCGCAGCCCTCTTCAATTCGGTGCGAATTTTCGGGCCTGCACGGCGGCCGATTTTTCTTCTCCAGGACTGTGTAACATGCGGTCCATGTCTCGTGCGAGGATACCTGTCCAGTGAACGCCCAGCCCCCTGCCTCCGACCCGAATCGCAGCCCGGATCATGCGCCAACTCGCGAAGGGGTTCTGCGCGCGGCGGAGGCTGTTGCCGCGATCCTTCCCCCGACCCCTCTGCTGCCGGTCGAGGTTTCGGGCACGCGCATCTGGGCCAAGGCGGAGATGCTGCAGCCGGTCGGCGCCTTCAAGATCCGGGGCGCATGGCATCGCCTCAGCGCGCTGGATGAAAGCGACCGGGCCCGCGGTGTCGTCGCGGTGTCGAGCGGCAACCACGCCCAGGGCGTGGCCTGGGCCGCGCGGCGGCTGGGTATCGCCGCAACGATCGTGATGCCGCGCGACGCGCCGCAGGTGAAGCTGGACGCCACCCGCGCGCTGGGCGCGGAGATCGTACTCTACGAAAGGCCGGGTGAAGATCGCGACGCCGTTGCCGCGCGCGAGGTGGAGCGGCGCGGCGCGGTTCTGGTCCATGCCTTTGCCGATCCGTGGGTGATCGAAGGGCAAGGCAGCGCGGGGATCGAGATTGCAGAACAGCTCGGGCGCGCACCGTCACGCATTGTCGCGCCCTGCGGCGGCGGCGGCCTGAGCGCGGGGCTGGCGCTCGCCTGCCCGCAGTCGCGGATTCACCCGGTCGAGCCCGAAGGGTGGGACATGGTCGGGCGCAGCCTTGTTGCGGGTAGGATCGTGCGCGCCGGGGAGGATGCCCCGAAAACGATCTGCGATGCCCTGCAGCCTACGGCGACGGCGCCGATCAACCTTTCGGTGTTGAACGGACGCAGCGAGCCGGGCGTGGCAGTGAGCGACGAGGAAGTGCGCGCCGCTCAACGCTTTGCCTTCGCGCGCCTGCGCCTGGTGGTCGAACCGGGCGGCGCGGCGGCGCTGGCAGCGGTTCTGGCCGGCAAAGTGCCGGTCGACGATGGCACCGTGGTGGTGCTGACGGGCGGCAATTGCGATCCGCAGCGGTTCGCTGAAACGCTCGCCGCCGGGTAGCGGCTGACCGGGGAAACAGTCACACGGCGGACATGCAAGCGGCGTAGTCGCGACCCGATATCACCAGCGGGAAGCGAACACATGACGGTACAGGCAAAGCGCATCATCGACGATGCAGTGGTGCGCAAGACGGCGAAGCCGGGTGAAAAGCTGCTCGACCGGGCCTTCGCCTTCGCCTTCAAGGGGCTGGTCTATGCCCAGATCTGGGAAGACCCGCTGGTCGACATGGAAGGGCTGGCGATCGAACGCGACAGCCGGGTGCTGTGCATCGCAAGCGGCAGTTGCAATGCGCTGTCCTATCTCACCGCCGACCCCGCGCAAGTGGTCGCGGTGGATCTCAACCGCGCGCATGTGGCGCTGGGCCAGCTCAAGATCGCGGCGATCCGCCACCTGCCGACTTACGACCGGTTCCGCCGCTTCTTCGCGGAGGCGGATCACAAGGAAAACCGCGAGATCTACGATACCCTCATTGCCCCGCACCTCGATGCGGAGAGCCGCAAGTACTGGGAAAGCCGGGATGTTACGGGTCGACGGCGGATCACCCACTTCACGCGGGGCATCTATCGCCAGGGGTTGCTGGGCGGCTTCATCGGCATGGCCCACCTGTTCGCCCGCCTTTACCGCATCGACCTGTCACGCGTTCTCGCGGCGACCACGCTGGAGGAACAGCGCGAGGTGTTCGAGCGCGAACTGGCCCCGGTGTTCGACCGGCGCTTCGTCCGCTGGCTCACCGATCATCCGGCCTCGCTGTTCGGACTGGGCATTCCGCCGGCCCAGTACGCCGCGCTCGCCGGGGATGAAAGAATGGCCGTGGTCCTGCGGCGGCGGCTGGAAAAGCTGGCCTGCGGCTTCGCGGTGGCGGACAACTACTTCGCCTGGCAGGCATTCGGTCGTCGCTACGACCGCCGGCCGGAAGCGGCCCTGCCCCCCTATCTCCAACGCGCCAACTGGGAACGGATGCGCGAACGCATCGACCGGCTCGACGTGCGCAACGCGAACATGGTCCACTATCTCGGCGATGCCGACGCCACCAGCCACGATCGCTATGTTCTGCTCGACGCGCAGGACTGGATGGACGACGCGCAGCTCAACACGCTCTGGGCGCAGATCACCCGCACGGCGCGGCCGGGCGCCCGCGTCCTCTTCCGCACAGCCGCCGAACCGAGCCTGCTGCCCGGCCGCCTCGCGCCCGATCTGCTTGACCGCTGGACTTACCGCGAGGAACAGTCGGCCGATCTCACCGCGCGCGACAGGTCATCGATCTACGGCGGTGTCCACCTCTACGAGCTGGCCTGATGGAACGGCATCTGTCCCGGCCAGAGCCGGGCAATCACGCAGAGTTGATGGACCGGGTCTATCGTGGGCAGCGGCACATCTACGACCTGACGCGCAAGTACTATCTGCTGGGGCGCGACCGGCTCATCGCCGATCTCGATTGCCAGCCTGGCGACACCGTGCTGGAAATCGCCTGCGGCACGGGGAGAAACCTCGCCCAGGCAAAGCGACGATGGCCCGGCATCCGGCTGTACGGGATCGACATCTCGCAAGAAATGCTCCGCTCCGCCAAGGCGGCACTGGGCGAACAGGCCATTCTCGCAGACGGCGATGCCTGCGGGTTCGACCCCCAGGAGACATTGGGGAGAGTGCAGTTCGATCGCGTGTTCCTGTCGTACTCGCTGTCGATGATCCCCGACTGGGAGGGGGCACTGGACCACGCAGCGGACCTGCTTGCACCGGAGGGGCGGCTGCACGTGGTCGATTTCGGCGATCTGGAAGGTCTGCCCTCGCCGCTTGCGCGTGGCCTGCGGGCCTGGCTGGCCCGGTTTCATGTCGAACCGAGAACCCGCCTGGCTGACATGGGGGGCCGGATCGCGGCAAATCGCGGATTGTCATGCCGCCACCGCCGCGGTCGTTTCGGTTACTGCCAGCATCTCACGCTAGGCGCGCGGGAGGTTTGACAACGAGTGGGCGCCAGCGCAATCTCCGCGCGGGAATACAGGGAGGGGTTCTTCAATGCAGGCACAAATACTAGCGCCCGCCGCCGTGCTGGTGGCGTGGACCCTCGTCATGCTGGTCTGGATGGCCATGACCCGGCTGCCCGCGCTGAAGAATCTCGGCGGAATGGGAAACGCCAGACCCGGCGGCCGCGGACAGGATCTGGAAGGGGTGATCGAAGACCGGATCAACTGGAAATCGCACAATTACACCCATCTGCACGAACAGCCGACGCTGTTTTATGCCATCGTCGTGATTCTCGCGATCCTGGGCCCGCAGGCGCACGACGTCGCCTTCGCCTGGGCCTACGTCGCGATCCGGGTGATCCATTCCATCTGGCAGGCGACGGTGAACCGGGTTTCCGTGCGCTTCCTGCTCTTTCTTCTGTCGACGGTCTGCCTCATGGTTCTGACCGTGCGCGCCGTGGCGCTGGCATTGAATTATTGATTTCGGAGTGACCTGATGATTGGAATGACGATACTCCAGCCCCTGGTGGCGCTGATGGCGTGGACCATGGTCATGTGGCTGTGGATGTATGTCACGCGAATCCCGGCGATGAGCCGGGCGAAGATCGACACCGCGAACCTGACTGGCGGAACGGGCAAGGATCTGGACGGTGTCGTGCCCGACAAGGTGCAGTGGAAAGCCCACAACTACAATCACCTGCACGAGGCGCCGACCCTGTTCTACGCAGTCGGTCTGGTGCTGGCGCTGATCGGGCAAGGCGACGGGATGAACGCGCTGATCGCGTGGATCTATGTCGGACTGCGCGTGATCCACTCGCTGGTTCAGGTAACCGCCAACAAGGTTATGGTGCGGTTCGTGCTGTTCGCACTGTCGAGCCTGGTGCTGATCGCCCTCATCATCCACGCGGGCATGGCGGTTTTTGAGATGGCCTGAGGGACCCGGCCGCGCGGCGGCCGGGCTAGCCCTTATTCTGCCGCTTCGGCTTCGGCTTCGCTCTTCGCAAATTCGAGCGTTGCCAGGAATCGCTCTGCGTCGAGCGCAGCCATACACCCGGTGCCCGCCGCGGTGACTGCCTGGCGGTAGACGTGATCCATCACGTCACCGCAGGCAAACACCCCCGGCACGGCCGTTTTCGGGGAGCCCGGCTCGACGATCAGATATCCGCTCTCGTCCATTTCCAGCTTGCCCTTGAACAAATCGGTCGCCGGCGCATGGCCGATGGCGACGAAGGCACCGTCGACGTCCAGCCGAGACGTTTCCCCCGTTACCGTGTCGCGCAGGACCAGATGCGTCAGCCCACCGGCAGCAGGGTCGCCTTCGAAGCTTTCGACCGTCTTGTTCCACAAGGTGGAAATCTTGTCCGACTTGAACAGGCGTTCCTGCAGGATCTTCTCGGCACGCAATTCGTCGCGGCGGTGGATCAGCGTCACGTCGTCCGAATGGTTGGTGAGGTAGAGCGCTTCCTCGACCGCGGTATTGCCCCCGCCGATCACGGCGACCTTCTTGCCGCGATAGAAGAATCCGTCGCACGTGGCGCAGGCGGACACGCCCTTGCCGCCAAGCTCCTGCTCTCCAGGCGCCCCAAGCCACTTCGCCGAGGCGCCGGTGGCGATCACCAGCGTCTCACCGATATACTCGTCGCCGCTGTCACCGACCGCGCGGAAGGGCGAACCGTTTTCGACATCGACCGATACGATCGTATCCCACATCATCCGGGTGCCGACATGTTCGGCCTGAGCCTGCATCTCCTGCATCAGCCAGGGGCCCTGCACCACATCCTTGAACCCCGGATAGTTCTCCACATCGGTCGTGATGGTCAACTGCCCGCCGGGCTGAAGGCCCTGCACCACGATCGGCTCCATCATTGCGCGCGCGCCATATATCGCCGCGGAGAGCCCTGCCGGGCCGGAACCTATGATAAGCATCTTGGTGCGGTGGGTAGCCATCGGGACCTTCCGTGTGGTTGAGACGGACAGAGAAGTGGGTCACGCTTCCGTCAAATGCAAGCGCAGCGCCTCGCGCCGCGCGTCGTCGACCCCCAGCACGTCGGCAAGGAATACGTCGAGCGAACCGTGCGTTTCCTCCACAGCTTCGCGCATGGCATGAAGATAGCGCGGGTCGACGCCCATCAGAACGCGGATCGTATCGTCATCCACCGCGCCGTACTTGGCGCGAATGGCGTTCCCACCCGCGGCAACGCGCGCCTCGATATTGCCCGCGGTGTTGGTGAGGAGAAAATCCTCCATCGCATCGTCGGGATGAACCCCCAGCGCATGGTGCAGGAGAGCCACTGCCATCCCGGTGCGATCCTTGCCGGCCAGACAGTGAACGAGACTTGCCCCCTCCCCTTGTGCGAGGGTCGCGAAGTACTGCCGCATAACCCACAGGACAGGCTCCCGCGTCGGCAGATTGCGATAAATGCGCTCCATCGCGCGATGGGCGCCGTCGAACGTCAGAACACCGTCGGCCGCCTCCATGTGCGGGGCGAGATTGGCCGTTTCGCCCTCGAAAGCGACGACCTGCGCGCAAAAGCCTTCGCCGCGGCGACATGGGTAGTTTGTCCGCTCGCTGACCCCGCGAAAATCGATCACGTGGCGCAGGGCGAGCTTGTCGATAACTGCCAGATCGGCATCGCTTGCTTCTGCATGTTGGCCGGATCGGAATACCAGGCTGCGCTTCATCCGCCCGCCGCCGGCGACCGGGTATCCGCCATAGTCGCGGAAGTTGTGAATCCCTTCCAGGGGGATGACGCGATCTCGATCCATGGCCGCGCCCTGCCATGCGGCTGCGCCGGGCACAAGCGCCAGCCCGGAACGCGGTCAATCGTTCTGTTTCACCGACGCCAGATCGCTGGTGAAGCTCTCCGTCCAGCGCTGTACATTGTCGTCACGCACGGTCTGGATCATCGCTTCCCAGCGCCGCTTGCGCTCTTCCAGCGGCATACACAGCGCCTCGTCGATCGCTTGTGCCAGATCGTCGGGGCTGTGCGGATTGACCAGAACCGCATCGGTAAGCTGGCGCGCAGCACCTGCAAAGCGGGAGAGGATGAGAACGCCGGGATCTTCCGGGTCCTGCGCGGCAACGTATTCCTTGGCCACCAGGTTCATCCCGTCGCGCAACGGCGTGACCAGCCCGATCTTGGCGGCGCGATAGAAGCCGCACAGTTCGGCCAGGGAATGGCCCTTGTTGACATAACGGATCGGCACCACGTCAACTTCCGAACGCGCCCCGTTTATCTGTCCGGCCTTCTGTTCCAGCGTCGCGCGAATGCGCTGATAGGATTGCACATCTTCGCGGCTGGGCGGCGCGATCTGAATAAACACGACATCGCGAACCCGTTCAGGGTGATTGTCGAAATAGCGCGCGATTCCGTCGAGACGTTCGGGCAATCCCTTGGAGTAATCGAGCCGGTCGACCCCGATCATCGCCTTGCGCCGACGCGTACTGGACAGCAGGCGCTGCCCGGCTTGCCGCGCTTCACCGGTTTCGGCCTGATCCATCAGATGTTCGTAATCTATGCCGATGGGGTAGGCGCGCGCATACGTTACCCGCCCATCATAAGCGATGCGCCCGCTTTCCTCGTCGATATCCGCGCCCAGTTCTTTCCGGCAATAGTGGCAGAAGCTTTCAAGCCATTCGTCGGTCTGGAAGCCGATCAGATCGTATTCCAGCATCGTTCGAACCAGACGCTCGTGATAAGGGAGCGAAACGAACAGGCGAGTGGGCGGCCACGGTGTGTGGAGGAAGAACCCCATCCGGTTCGACAGCCCACGCTCGCGCAAGCGCGATCCCAGCGGCAGAAGATGGTAATCGTGAACCCAGACCAAGTCGTCGCCGTTGACCAGCGGGGCAACGCTGTCGGCAAAACGTTCGTTGACCCGTTCGTACCCCTTGCCCGTCTCCCGCTCGTACTCGGTCAGGTCGAGCCGGAAGTGGAACAGGGGCCAAAGGGTCGAATTGGCATATCCGTTGTAATATTCCTCGATATCCTGGTGGCCGAGGTCAATCGTGGCAGTGGTCACGCCATCATGCCGCTGGAGATTGATGTTGCCGGTGAAGGCATCGCATTCCTGCCCCGACCAGCCGAACCAGATGCCTCCGTGCTTCTTCAGCGCGGCGTTGAGTGCGCCGGCAAGCCCGCCCTGGGCACCGGCCGCTCCACGCGCCTTGGGGACTGCAACGCGGTTCGAGATGACGACTAGACGGCTTATCGGACTTCGCTCCATGGTTTGGACAACAGACCGGCGCAATTGATTATCCCTACAAGCGAGTAGGTCTGGGGGAAGTTCCCCCACAATTCGCCGCTATCGAAATCGATATCCTCCGACAGCATCCCCGATGCCGTTCGGTGGGCCAGCATCGTGTCGAACAGCGCCCGCGCCTCTTCGTCCCGACCGGCCATGTGCAGCGCCTCGATCAGCCAGAACGTGCAAACGTTGAACGCCGTTTCGGGCAATCCGAAATCGTCTTCGCTGTCATACCGCAGCATATGCTCGCCGCGGCGCAGCGCCTTTTCCACGGCGGCAAAAGTGCTCTGGAAACGCGGATCGTCGGGCTGCAGGAACCGCAGTTCGACCATCTGCAGCAGGCTGGCGTCGAGATAGTCGCTCTCGAAGCTGGCACCGAAATGGCCCGCATCGCCGTCTTCCACCCAGGCTTCCCGCTCGATCTTCTCGCGGATTGCCTCGGCCCGCTCGCGCCAGAGTTTGAGGCGATCTTCCTTGCCCAGATGCGCCGCCACGTTCGCCAGGCGATCGCAGGCCGCCCAGCACATCACGGCGGAATATGTGTGCACTTCTTGCCGCGTGCGGAATTCCCACAATCCCGCATCGGGCTGGTCGTGCATCTTCCAGGCCATTTCTCCGACCTTTTCGAGGCTCGCGAAATCCCGATCGTCGGCCATCCGCAGCAATCGTCTGTCGAAAAACGCCTGCACGGTGGGCATGACGATCTGGCCGTAGCAGTCGTGCTGAACCTGATAGTATGCGGCGTTGCCGACCCGCACGGGCCCCATGCCGCGATACCCGGCGAGGTGCGCGGCAGTCGTTTCATCCAGTTCGCTGTCGCCCATCACCGAATAGAGCGGCTGAATCTGCCCGCCCTGCGCGGAATCGATGATGTTGCGCAGATAGGCGAGGTATTTCTCCAGCACGTCGAGCGCACCGATCCGGTTCAGCGCCTGCACTGTGAAATACGAATCGCGAATCCAGCAGAATCGGTAATCCCAATTCCGCTCGCTATGCGGCGCTTCCGGTATCGACGTGGTCAGCGCGGCGACGATAGCCCCTGTTTCTTCATGCTGGCACAGCTTCAGCGCGATGGCGCAGCGGATGACGTCGTCCTGCCATTCCAGCGGGATGTGCAGGCCGCGCACCCACAGCTTCCAGTACTTGCGCGTCTGTTCGACCATCTGGCGCACTTCGGCACGCAGGTTGCCTGAAAACGGCTCGTCGGGGCCGAGAAAGAAATGCTGGTCGCTTTCGACGCGGAATACCCGGGCGGACAGCACGTGCCCGATCGGGGCATCGGTGCTGAGCCGGATTGCCTGCGCGCCGACCAGATAGCGGATGTGGTTGGTTCCATTGGTCGTTTCCGCAACGTGCTGACCATAGCCGCGCGTCGGCCGCAGGACGACTTTCATCCGCGGCGCGCCGGCAACCGGCCGGACGATCCGCACCCAGGCCACCGGGCGATACATGCGACCCGATCGTTCGAAGCGAGGGCAGAAATCGCGGATTTCAACCGCGCTGCCGTCTTCGGCCTCCAGTCGGGTGACCAGTATCGGCGTGTTGCGCTCGTACTGCTGGGTTGCAGCGACCTGCCCCTCCAGCTCGAAACGCCACTCGCCCAGATCATGGCGATCACCGTTCATCAGCGAGTTGAATATCGGGTCGCCGTCCACCCGGGGCACACAGCCCCACACCAGCGCCCCGCGCCGGTCGATCAATCCGCTTACCTGGCAATTGCCGACGGGCCAGAGTTCGAGCGAGGATTGATCGGGAGGTGTCAAAGGCTCAACCATTCATAAACGGAAGGAACATCGGACAGTCGGAACTGCGCGACGGTGGGCGAACGATCGCCAACAAGAATGCCGAAACCACCGGCATCATTACAGGCGGCCATCCCGTCTTCATCGGTAACGTCATCGCCGATAAAGACGGGGATTGTGTCGACAAAGGGCGCATGTCGCATGAATTCGCGCACGGCGCCGCCCTTGTCGGCCCCTGCCTGGGTAATCTCGACCACGCCCTTGCCCCGCTTGACCGCCAGCGCGTGTTGGCTGGCGACCTCAGCGGCAAAGGCTCGTGCCTGTTCCGCCTTCCCCGGATCGGCCCGGAAATGTAGCGCCGCGCCATGGGTTTTCGCTTCGAGAGCGACGCCGAGATCGCGAGCGCCATCGTGCAAAGTGTCGAACACGCCATCGGGCAGCGGCCGCGCAGCATCCCCCAGCGCCTGCCCCATCGCGTCGCGCCGGGCCGCTCCGTGCGAGCCGGCGCAGGCGATGCCCTCGATCGGGCAATGCCCGGCAAGGTCTTCAAGCGATCTGCCCGTGATCAAGGCCAGTCGGCCATCCAGTCGGCGCGACAACGTGCGCAAACGCTCAGCCAGCCGGGCTGGTACGACGATTTCATCAGGCGCAGGCGCGATGTCGACCAGAGTGCCATCGAAATCGAGAAACAGCGCAAGAACGCGCTCTTCCATCAACCGCGCGAGCGGAGGCGGAGGGGAAAGTTCGAGTGCACCGTCCATCCGCCTCGGGTCTTAATCGAGCGAACTCGCGCGTCAAACCCGAATACGATTGCTTGTGCCCATAAGTCCGGCAGTCGATGCGGCTGAAATCTGGCCCGATCTCGCCCCCGAACCACCCCCGGCTCGGAGGAGAATCCCACCGTCCGCAGACCTTATCGCATTTTTGGGAAGCCAAACGCCGTGTGTGGGCCTATGGGGCGCAGTGAAACACGCAGGCGATTTGCGTTTCTCCCCAATTTCAGGCGCAATCCTGCCATTGCAGCGCTTCTGCGTGCCCCCTCTTCATACAAGCCGGTGCCATGACATTTCCTGATCTCCCCCCAAGCCTCGAATCCGCTCTTCAAGAACGCGGATATGAAACCGCCACTCCGGTACAGGCCGAAGTTCTCCAACCGGAAGCCCACGGACGGGACCTCGTCGTCTCGGCCCAGACTGGTTCGGGCAAGACCATCGCTTTCGGACTCGCGATGGCGGCCGAACTGCTCGGCACGAACGATCTCGTCCCTCCCGCCAGCGCCCCGCTTGCTCTGGTGATCGCACCAACCAGGGAACTGGCATTGCAGGTCAGTCGCGAGCTCGCGTGGCTGTACGGAAAGACTGGCGCCCGGATCGCGACCTGCGTGGGCGGGATGAACCCGTCGCAGGAACGCAGCGCATTGCGTGCCGGGGCGACCATCGTGGTCGGCACGCCGGGCCGCCTGCGCGATCATCTGGAACGCGGTGCGCTCGACCTGTCCCAACTAGCCGCCGTGGTCCTCGACGAAGCCGACGAGATGCTGGACATGGGCTTTCGCGAGGAACTGGAAGAAATCCTCGATGCCACGCCGCAAACGCGGCGGACATTGCTGTTTTCGGCGACCATGCCGCGCCCGATCGAAGCTCTCGCCCGCCGCTACCAGCGCGATGCCCTGCGCATCGCGACGGTGGGGGACAGCCGGGGGCACGGCGACATTTCCTATCAGGCGGTTACCGTCTCACCGCCTGAAATCGAAAACGCTGTCGTCAATCTCCTGCGCTATCACGAAGCCGACACCGCGATCCTGTTTTGCGCTACCCGCGAAAAGGTCCGGCATCTGCACGCCACCCTTCGGGAACGGGGGTTTGCCGTGGTTGCGCTGTCGGGTGAGCATTCCCAGTCGGAACGAAACCAGGCGCTTCAGGCACTGCGCGATCGCCGGGCGCGAGTTTGCGTTGCGACTGACGTGGCGGCGCGCGGTATTGACCTGCCGTCGCTAAGCCTGGTGGTCCATGTCGAGATACCCCGCGACGCAGAGACCCTGCAACACCGCTCCGGACGCACCGGACGCGCCGGAAGAAAGGGGACGGCGGTCCTCATCGTCCCATTTTCCCGGCGCAGACGCGTCGAAACCATGCTGCGCCACGCCCGGATCGCCGCGGAATGGATTGATGCGCCTGACAGGGATGCGATCAGATCGCGGGATCGCGATCGGCTGCTGGAAAAACTGATGGAACCGGTCGACATCGACGACGGCGATCGCGAGCTAGCCGATCGCCTGTTGGCCGAGCGGTCTCCGGCAGAAATTGCGGCGATGCTCGTCCATTCTCATCGCTCGAAGATGCCTGAGCCGGAAGATCTGATCGCCAACACCCCCGAAGCCCGGCGAGAGGCGCAGAAGGAACGCCACCGTCCCGGTTTCGAGGACGTGGTGTGGTTTCGCATGGACATCGGGCGTCGTCGGAATGCCGATCCCCGCTGGATTCTGCCCCTGCTTTGCCGCCGCGGCCATATCACGCGAAACGAAATCGGCGCCATTCGTATCGGGCCGGACGAAACCTATTTTCAGATTCCGCGCAATATTGCGGAGAAATTCGCCGACGCCGCTGCAAGAACGGTGTTGAGCGACGACGATGATGAACCGGTGACGATTGAGCTGTCCGAATCCGGACCTCGCGATGCCGCGAAAGGTAACCGCAAGCGCCATCACTCTCACGACAAGGGCGGAGGCCCTCGCGCGAAAGCTCGACCCGGCGGAAAGAAGTTCGAACGAAACAAGGGCAAGGACCGCCCGCACCCCGACAAGGGCGGTAAGCGGGGCAAGGGCCCCAAGCCCGCCCCTGCAGGCAAGCCCAAGTAACCTGCGAGCCATACTGGCAGTGTTAGCGGAGGGAGGGGTTCGCCCCTGACACGCGAATTGTAATCGGCCGCTCCTGCCGAGAAGCTGGACTTTGGGCCCGCGCAAGGCCTAACCTCCAGCTTCGACGGGGGTGTATGACCGAATTCGATATTACATTTGAACTGTTTACGTTACTCTTGGGTCTCACCATGACCGAGGTTCTGGCGGGCTACGTCCGCGCCTTCAAACTGCGTAGCCGCATCCGTCATAGTCGATCTACCTCGAGCTATTCAGATACGAACAGCTCAATGCAGCAGGTGAGGATCGGCTGGCTGGTGCCGCTGTCCGCAGCGGTCGTACTGTTCCACCAAGCCACCTTCTGGCTGTTCATGTACGAGGTGCAGGGCAATGTCCCACTCCACCTGTTGAGCCTCGTCTGCGTGCTCGCCGTTATTGGCTGGTATTACCTGATCAGCGCTGCGCTCTGGCCTGACGAGCCCGAGACATGGCCCGATTTTGACGAGTACTACATGGCACATCGCCGCTTCATCTGGGTCGGCATAATCGCGATCGGGGTCCTGGTCGAAATTGGATACAAGGTTTTCTCGCAAGAGCGTGAGATCGACGCGCCCGCGTGGATGATCCAGCTTGTCGACCTGACCGATATATTCGGCACGTTGATCCTGCTGGCCATGCCCTTCGTCAAATCGCGCCGCTGGGCCGCCATCCTGCTCGGGGCCATCGTGGCCCATTTCGTCGTCATCACGGCCTTCACGCCGTGGACCTTCGTCTGAACGCGGTGCGCAGTGGCTATCAATGCGTTATGGTAGCGGAGGAGGGACTTGAACCCCCGACACGCGGATTATGATTCCGCTGCTCTAACCACCTGAGCTACTCCGCCCCATGGGCATTGCCGATCGCGAAGCGAGCTCGGCGTGCCCTTGCCGAAGCAAGGACAGGCGGCGCATTTAGGGCCGGCTTGAGGCCCGGTCAACCTCGCTTTTTCCCCGGAACGGCCATCGCCGCACCAGATCCCACGGACCACCGCGATATCGGTGCATGGCAAGGCCGGTAAAGCGGAATTCGCGCGGTTCGATCTGGGCCATCAGCGCCATCTGCAATTCCTTTGCCACGCGGTTCGAAACCTTGTTCTGGACCGTGATGTGCAACCTCGGCTCCGCCTGATCCTGAGCAGACAGCAGACCGTGCAGTTCCTCCGCAAGCTGGCGGCGCAGCATGAGCATACCGGGGCTGACCAGGCGTAGCGCTGTCCCCCCGCCCAAAGACATAATACCGTCCAGAAGTGCCGGAACCGGTGCGTATTCCGCCGTCATGCTGGCGAGGCGTCCGCTCATCTCGGCTTCGGCGCCCGGGGGCAGCGCATGGAACAGCGTGACGTGTGCTTCCAGCACGTTGCGATCCGGCGGATAATGTGTGCTGCGCAGCCGGGTCGCCCAACGGTGAAGATCGGGCGGCAGCTCGGCCGTCACGATCAGCGCCCCGGTCACATTTCCCCGCGTTTCCGGCGAAGATCGAACCACTTGTCCACCGCATCCTGATGCGCGGCGTAGTCGGCGTTGAACTCGTGCCCGCCGGTGCCATCCGCCACCATATAAAGCGCGTCGGTCGTCGCCGGATCGAGTACGGCTGCAATGCTTTCGCGGCCGGGATTGGTGATCGGGCCTTTCGGCAGCCCGGCCATGGCATAGGTGTTGTAGTCGTTGACCGCCGCGATCTCCGACTGGCGGATTCTGCGGCCCAGCGGCCTCCCACGGGTTATCGGATATATGATCGTCGGGTCCGCCTGAAGGTACATGCCCTGCTTCAACCGGTTCGAATAAAGGCCCGCGACCATCCTGCGTTCGCTGGGGAGCGCGGTTTCCTTCTCCACGATCGAAGCCAGCGTCACCGCCTCTTCCACGGTGTCGACCGCAATATCAGGGCCTCTGCGGGGCCAGGCCTCGGCCAGATAGTTACGCATGGCGGCCTGCATTCGCGCCAGCACCGCGGTGCGTGCTTCCCCCCGCTCGAAATCGTAGGTGTCGGGCAGCACCGACCCTTCTTCCGGTACCGGGATCTCTCCGGTCAGAAGCGGTTCCGCTATCAGCCTTTCATGGATCAATATCGAGGGGGTGCCCTCGGGAATGGTGATGAAGCGCCGGATTACGTCGCCTTGCTGGAAAGTATCGAGAATGCCGCCCATTCCGATACCGGCCGGCAGCAGGAATTCCCCCGCCTGGATTGGATCGGACCCGCCAAACAGCTTCGCTCGGAGGAGAAACCCGTCCGCCGAAGTGATCAGGCCCTCGTTTTCCAGCTTGTGCGCGACAGCGGTCAGCGTCGAGCCGGAGGGAACGATAAACGCCGTTTCCTCCTCCACCTGAGCATTGCCGAAGGCGAACCTGGCCCCGAACACGGCAGCCAACAGCGCAAGGGCGCCAAGCACCGCGATGGCCAGGCAGCCCTTGCGCCGCATGTCAGTCGACCTTCTTCATCACCAGGCTGGCGTTGGTACCGCCGAAACCGAAACTGTTGTTCAGCACGGCAGAAACTTCACGCTTCTTTGCGTTGTGGGGGACCAGGTCGACGCCTTCGGTGCCCTCGTCCGGGTTGTCTAGATTGAGCGTCGGCGGGACGATCTGATCGCGGATCGCAAGGATACAGAAAATGCTCTCCACCGCACCGGCGCCGCCCAGAAGGTGACCAATGGCCGATTTCGTGCTCGACATCGAGGCACCGCCAAGATCATCCCCCAGAACGCGCTTCACCGCGCCGAGTTCAATCGTATCGGCCATCGTGGACGTTCCGTGGGCATTGACATAATCGATGTCGCCTTCGCCCAGCCCCGCCTTCTTGATCGCCATGCGCATGGCCAGTTCGGCGCCCTTCCCTTCGGGATGGGGCGCGGTCACGTGGTAGGCGTCACCCGAAAGACCGTATCCGACCACTTCGGCATAAATTTTCGCGCCGCGTGCCTTGGCATGTTCGTATTCTTCGAGCACGACCACGCCGGCCCCCTCGCCCATAACGAAACCATCGCGATCACGGTCGTAAGGGCGGCTCGCCTTCTCCGGGTTGTCGTTCATGCTCATATTGAGAGCACGCGCCTGCGCGAAGCCGGCAACGCCGAGGGGGTTGATGGTCGATTCCGCACCGCCCGCCAACATCACGTCGGCATCGCCATCGCGGATCATCCGCGCGGCATCGCCGATCGAATGAGCGCCGGTGGAGCAGGCAGTAACTACGGCGTGGTTGGGGCCCATCAGCCCGTACTTGATCGACACCTGGCCACTGATGAGGTTGATCAGCCGACCGTGGACAAAATGAGGGGAGACCCGGCCAGGTCCGCGTTCGTGCAGGACGATCGATTCGCTTTCGATTCCCGGCAATCCGCCGATCCCCGAACCAATCGAAACGCCCGTGCGCAGCTTCAGATCGTCGTCCATCTCGACAAGACCGGCATCTTCCAGCGCCTGACCAGCGGCATCGATACCATAGACGATGAAGGGATCGACCTGGCGCTGCACCTTGTGATCGACACGCTTGTCGGGGTCGAAACCCCATGCGTGATCCTTGGGCTTCACCTCGCAGGCGATGGTGCACTTCTGGTTGCTCGCATCGAAACGGGTGATGGTTCCCGCCCCGCTCTTGCCCTCGATCAGGTTGGCCCAGGTGGTTTCGACATCACCGCCAAGCGGGGTGACAAGACCCAATCCAGTAACGACCACACGGCGCATCTGTATCTCCGAATATCCGATAAATCCGCCAGATAGAACAACAGGCCCAACCCGTCCGGGCTGAGCCTGCTCGTTCCCGGCTATGCGGAAACTGCCCCTTCCCTTCGCTCGTTCCCTGCCTGCGCGGCTGCGGGGCAGGAATCAGGCGAACGGAAGCGGCCTTCCGCCGGCTTAGCCTTTGTGTTCTTCGATGTACTTCGTCGCGTCGCCGACAGTGGTGATCTTTTCGGCCGCATCGTCCGGGATCTCGACCCCGAATTCTTCTTCGAATGCCATTACCAGCTCGACGATGTCGAGGCTGTCAGCGCCCAGGTCATCGATGAAGCTCGCATCCTGCGTGACCTTGTCGGCTTCGACGCCCAGATGCTCGACAACGATCTTCTGCACGCGGTCGGCGGTATCGCTCATGTTATGCCCTCTTGGATTGGGGTTAGGAATTGGCTTTCGCCCTAATGAACGCCGGCCCCGCTGGCAAGTGCCTGACATGCAAACGCGTGGGCAGGCCGCTTTTGCATTCTTTCACACAGGAAGCACGGCAGTGGGGGTGACTATGATAACAACCCTGCGGTTCTGGCTGCGGCCCGCTTCCGTTTCGTTGGTATCGATGGGATCGGTTTCCCCCATCCCGAGAACCTGCATGGCGCCAGCATCCATCCCACCGGATGCGAGCGCCCGCATGACAGTTTCGGCCCGTCGATAGGACAGTTCCTGATTGTAGTCTTCGGCTCCGACAGAATCGGTATGTCCTTCGATCCGGGCTCCGAGAATGCCGACATCCGACAGCGCCGTCGCCATCTCCCTCAACGCCGCCCGCCGTTCCGCCAACAATTCGGAGCTGTCGAATTCGAACAGCAGTCGATCAGGAATACCCAGCAGATAGTTGCCGTCTTCGCGAGAGAACCCGGCCTTTTCCAGCGCGGCCACCTGTTCGGGTGTGAAATCAGGCTGGGCGGGCACGGTTTGGCAGGCCGCGACCAGGCCCAGGCCGACAGCGACGATCAAGACGCGCAGTCGAAGGAAACTAGCTCGCATCAACCGGTTCGCTCGGAACATTCTTCTTCTCCTGATACATGCGTTTGTCGGCCACGCGCAGCAGTTCGCGCCAGTTGTCGCCATCTCGCGGATAGACCGCACGCCCCAGGCTCACGCTGAGCTGCCGTTCCTTGCGCAAGGCCAGGGTGAAAGGTTCGGCCATCGCGTCGCGGATGCTGTCGCAAATGTCGCTGACGAAAGTCTCCTCGCCGGTCTGGGGCAGAACCACCGCGAACTCGTCGCCGCCGAACCGATATATGTGCCCGCAATCGCCAACGCTGTTCTGCAAACGATCGGCAATCGCGCACAGAACCATGTCGCCGACGTCGTGGCCGAAATCGTCGTTGATGGCCTTGAAATCGTTGCAATCGAGATAGAGGACCGCAAACGAGGTCCCCTCCGATCGGGCCCGTTCGATAATATGCCGGCTATCGCGTTCGAACCGCCGCCGCCCGGCCAGCCCGGTCAGCGCGTCGTGCTCCGCCCGTCGCGCGAGTTCGACATTTTCAGACAACAACGCCTCGTGCCAGCTTTGCAGTTCAGCCAGCAATGCATTGAAATCTCGGGCGAAACGGTCGATCTCCGCAATTCCCGACACAGTAACGCGACGCCCGAACGTACGATCGGCGCGAACGGCATGGGCGATCTCGCCAACATGTTCCAGCGGAGCGACGACCGCTTCCTCCAGCCGCCGGGCAAGTACGCGTGTGGCAATGATCGTCAGGCCGAGGCAGCACAGCGCGATGATGAAACCGGTCGTTGCATAATGCAGCATATCGGCGAGGCTGCCGTGCACGGTCACCGATCCGATCTCCCGCCCCCCGCTTGCGACCGGAACGACCACGGCCGGCCCGCGGAGTGCCCCGGAAACAAGCGCTTCCACCGAGCCGGTGAGACCGTCATGATCGGTTTCCCAGTCCGCCAGCGGATTGCCGCGCGCGTCGGTGACGACGATGCGGTCCGCGCCGCCGATATTACCGATCGTCTCGATCGCATCGCTTATCGCGCCTGCGTCGTCGAACAGAACGGCCGGTTCGACCGCGTAGCTGACGGTGCGCGCCGTAAGGACCGCGTTGGCAGCGGAGTGGCTGCGAATCAGCATGACGCCGCTGACGGTCAAGGTCACTGCGGCAAGCAAGACCGCCAGGATGACCAGGCGGAAATGCCCCCTCGCCAGCATCTTGCGCAAGGGCAGGCCCTCGGTCGGGGCGCGATCGGCGGCGCTCATTGCGATGCCCCCATGCCCATGCGCAGAACCCGCGGATCGATCCTGACGCGGGATCGCGAGACGGCATCGATGTTCAACCGGAAGGACAGCGAATCCGCCTCGAACAGCAGGCAGATCATCGCGTGGCTACGACAGGCGGGGTCATTCTCTGCCACAGTCAGTGCGGGACGGTCGCGAAAGGCGTCGGTCACGGCGCGCTGCTCCACAATCGACATACGTCCGACATAGACGATCTGACAATTCATCGCACCGACGTTCCGCGGGGTGACCGATGTCGCGAGAATACCCGTTTCGCGCGCAAACTCCACGGAGGTCAGCCCCCCGGCATGATCGGTCGGCTGCACCAGACACAAACGTAGCGTTTCGGGTCGATCCGGCCAATGGGTGAAGCTTGCCAGAAGCGTCACCATTCTTGCCACCGGCTGTTCGTAGGGATTCGCTTCGTTGGCGAGCGGAAGGCCCACCTCAGTCCGCGGTGCGGCGGCCGCTTCGGGCGCCACGCCGCCTGCAAACACCGCGGCGACGATTATGGCGAGGGCAATGCCAACGACAGGCCGCCGCACCCTGACGAGTGCTTGCGACCCCATGATAATTGCGAGCAATCCCCCCTTCATGCAGAATGCCCCGACGCTATCGCCGGTGATCGCCCGTCAGGGCCCGCCCCATCAGGCAGGTTGGAAAGTTCCGCCCCCCCGAAATCACGATCAGGAATCCCCTGCCCGATCCACGCGCGTCGTATCCGCCCCTTCGGGCTTGGGTGCTTCCAGCGTGCGGATATGCACGTCGCGCAGCTGGCGCGGGCTGACGAGCGATGGGGCGCCCATCATCAGATCCTGCGCACGCTGGTTCAGCGGGAAGGCGATCACCTCGCGGATATTGGGCTCATCTGCCAGCAGCATCACGATCCGATCGATCCCCGGTGCCGAGCCGCCGTGCGGCGGTGCACCGAGCTTGAACGCCTCGATCATGCCGGAGAAGTTCGCGTCGACATCCTCGCGCGTGTACCCGGCGATTTCGAACGCCTTGTACATGATATCGGGACGATGGTTCCGGATCGCGCCGCTCGACAGTTCGTATCCGTTGCAGACGATGTCGTACTGCCAGGCTTTGATCTCCAGCGGGTCCATCGTTTCCAGCGCCTCCATCTCGCCTTGCGGCATCGAGAACGGGTTGTGGCTGAAATCGACCTTCTTCTGATCCTCGTCGTACTCGAACATCGGGAAATCGACGATCCAGCAGAACTTGAAGCATCCCTGTTCGATCAGGCCCAGTTCTTCACCCACGCGGGTGCGGGCGGCACCGGCCAGCTTGGCCGCGTCCTTTTCCTTGCCCGCGGCGAAGAACAGTCCGTCGTTTTCACCGAGACCGAGTTCGGCATAGAGTTTTTCCATGCCCTCGGTCCCGTGGTTTTTGGCGATCGGACCGCCGAACTCGCCGCCCTTGCGGGTCACGTAGCCGAGCCCGGCGAAGCCTTCGCGGCGCGCCCAGTCGTTCATCTCGTCGAAGAACTTCCGGCTCTTTTCATGCGTGTTCGGCGCGGGGACCACGCGCACGCGCCCGCCGCTGCCGACGATCTTCTCGAACAGGCCGAAGCCGGACGCCGCGAAGTGATCGGTCACATCGCTGATGATCAGCGGGTTGCGCAGATCCGGCTTGTCGGTTCCGTACTTCAGGATGGCTTCGGCGTAAGGAATGCGGGGGAACTCGCCCGCCGGCGTCACCGTTTTTCCATTCGCGAACTCTTCGAACACCCCGGCGAGCACCGGCTCGATCGCCTGGAAGACATCTTCCTGCGTAACGAAGCTCATTTCGAAATCGAGCTGGTAGAACTCCGGGCTGCGATCGGCACGAAGGTCCTCGTCGCGGAAACAGGGCGCGATCTGGAAATAGCGATCGAAGCCGGCAACCATCAGCAGCTGCTTGAACATCTGCGGCGCCTGGGGAAGCGCGTAGAAGCGTCCGGGGTGCAGCCGGCTGGGTACGAGGTAGTCGCGCGCGCCTTCGGGACTGGAAGCGCCCAGGATCGGCGTCTGGAACTCGGTAAAACCCTGGTCGGTCATGCGGCGCCTGATCGAGGTGATCACCTGGCTGCGCAGCATGATGTTGCGATGCATCGTCTCGCGCCGCAGATCGACGAAGCGGTATTTCAGGCGAATGTCCTCGGGATAATCCTGTTCGCCCGCCACCGGCAGGGGCAGCTCTTCCGCCCGGCTCTGAACGCTGACGCCGCGGGCGAACACTTCGATCTCGCCAGTCGGCAGGTTGGCATTCACCGTGCCTTCGCCCCGCGCCTTCACGGTACCGTCGATCGTTACGACCGATTCCAGCTTGAGCGCTTCGAGAACGGGCAGCGCCTCGCTATCTTCATCAGCGACGATCTGCGTCATTCCGTAATGATCGCGAAGATCGACGAACAGAACGCCGCCGTGATCGCGTTTGCGATGGATCCAGCCCGACAGGCGAACCGTGTCGCCAACGTTCGCCTTGGTCAGCTGTGCGCAGTTGTGGGTTCGATAGGCGTGCATCTAAAATCTTTCCATTTTCGGAGCTATGGCGCTAAGGGCGCGCCAGCGAACGGCGCACTGCGCATATCGCGCGCGCTAACAGGGCAAGGACGGAGCTTTGTCAAGGCACCGGGCAGGCCGAGCGGCGGTACTCCGCCCGACGACAGAAAAGACCTATGAAGATACATGACCTGATTACCACCACCGACGAGCTCGCCGAACTGTGCGAGCGCCTGGCGAAATCCGACTTCGTTTCCGTCGATACCGAGTTCATGCGCGAAAATACCTACTGGCCGGAATTGTGCCTGGTGCAGATCGCGAACGAGGAAGAGGCAGCAGCAGTCGACCCGCTCGCCGACGGGATCGATCTGGCCCCCCTTCTCGATCTGATGTGCGACAACGAAGACGTGCTGAAGGTTTTCCACGCCGGCGGGCAGGATGTGGAGATCATCTACAACCTCACCGGCAAGACGCCGCATCCGATCTTCGATACGCAGATCGCAATGATGGCAATCAGTCAGTCGGAGCAGATCGGCTATGCCAATCTGGTCGAGGCGTGGCTGGGCATTACCGTCGACAAGGGTGCCCGTTTCACCGACTGGAGCCGCCGCCCGCTGACCGCGCGCCAGATCGAATATGCGATTGGCGACGTGACGCATTTGTCGAAGATCTTCCCCAAGATCCTGCGCAAGCTGATCAAGACCGGTCGCGGCGAATGGCTCGATGCCGAGATGGAGAAGCTGGCCGACCCGGCGAACTATCGCAACGATGCCGGCGATGCATGGCGCCGCATTCGCCAGGCCGGGCGTAATCCGGCGGTCCTTGGCCGTCTCAAGGCTCTCGCCGCGTGGCGCGAGGGCGAAGCGCAGCACAAGAACATTCCGCGCGGGCGCATCATGCGCGATGAAACGCTGGCGGATATCGCCAGCCATCCGCCGAAGAAGCAAAGCGATCTGGTCAAAGTCCGCGGCCTGTCGAATGCGTGGAAAGACAATGACATCGGGAAGCGGCTGCTGAAGGTCCTGGAAAAGGCCGAACCGCTTCCGGCCGACGAAATGCCGGACAAGCCGAAGCGGGGCGCGCCCCTGGGCAAGGAGGGCGCACTGGTGGCCGATCTGCTCAAGCTCCTGCTCAAGATCCGCACGCGCGAAATCGACGTGGCCGCGCGCCTGCTGACCCGTTCGGACGAGATGGAAGCGCTCGCCGCCGGGGTACGCAAGCTGCCGATCCTCGAAGGATGGCGTTTCGAAGTGTTCGGTCGCGATGCTCTGGAACTGGTCGAAGGCAAGCTGGCCTTCGCCGTGAAGGGCGGCAAGCTGAATATGACCCATATCGATGATATGCCAGGCGACATGGCAGAGGCGCGAGCCGCCGAGTGAGCACTTACCTGCCTACGATCAAACAGTTGCAGTACCTGGTTGCGCTGCACGAACACGGTCATTTCGGACGCGCGGCGGAGGCGAGCTTCGTATCGCAATCGACGCTGTCCGCGGGGATTCGCGAACTTGAATCGCTGCTGGGTGTGACGCTGGTAGAGCGCAGCCGGCGGGTCGTACGGTTCACGACACTGGGCGAACAGGTCGTCGAGAAAGCTCATCGCCTGCTGCGCGAGGCGGAGGAGTTGTCCGATCTCGTCCGCGCAAGCGGCAAGCCGCTATCGGGTACATTGCGGATGAGCGTGATCCCGACGATCGCGCCTTTCATGCTGCCCCGTATCCTGCCCCGGTTGCGTGCGGAACGGCCCGACCTCAAGCTGTTTCTGCGCGAAGAAACCAGCCACGACGCAGTGGAAAGCCTGCACCACGGCCGGGTCGATTGCGTTCTCCTGGCGCTGCCCTTCGCCACTGGGGAGGTGGAGCAGGCGCACATTGCCAACGATCGCCTCTATGTCGCATTCCCGCAGGACGACCCGCGCGATCCGCCCGCTGTCGTTCCTCCGTCCATGATCGACGAAGGACGGCTGTTGCTGCTCGAAGACGGGCACTGCCTCAAGGAACACGCTCTGGCTGCCTGCAACCGACCGGAACTGCGCGCGTCCGCCACAATGATCGGAACCTCGCTGCACACTCTCGTGCAGATGGTGAACAACGATCTTGGCCTGACGATGTTGCCGGAAATGGCGATTGAGGCGGGCATCCTGCACGACACCCAGATCGTCGCACGGCCGCTGAAATCGCAGGCCGCCAGTCGCGAGATCGCGCTGATCTGGCGAAAGAACTCTCCACGCAAGGCGGATTTCGAGCTTCTCGCGGAAGAGCTGCGCGCCGGCTGATCGGCACCCGGTTGGCAAACCTGCACCCTCGCCCCGAAGACAGGCGCAGGGTGGTGTTTGTAAAATTGTGGTAGAACCTGTGGATAACTGATTCGCTAGGCGCTGGCTGGGGAACTGCGCGGTGTGGAAAGATATTGAATATCCAAGGGATTGCCACGAGTCATCTGGCACGCGCTGGACCGACGGAGAACATCCGGAGGTCGTGGTTGCCGATGTGGCTGCGCATGTTCCCGCCGGCAAAGTAATCACATTCGCGAACGAAAAGGGCGGAGTCGGCAAATCGACCCTGGCCTTGCACTGCGCAGTTTCCCTGGCGCATTCCGGGTTTCGGGTCGTCGCGATTGATCTCGATGCCAGGCAGGCGACACTCGATCAAAGTCTGTGCTTCCGCGAAGGCACCGCGCGCGTTCTGGGGGTCGACCTGCCGATGCCCCGCCATGCCATTCTGCACCGCCCCGCCGCCGCCCAGTTGCAGCAGGAAATCAATCGCCTTGATGCAACGCCCGATTTCGTCGTGCTCGATGCGCCGGGGGCCGACAGCCCGATATTCCGGCGCGCCGTGGCCGCCGCTGAAACGCTGGTGACCCCAATCAATGCTTCGTTCGCCGATCTTCAGGTCCTTGGCCGGACTGATCCGGTGTCGGGCCGCCCCGGCGCTGCGGCCTGCTTCGGACGAACGGTTGCGGCCTTGCGCAACGCGCGGCGAGATCTCGGCCTGGCGCCGATCGACTGGCTCGTCGCCAAGAACCGGGTGCGCATGTCGGAGCGGCGACAGATCGATCGCGTCGATGCGGCCCTGTCCGGTTTGGCGAAACAGCAGAATTTTCGGATCGGGCACGGCCTTTCGGAACGGGTCGCCTTCCGCGAATTGTTCCAGTTCGGGCTGACCCACCTCGATCTGCGACTGCTTCCCGACATGGTCCGGGCGAGCAAAGCCACCCTGGCGGAGATTGAAAGGCTCACCGCGGAACTCTTCCCCGCAGGATCGCCAGCCACCCGCGCACCTGCCGCTCCCACATCGGCACCGACCGTCCGCGCATCGCGGCGCGCGCGCAGCGCCTATCGCGAGGCGCTGGCGGCGGCTGCGCACGGCACGGTCAATCCATGTATTTGACCCCGACCCGCAGGTAATCCCATCCGGTAACCAGCGTCAGGATCGCCGCCGTCCACAACGTCACAATTCCGACCAGGTGCGGGACGTTGAAGATCGCTGCCCCCATCTGCATGTTCCATCCGGGCAAGGCGCCTGCCAGGATCAGCGCGCCGAGCGAAACCATCTGGGCCGCCGTCTTCCATTTTGCCAGCTTGCTGACTGGAACCGAGACCTGCAAGGGGCCGAGAAATTCGCGCAGCCCGGACACGGCGATCTCTCGCATGAGAATGACCAGTCCCGCGATAACGTGAAAATCGCCCGCCACCGGCCCGCGCAGCCAGCCTTGTGCAGTCAGCACCAGAATGACGGCAGCGACCATAATCTTGTCCGCTATGGGATCGAGAAACACGCCCAGCTTCGATACCGTGCCGCTGGCACGCGCCAGATAGCCATCGAAATAGTCGGTAATGCCCATCAGGCAGTAAAGCGCGAAAGCCATAAGATAACCGAATGCCCAACCGGGCCACCACAGCAGGAACACCAGCAGCGGGATGGTCACAATTCGCGAAAGCGTGAGGATATTGGGCAGGTTCAGCACGGCAGTTCCTTCCTAGCGCGTCCCTGCTCCGGGCAAAAGCCGCGCATTTGCCCTTGTCCGCATCCTCGCGTGCTCTACAGCGTGCCGGGACTTGGCAAAGGCGTACGGAACCGCATGACAACATCGACGCACATACTGCGGCGCCGCCGATTCCTTCCGCTGTTCGTTACGCAGCTGTTCAACGCTTTCAACGATAATCTCTACAAGACCGCGATGGTGCTGTTCGTGGTCTACAGCGTCTACAATTCCGAAGCGGAGGAGGCGCTGTTCAGCGCCATCGCTTCGGGCGTGTTCATTCTGCCGTTCTTCGTGCTTTCCGCATTGGCCGGGCAACTGGCGGACATGCGCGACAAGGCCCGGATCATCCGGATCGTGAAGGCTTGCGAAATCGGTATCATGATCGTGGGCGCGGCCGGCCTGCTGATCGCGTGGCAGGATGCCCAATGCGCGACCGGTTCGGCAGGGGCCTGTCTGTTCCGCCCGCCCGTATCGATCGCGGAAATGGCGATCCCCCTGCTTCTCCTGGCCCTTTTTGCGATGGGGGTGCACTCCACCTTCATCGGGCCGATCAAATACGCGATCCTGCCGCAGCACCTTCATTCTGATGAGGTCCTGGCCGGCACCGGCCTGGTCGAAGCGGGGACATATCTGGCGATCCTGTTCGGCACCATTCTGGCTGGCTGGATCCCGGTTGAGATCGCCGCAGGCTTGGTCATCGCCATCGCCATACTGGGTTTCATCACTTCGCAGTTCGTCCCACCGGCACCGCCGCAGGGTGACGTCAACGAGCTCGATTTCCCGCTGCTTGATCCGCTCAGGCGCTCTGGGCGCGGGCCGGCCTTCACCGCCCTCGCCTTCCTTCCCGTCCTGATCGCCGATCAGTTTGTCTCGATGTTCAAGCTGGTCCGGTCGACAGCCGACGATCGCCGCGTCTTTCTGGCGATCATGGCAATCAGCTTCTTCTGGACCATTGGCGCCGTGCTGTTCATCCAGTTCCCGCCCCTGGCCAAGAACGTACTCACCGCCAGCAAGGAAGTGGCCAGCCTGTTCCTTGTCATATTCTCGGTCGGCGTGGCGATCGGATCGGTATCGGTCAACGCACTGCTCAAGGGCACGGTGTCGGCCCGCTACTCACCGGCATCGGTGATCGTGATGGCGCTGTTCGTTTTGGCCTTTTACCTCGTCTGCCGCGCCTGGACCCCTGCTCCGGGCGATATGCTGATGGATGTCGGGCAGTTTATGGGGCAGCCGCTGGCTATCACCCTGCTGCTATGCCTTCTCGGCATTGCAATCGCCGGCGGCATGTTCGTCGTCCCGCTCTACGCCTTTCTCACGACATTCGTGCCGAAGACCCAGACAGCCCGCACAATCGCGGCAAACAACATCGTCAATTCTGGCGCGATGGTTGGTGGTGCGCTGTTGGCCATGGGGCTGAGCGCGGTGGACGTCGCCATAGTCGATCAATTGCTGCTAAGCGCAGCGATGTGTCTGATATCCAGCTGGCTGGGAAAGAAGCTTTACGACGCGGAAAAGGCTGCTCTCGCGACGTAGCCGATCACGGTGCCATACGTCGTCATACGATGAAGGCTATGGCCGCGACGACGCACGCCACATAGGCGGAGGCAAAGCCGCGCACATCCGCCAGCGACATGCGCCAGCGTGCGGTCTCCGTTTCCGAATGGCCTTCCAGGCGAAAGACATGTGGCGGCAGGCTCGCCCTGAACGGGTGTCGAGCGGATTCATCGGTAAGAACAAGATAGCGGCGCATCATGGCAGCGTTAACGCTTTGCTAACCATTATGCTCCCGCGGTTTGCAAGGCGTTACATTGCGAGACAGTTTCGGCAGCGGGGAAATCGCGAAGGCTCTACCAAACGAAAAAGGGCCGCCCATCGGGCGACCCCTTCTCTATACATCGAGGGCTGGGAACGTCAGACCTTGTCGCCCAGCGCGCCCTTCACCTTTCCGGAAAGGTTCTGCGCCTCGCCCTTGCGTTCCTGAGCCTTGCCTTCGGCATCCAGACGCGGATTGCCGCTGATTTCCGCAGCGGCCTGCTTGGCGTTTCCGGCAATCTCGTTGCCCGCGCCCTTGGCCTTGTCCTTGAGTTCACCCATGTCGGCTCTCCTGATTCTCCGGCGGCGGAATTGCGCGCCGTGTTATCGAATCAACAGCCGAAATGGATGGCAGTTCCAGCCCTAAGCCTCTGCCATAGAAAGAATTTTCTTCCATTCATCCGGGCGCACTTCCGACACGGACAGTCGCGATTGGCGGACCAGTTCCATCTCCCCAAGCCTTGGTTCTGCTTTGATTTCCTTCAGCGTCACCGCGCGCGGAAGCTTCTTCCGCGGCACGACCTTTACCGCTGCCCATTTACCCTCTGGATCGGTTGGATCGGTAATGCCGGCTTCGCTGATTTCCGCGATACCGACGATCTCAAGCCCGATATTGGAGTGATAGAAAAAAGCCTGATCGCCAACCTGCATCGCCGCAAGATTGTTCTTGGCGCGATGATTGCGGACGCCATCCCAGGTCCCTTCTTCCTCAGCGACAAGATCGTCCCAGCCATAAACGTCGGGTTCGGATTTCATCAGCCAGTATCGCGGCACACGTGCGCTCCTGCAGTTGCGTTCTTCGGTTCAATCGTCGTGCGATAGCGAACCTCTCCACCCCAGGCCAGTACCCGCCCCCAGCGTGGTTAACCTATCTTTTAGCCCGTTGGAGCATAAGCGCTGCGAACAACATGCGAGGGGCTGTGCGGCGACAGGCCGCCGGAGATATGGCAGCGGAAAGCAGAAATCGGCAGGCGAGCCACAGGGCCGATCGCGATCTGATCGCGATCGGGATTGCCGTTGCTGCCATCCTGATGTTCGTGGGGACCGGAGGCGCCGTCATTCCGAAGATCATCGGTTCGTGGACCGGCGTGGCCGAGGCACCCGACGTCGTTCTGGTCAACGCGCTACTGCTCAATATCGCACTCATCATCTTCGGATGGCGGCGATACAGCGAACTGGTAGAAGAAATCGGCCATCGCAAGGCTGCGGAGGAAAAGGCGCGCCTGCTGGCAGAAACCGATCCGCTGACAGGCTGTCTCAATCGCAGAAGCTTGCCGCCGGCCACGGATGATCTGATTGCGCTTCAGTCCGTGACCGGCAACGGCGTCGCTTTCGCGATGGTGGATCTCGACAATTTCAAGCGCATCAATGACATCAACGGCCACGTCGCCGGCGACGAGGTTCTGCGCGAGACGGCACGACGCATCGTCGCATTGATGCCGCGCGAAACGCTGGTCGCCAGACTGGGCGGGGATGAATTTGCCTGTGTTCTGCCTTACGATGCCGCCCAGCCCGAACGACTGGATCGGCTGGTTCAACGAATGATCGAGACGATCGCGGAGCCAGTTTCTGTCGCAGATCGCGAGGTCGAAACGACCGTGTCGGTCGGCATGGCGACCACGCTGCCCACAGATGTCGAGAACCGCAGATCGCCCGATGCGCAGGAACTGATGCATCGCGCCGACATCGCGATGTACCATGCCAAGTCGTGCGGAAAGAACGGGTTCTGCTGGTTCGAGACGCAGATGGAAGACGAGCTGCAATTTCGTAACTCGCTCGAATCAGGTATTCGCGAAGGCTTGGCTGCGGGCGAGTTCGTGCCGTATTACGAGCAGCAGATCGATCTCGAAAGCGGCGAACTGACCGGGTTCGAAATGCTGGCACGCTGGCATTCGCCTCGCCTGGGCGTTGTCTCGCCAGAGGTATTCATACCGGTTGCGGAAAGCATCGGCGTGATTGCCGAATTGTCCGAGCAGCTGATCGAACGTGCACTGGACGATGCGCGGGATTGGGATCCCGGCCTGACGCTATCGGTCAACATCTCGCCCTTGCAGTTCAACGATCCGTGGTTTCCGCAGCGATTGCTCAAACTGCTGCTGAAGGCGAACTTCCCGCCGCAGCGGTTCGAGATCGAAATTACCGAAAGCTGTCTGCACGACAACGTCCCGCTCGTGCGGTCGATGATCGTCAGCCTTAGAAATCAGGGCATCAAGGTCAATCTCGACGATTTCGGCACCGGCTATTCCAGCTTCGCGCAATTGCGCTCGCTCCCGTTCGACCGGATCAAGATCGATCGCAGTTTCGTGGGCGAGATCGGGCGCGAAGGCAGCGCATCGCAGATCGTCAACGCGATTGTCGCCTTGGGTCACGGGCTAGGCATGCCGATCACCGCGGAAGGTATCGAGGACGATGCGATCCTTTCCAACCTTCGCGCGCTCGGCAGGATCAAGGGCCAGGGCTATATCTACGGTCGCCCCGAAACGGTCGAGGAAGTGCGCGAACGCCTGAAAGGCCTGGGCCGCCTGGCGCAGCCAGCCGCGCCGGGCGACGACAGCGAACCGGAGAACCTGCCGACCACGCCGGTGCGCAAGAAAGCCTGACTTCCCCATGACACTGGACGCGCCCCCGCGCGACGCATAAATGCGCCGGTCAATGCGGGTACCGTTCATCAAGATGCATGGTCTGGGAAACGACTTCGTCGTGCTTGACGCGCGGCGAGAGGCGATCCCCGCTGTGACCAGCATGATCGCCGCGCGCATCGCCGACCGGCGCACCGGGATCGGTTGCGATCAGCTAGTGATCCTGGAACCTGCCGATGCTGCGGATTTTCGAATGCGCATCCTCAACGCCGACGGCGGAGAGGTCGAAGCCTGCGGCAATGCGACGCGGGCGGTATCCATGCTTCATGGCGCCTCCGCGACGATTGAAACCGCTGCCGGATTGCTGAGGGCGGAGCCTGGCAACGACGGTGCAACGGTGGACATGGGCATACCGCGCTTCGAATGGCAGGATATCCCTCTCGCCTATGCGATGGATACCCTTGCCATGCCGGTCGGCTGGGATGGGCTGGAAAATCCGGCCGCAGTCAATGTCGGCAACCCGCACGTGGTTTTCTTCGTCGCGGATTGCGATGCCGTCCCTCTGGAGAGCCTGGGCCCGACGATCGAACACGATCCGCTTTTCCCCAATCGCATCAACGTGAATGTCGCCACGGTCGAGAACCGCACGCGCATCCGGCTGCGCGTGTGGGAACGCGGCGCGGGTCTCACACGCGCATGCGGCACTGGCGCTTGCGCTACGGCAGTGGCCGCGATGCGACGGGGACTGGTTGACCGCTCGGTCGAAGTGAAGTTGCCCGGCGGTGTCCTGCAGATCGACTGGGGGCAGGACGAACGCATCGCGATGACTGGCCCTGCAACCGAATCCTATCGCGGCACGTTCGAATGGGACCATTTCGCATGACGAGCGGGGCGGAGGTGATATCGCTCGGCTGCCGGCTCAACATTGCCGAGAGCGAGCGTATCCGCGCGATGTTATCGAGCGAACGCGATGTGATCGTGGTGAACAGCTGCGCCGTAACGGCCGAAGCGGTGCGCACGACCCGGCAGGCCATTCGCCGTGCCCGGCGCGACAAGCCAGGCGCCCGATTGCTGGTTACTGGCTGCGCCGCCGAGATTGAGCGTGAACAGCTTTCCGCCATGCCGGAAGTCGACGGATTCGTCGCAAACGAGCGCAAGCTCGATCCGCGTGCCTGGAACGCGCCCGAACAGGCTGCACCCGCACCGCCACAGCGCACACGAGCGTTCGTCGCCGTGCAGAACGGCTGCGATCATGCCTGCACGTTCTGCATCATCCCTCAGGGACGAGGGCCGAGCCGGTCGCTGTCCGTCGCGCAAGTTCTGCATGAGGTGGAGCGCCATCTCGATCAGGGCGCGCCGGAAGTGGTTCTGACCGGGGTTGATGTCACTTCGTGGGGACACGACCTGCCCGGCGAGCCGCCTCTGGGCAGGCTGGTTTCCGCGATCCTGGACACTTTCCCCGAATTGCCGCGGTTGCGCATGTCGTCGCTCGATGGAGTCGAAGTCGATCCCCAGCTGTTCGATCTATTCGCCGGTGAACCGCGGCTGATGCCCCACCTGCACCTGTCGTTGCAGCACGGCAACGACCTGATCCTCAAACGCATGAAGCGCCGCCATCTGCGCCGCGATGCGGTGGCATTGGTGCAGCGGTTGAAGCAGGCCAGACCGGAAATCGCGATCGGGGCGGATCTGATTGCCGGCTTCCCGACCGAATGCGATGCCGCGCACGAAGATAACCTGTCGATCGTGCGGGAGCTCCAGATAGTTCATGGCCATGTCTTCCCCTATTCGCCCCGCCCGGGCACGCCTGCCGCGCGTATGCCGCAAGTCGACCGACCGGCCGTGAAGGCGCGCGCGGCAGAGCTGCGGGCGGAAGTCGCGCAAGTCCGCGACGCATGGCTGGACACACTGGTCGGGCAGAGCCACACCGTGCTCGCCGAAAACGACGGCACCGGATATGCGGAAAACTTCGCCCGCTACGCCCTTCCGGAAGGCGTGGGGCGCGGAGAGATCCTGACCCTCACCGCCCAACGACATGAGAAAGGCCTGCTCCTATGAGCGAGACGAGTTGGAGCGACCGGCTGCTTGCGGGATTCCGCAAGACGTCGGACCGCCTTTCCACCAACCTCACCGGCGCGGTGGGCACGGCGACGCTGGACGATGCAACGCTCGACGATGTCGAAGACGCGCTGATTCTGTCGGACCTCGGCCCCTCCGCGGCGGCGCGGATTCGCGGGCGCTTGTCGGAAAAGCGCTTCGGTCTGGAAATTTCGGAACGCGAGTTGAAAGAGGCAGTGGCCGAAGAAATCGCGGCTATCCTGCGCCCTGTTGCCAAGCCTCTCGAAGTGGTCGCCTTTCCCCGGCCGCAGGTCATTCTCGTGATCGGGGTCAATGGCAGCGGCAAGACCACCACGATCGCCAAACTGGCGCACTGGTTTCAGGAAGACGACTACGACGTCATGCTGGCGGCGGGCGACACGTTCCGCGCCGCCGCGATCGGTCAGCTCGCCACCTGGGCCGAAAGAATCGACGTGCCGATCATTCGCGGCCCCGAGGGCGGGGACCCGGCCTCCGTGGTCTTTGACGGGGTCAAGGCGGCAACCGAACGCGGAACCGACGCCCTGATCGTCGACACTGCCGGTCGCCTTCAGAACAAGCGCGAGCTGATGGATGAACTGGCCAAGATCCGCCGCGTCCTCGGCCGCCTCAACCTCGAGGCTCCCCATGACGTCGTGCTGGTGCTCGACGCCACGAACGGACAGAACGCACTGAGCCAGATCGACGTGTTCAAGGAAGTCGCGGGCGTCACCGGCCTCATCATGACCAAGCTCGACGGAACCGCGCGCGGCGGCGTCCTCGTCGCCGCAGCGGAACAGTACGGCTTGCCGATCCACGCGATTGGCGTGGGCGAAAAGATTTCCGATTTGCGACCGTTCGACCCCGATCTGGTAGCGCGCGTTATTGCAGGAGTGGCTTGATGGCCGAAGCGAAGCAGAAGTCAGGCTGGCTCAATATTCTGGTGGATTACGGGCCCTTGCTCGTCTTCCTCGGCACCTACAAGTTCTACGCGCCTGACGAAACGAGCCCCTTGGGTGAGATCGCGGCTGTCATTCGCGGCACCATCGCCTTCATGGTCGCAGCAGTTGTCGCGCTGGGGTTTTCGAAATGGAAGTTCGGCCGCGTATCGCCGATGTTATGGCTCTCAACCGCGCTAATCGTCGGGTTTGGCGCGCTGACCATCTGGCTGCGCGATGAAAGCTTCATCCAGATCAAGCCGACGGTAGTCTACGTCCTCTTCGGCAGCGCACTGATCGTCGGATGGCTGCGCGGCAAGGCGCTGCTGGAAATCCTGCTCGGCGCCGCGTTCGAAGGGCTCGATGCGCAAGGCTGGCTCAAGCTCTCGCGCAATTGGGCGTTCTTCTTCTTCGCGCTCGCAGCGCTCAACGAAGTGATGCGTGCCACGCTGTCGTTCGAATCTTGGCTCTGGGCCAAATTCTGGGTGTTCCTGCCGCTCAGTTTCCTCTTCACCTTCACCCAGATCCCGATGCTTTTGCGGCACGGGCTTGCAGCGGAAGGGGTGAAGGAGGAAGAACAGACCCCGCCGCCAACCGCCTGACGGCTGGCGCAGCGTCAGATTTCGACCTGGCTACCCAGTTCGACCACCCGATTGGTCGGCAGGCGGAAGAATTCCATCGCGGTCGCCGCATTGCGCAGCATCCACGAGAAGATCTTCTCGCGCCAGATCATCATGCTCGGGTTCTTCGATGGCAGCAGCGTCTGACGGCTGAGAAAGAAGCTGGTGCTCATCATATCGAACGCCCCGCCACAACTGTTCACCTGTTTGAGCGCGGCGGGTACGTCGGTTTCTTCCATGAAGCCATAGTGCAGCACCATGCGGTAGAAACCGTCACCCAGATCGTGAAACTCGCTGCGGCATTCGGGATCGACGTAGGGTTCTTCCGCGATCTCAACGGTCAGGATCACGACACGTTCGTGCAGCACCTTGTTGTGCTTGATATTGTGCAACAGGGCCGAAGGAACACCCGCCGTACTCGATGCCATGAAGATCGCCGTGCCCGGCACGCGAATGGCGCTGTTCTTGGCCGATTTGGCGAATATCTCGATCGGCAGAGCAACTTCGCTCATCCGCTCGCGCATCAGCTTGCGACCGCGCGACCATGTGGTGAGGAAAGTGAAGGCGATCGCGCCGACCAGAAGGGGGAACCAGCCGCCATCGGGCACTTTGGTCAGGTTGGCGCTGAAGAATGCCCCATCGACCACGAAGAAGATCGCGGCAGCCGGAATGACCACCCACATCTTCCAGCGCCAGACCGCAATGAACAGCACTGCCATGAGGCAGGTATCGATCAGCATCGCCCCGGTCACCGCGATGCCGTAAGCGCTGGCAAGGTTGGACGAGTTGCGGAAAGTGAGAACCAGCAGGATAACCGCGATCATCAGCACCCAGTTGACGAACGGGATGTAGATCTGACCATGCTCGGTCTCGCTCGTATGCAGGATCGAGAGGCGCGGCACGTAACCGAGCTGGATCGCCTGATGCGTGACCGAGAACGCGCCCGTAATAACGGCCTGGCTGGCGATGAACGTGGCGCACGTCGCCAGAAGCACCAGCGGAAGGCGATAGGCCTCGGGCGCCATAAGGAAGAACGGGTTCTGGATCGCATCGGCGGCGGCGGCAGCTTCTAGCCCCATGATCATCGCTGCCTGGCCGAAATAGTTGAGCAGCAGGCAGGGCATGACGAAGCCAAACCAACCGATCCGCAACGCGCCGCGCCCGAAATGCCCCATGTCGGCATACAGCGCTTCCGCCCCGGTGACGGCGAGCACGACCGAACCCAGCGCGAGAAAGGCCAGGAGCTTGTCGGTCATGAAGAACTGGACGGCATACCAGGGATTGAGCGCCGCCAGAACGCCAGGGTTCTGCACGATCTGGATCAGGCCCAGCACGGCAAGAACGCTGAAATAGACCAGCATAACCGGCGCAAACAGGCGGCCCACCTTGGCCGTTCCCCGTCGCTGCAACAGGAACAGGGCGATCAACAGCACAAGCGCGATCGGGATGACGAACGGCTCGAACCGGTCTTCCACCGTCGTCAGCCCCTCCACCGCCGAAAGGACCGAAATCGCCGGCGTAATCATGCTGTCGCCGTAAAACAGCGCAGTGGCGAAGACGCCCAGCATGACCGCAACCCAGCCATACCCCGTTCGCCCCACCCGGCCTGAGATCAGGGCCACCAGGGCAAGCGTACCGCCCTGCCCCTTGTTATCGGCCCGCATCATGATCGTCACGTACTGGAGCGAGACGATAATCGTCATCGACCAGAAAATGAGGCTCAGCACCCCGAGCAGATGCAGCGTGTCGAGTGCGAGAGGGTGCGGTCCGGCAAAAGTCTCGCGGAAGGCGTAGATCGGACTGGTGCCGATATCGCCGAAGACCACGCCGATGGCGCCCACGGCAAGGGCAGCCTTCGAAGAGGTGGCGCCGTGGGCGCCCGGCTGCCTGCCGCCCGAAGGCACAGGATTCTGTGAAACGGAAGTCTCGCTCATATAATCGGCGTTCCCGAATCTACCCGGAGCTGCCTTCGATGCGCCGTTGCAAAGGCGGCGGCGCTTAGCACCGTCCTTTCGCGCCTGCAACATAGACGGTGGCGGCGGGTCAGTCCCTACTCATGGCTGCGATGAGCGCGTCGAGGCGATCCAGACGCTGCTGCATCGCGGGCACCCATTCTGCCTCTTCCGGGGCATCCGCGATCGTTTCGGCCCAAAGCGCGCGCGTTTCCCCGGGTTGCCCGGTCCGCAGCAGCGCCAGGCCGTGAAAATACGGCGCCGCCGGATGGCCCGGAGCTGCCTTTGCTGCACGGTCGTAGGCATATGTGGCCGCAGGTGTGAGATTGCCTTCCGCGTGTTCCACCAGCGCGTTGCCCAGCGCGACCCAGGCTTCTGCATTCGTGCCGTTCTCACGCACTTCGCCGCGAAGGATCTGCGCCGCATCGGCGTACTGGCCACGCCGGGCAAACCCGTCGGCGACGATCACAAAATTGCTCGGCGGCTGCAAAGGGTCGAACAGGGTCCGCCTTGCCTCGATCATGGCGGCGTTCGTTTCGTCCGCCTGCGGTGCCGCATGTCGGGGGGCCGAAGGCAAATCCGGCCGCCCCTGAGAGGCATACCCAGCCAGCCCAAATACGAGAGCCGAGGCAAAAGCCATCCACGCGCCGCGCGGCAACCGGAGCGCGAACGCCGCGATCAGGAACAGCGCCGCTGCCAGCGCGATGGGGGGCAACCAGCTCACCGCGCACCTCGCAAGCGCCGCCACAGGATAGCCGCAGCGACCAGGATCAGAATCAGCGGGACGGCGAACAGCGGCCAGGTGGTCTCGCTGATCACCGGGGCATAGCTGACATAATCGCCATATCGCGCGACCAGCCAGGCACGGATCGCCTCCGGCTCCTCGCCCGCAGCGATGCGGGTGCGCACCTGATGCCGCATATCGCCTGCCATCGGCGCATCGCTGTCGGCGATCGACTGGCTCTGACACTTCAGACAGCGCAGCGTTTCCATCAGGGCCTGCGCACGTGCTTCCTGCGCAGCATCGTCGAGCTGTCGATAGGCGTAGGGCGCCGGGGGCACATCCTGCTGGGCCGCGGCCGGTGACACCGTCGATCCGATCCCGATCAGGGCAATCAGGGCGAAAGGATACCTCATCCTCCGGCCTTCTCCAGCTCGGCCAGGATTCTGGGCACGTGTTCGGCCCGGATATCGCCGATATGCTGGTAGGTTATCCGCCCTTTCCCATTGATCACGAACGTTTCCGGCACGCCCGAAGATCCGATCGCCAGTTGCACTTCCGACAGATCGTCGGCCCCAATGCGCGTGTAGGGATTGCCGTAACGCGAAAGAAACGCGGCAACATCTTCCGGCCGGTCACGGATCGCAACGCCGACGATGTCAGCCCCTGCCTCGCGCAGTCGTTCAAGCTGCGGGGCTTCGGCAATGCAGGGAACGCACCAGCTCGCCCAGATATTCAACAGGTGCGGCGTTCCATCGCGCAGATCGCTGCTCGCCACGCCGGGCATACCGTCGACTGCCGGACGCAAATCGAACGTCGGCAAAGGTTCGCCGATCATCGCGCTGGGCACGAATTCGTCCTTGGGCTGGGTCAACTGGTATCCCGCGACCCCCAGAAACAGGGCGAACAGCAGGAAAGGTATCCACCACCAACGCATCACATGGCCCCTTCGGCGCGACGTTCATCCGCCCTCTTGCGCACGATCCTGCGCTTGAGATCGGCGCGGACGCGACCGACCAGTGCGAGTGCCCCGCCCAGCGCCACCAAGGCGCCACCGTACCAGATGAAAGTCACGAACGGCTTCCACCACAGGCGCAGCTGCCACCGCGATTCCTGCCCCTCGGCCTGGGCCTCACTGCCTACGACGGCGTAGAGCTGGCCATTCCAGCGGGTGGCGAGTGCGCTTTCGTTGGTTTGCTGAACGGGTGCCCAGAAACTGCGCGATTGCGGGTCCAGCTCGACCGGGTCCCCGCCGGAATAACTGGCGGAAAGATGGCCTTCGATCGCCGTCCAGTTGGGCCCCGCGTTCGGCAGAACTTCGCTCAGCGTCACCTGCCACGGCCCGACCTGAACCGTTTCGCCCACTGTTACCGCCGCAAGCCGTTCCTGCGAGAAGGCGGTCTCGCTCGCCATGCCGAATAGGGCAACGGCCAGCCCGAAATGCGCAACGACCATACCCCACACCGCCAGCGGAATCCGGTGCAGCTTCCTGCCACGCAGCGGCAGCAGGCTGGCCACGGCCAGTCCGGCGGAAAGCGCGAGGCCCAGTAGCGCAAGAACGCTCATTCCCCCGATCGCCAACGCTGCCAAAGCGGCAGCCAGCACCACCACGCCGGCCAGCACGATCGGGCGCTGTATGCGCGCCAGACTGTCGCGCCGCCACCGCAGCAGCGGCCCCACTGCCATGACCAGCAGCATCGGAACCGCGAAGAAGGCGCCGGCTGGGTTGAAATAAGGCGGCCCGACGGAAACGCGGACATCGAACGCCTCGGTCAGCAGGGGATAGAGCGTACCCAGCAGGACGATGCCCAGAATTGCACTGAGCATGACGTTGTTGAACACCAGCGCGCCTTCGCGGCTGGTCGCGGAAAAGCGTTCCCCTTCCGCAATCGCCCCTGCGCGCAGCGCGAACAGCGCCAGCGCGCCACCGATATAGAGAGCGAGCAAGACCAGAATGAAGGTCCCGCGCTGAGGATCGACCGCGAAAGCATGAACGCTGGTCAGGATGCCAGAGCGAACGAGGAACGTACCGAGCATCGACATCGAAAATGCAACCACACCGAGCATGATCGTCCATGCGCGCAGGGCGTCGCGAGCGGCAAGCACGCTGGCCGAATGAAGCAGCGCAGTCGCCGCCAGCCAAGGCATGAGCGAGGCATTTTCAACCGGGTCCCAGAACCACCAGCCACCCCATCCAAGCTCGTAATACGCCCAATAGGACCCCGCCGTAATTCCCAGCGTCAGGAAGACCCAGGCGCCCAGCACCCACGGCCGCATTACCCGCGCGAACTCGGGCGTCACCTGACGCGTCAGCAGGGCGCCGACGGCGAAGCTGAAGGCCACCGACAATCCGACATAGCCGAAATACAGCGTGGGCGGATGAAGCGCGAGGCCGATATCCTGCAGCAGGGGGTTGAGCCCCATCCCTTCGGCAGCGGGTTGCGCAAGTCGCTCAAACGGATTGGAGCTGAAAATCAGAAAGGCATAGAAGCCCAGCCCGACAAATGCCTGAGCGGCAAGCGTGGCCAGCATCGTCCGTTCGGACAAACGGCGCTCCACCAGCGCGATGAGAGCGCCGGAGAGCGCCATTACGGCAACCCATAGCAGCATGGAGCCTTCGTGGTTCCCCCACGCGCCTGTCAGCTTGTAGAGCAGCGGCTTGGCCGAATGCGAATTCGTGGCGACCAGTTTTACAGACAGGTCGGTGATGGCGAACAGCCATAACAACATGGCAAATGCGAAGGCGCATGACAGCCCCTGGACGATCGCCGCCGGTCGCACGAGCGCGGCCAGGCCGCCCCCTGCGTCACGCTGCGCCATTGCACCTGCATAGAGCTGGAGCGCCGCCAGCGCCGCCGCCAGCCACAGGGCGGCCAGGCCGAGCTCCGCGATCAAGCGCCCTGCTCCGTCTCGGCCACGACTTCGCGCTTCTGATGCTCGGTCATTTCCTGCAGTTCGCGCGGCACGTAATTCTCGTCATGCTTGGCCAGGAGGTTATCGGCAACGAACGTGCCGTCGGCATCCAGCCGCCCTTCCGCGACAACGCCTGACCCTTCGACAAACAGATCGGGCAGTATCCCCGCAAACCGGACGGAGACCCGCGCCTTTCCATCGCCGACGACGAATGCTGTGGTTACGCCGTCGGGCAGAGTTCGGATCGACCCTTCTTCGACCATGCCCCCCAGCCGCACGGCACGCCCCGCTTCGGGCGGGTCGGCCGCGATCTGTTCCGGGACATAGAAATAGCTCGCTTGATTGCGCAGGGCCCAGGCAGCGAGCAGCCCGGCGCAGACCAGCGCTACGAGCGCGATCGCCACAAGCACGAGCCGCTGATGCTTGGCCTTCATCCGGTTAGGGGGAGTAGTCATTTGCGGCGGGCCTCGTCACGTCGCCGTTCGGCCCGGCGCATGTCCCACCAGGCCCAGGCCACCAGCGCGAGCGTCACCCCGATCCCGACGACATAGGCCGCGATCACGAAATCCCATTGGTCCAGACCCTCGCGCATCAGGCCGTCTCGCTCGCCCTGCGCCGCAGGCGGGCATCGGCCTGAATATCGCCCAGCAGGGCGCGCATTCTGGCAAGCACCACGCCGCCGAAGATCAGTGAAAATCCGGCGACTGCGATCAGAAGGGGGGCCAGGAACTCTGCATCGATGGCGCTATTGCCGGCCGTGATGCTGGGCGGCTGATGCAGCGAGTTCCACCAGACGACGGACCGGTTGATGATCGGAATGTTGATCGCGCCGACGAGACCGAAGATCGCCGGGATCCGGCTCGATCCGCCTTCCCGGGCGACAGCCTGCGCCAGCGCGATATAGCCCAGATAGAGAAAAAGCAGCACCAGCATCGACGTCAGCCGGCCATCCCATACCCACCAGGTGCCCCATGTCGGCCGGCCCCAGATCGAACCGGTGGCGAGACACACGGCGGTGAACGCCATGCCCGGCACTGCCGCCGCACGTGCTGCCAAATCGGCCAGGGGGTGACGCCACACCAGGAACGCGCCGCTCGCGACCGCGATCGCGGCCCAGCCGCCCATGCCTAGCCAGGCGGTCGGAACATGGAGAAACAGGATGCGCACCGTATCGCCCATGAGGCGATCCGGCGGCACGACGAACAGGCCCCATGCCAGCGCCGCCGCAGACAGAATCAGCCCGCTCGCCAGCAATAACGGAGTTAGCCAGCGAGCAAGGGAGAGGAACCGTTTGGGGTTGGCAAAGCCATGCATCGATCAGGTCCGTTCGCCGGGCGCAATGGCAGGACACGCACCGGGGGGCAAGCGATTCACGCCCGATTGCGCCCCTTTCATGCGCTCAAATGTGTCCGGGGCAGGCGCGCCGCTGTCGCAGGCGGAACGAGGCGCCGGGTGCTATCCGCGCCCGATCAGTTCCTGCGCCATGCGGTCGGCCACCACGTCGGGCGATTCGCCGCTCGCATCGCTCTTGCGCCACACTTCTTCCAGCCGCTCGGGGATGTGGCCGATGCGCTTGCGCACTTCGTTGATATCGCTCGGCTCGCCATTTCGGCGTGCGAGATATTCCAGAGCAACGCTGATGATACCGCCGGCATTGATCACGTAATCGGGTGCATAGAGAATGCCCCGCTCCGCCAGCACCTTCCCGTGATGGGCCCGTGCAAGCTGATTGTTCGCGCCGCCGGCTACGATCGGCGTGTCGAGCCGCGCAATCCCCTGATCGTCGAGAATTGCGCCGAGCGCATTCGGGCTGAACACATCGCAGGAAACGCCCATGATCGCATCGGAAGATGCGGTGGCCGCGCCAAGCTCTTCCGCCAGCGCGGCGGCGCGGCTTTCGTTGATGTCGGACAATGTCAGGCGGGCACCATCCTTGGCGAGAAGCCTGGCGACCCCGCCGCCGACGCTGCCTGTGCCCTGTATCGCGATATGAACGCCCTCGACGCTGTCCTTGCCCAGCTTGTATCGAACCGCGGCCCTGATGCCGTGATAGATGCCCATCGCGGTGAACGGCCCCGGATCGCCGCCCGCCGCACCCTCTCCCGAGACGGGCAGGCCGGAAACATACTCGGTACGCCTGGAAACGGCGACCATGTCGCCTTCACCGATACCGACATCTTCCGCGGTGACATACTGGCCGCCAAGCGCTTCCACCGCGTCGCCGAAGGCCGCGAGCATCTGCGGCGTCTTGGATTTGTCTGCAGGTGCCAGAATCACCGCCTTGCCCCCGCCCATCGGCAGGCCGGCCATTGCGTTCTTGTAGCTCATCCCCCGGCTCAGGCGCAGTGCATCGCGCATGGCCTCGCCCGGTTCGGCGTAGTGCCAGAATCGCGTACCGCCGGCCGCCGGCCCGAGATGGGTCGAATGAAGGGCAATGATCGCGATAAGCCCCGACTGGCGATCCCGCACAAGCTGTACCAGCTCGTGATCGTCGAAGTCCGATTCGGTCCAGAAAGCCGTCATGATCGTGAGAAAGCCCCGCTGTAAACGACGGCACAAAAACTGGGAAAATGGGGCGATCGACGGGGTTCGAACCCGCGACCTCCGGTACCACAAACCGGCGCTCTAACCAACTGAGCTACGATCGCCACATACCCGGCCCGACCTGGGCCTGCCGTGTAAAGCGGGGCTGATACGCCCCTGCGTTCCGCGGTCAAGACGCGAACCGCCGAGGCGCGCGCCTGTTGCACAAGGATGGCCGTTTGCAAAGCTAAAACTGCGCTTCGAGTCCGCAAGCGCAAGATTATTTCGCCTGGCTTTCTACTCACCTCTCCGCTGCCCGGCTTTCGCAGCCATACCAACGAATCCGGTGAGTTAGCTCAGACAGGCGATCTTACGATACGGCCAGCGCGCCCGGCACCTGCATAAAGAAAAGGGCGGCCACCCGGACCGCCCTCAACCCAATACCTTGCGGCGCCAGGATGCGCCGCGAACCTGCGCAGGTCAGCCCTTCTTGAGAGAAAGCCCGCCGAACCGCTTGTTGAACGCGGCAACGCGGCCACCTTCCTGAATCTGCTGCTTCCCGCCGGTCCAGGCCGGATGGCTGGTCGGGTCGATATCCAGCGTCAGCGTATCGCCCTCACTGCCCCAGGTGGAGCGGGTCTGGAATTCGGTGCCATCGGTCATCTTGACTGTGATGGTGTGATAATCGGGGTGTGCGTCGGCCTTCATGGCAGGAAATCCTTGTGCATTTGACCGGTTCCGACCGGTCGGCAATCTCGGGAAAGGCGCGCGCCTAGTCCGGTTGACGGTGAAAAGCAACCCCGATCGCGCTCGCCTCTGCAAGGCGAAATGATCGGATCAGGTTGACGGGGGATCGGCGATCATTGCGGTGAATTCCGCTTCCGACGTGGTTTTCCCTTCCACACTGGCGCGCCCCTTGAACTTGTAAACCCGGCTGCGCTTCTGAAGGAATTCGACTTCCAGGTCGAGCAGACAACCCGGCGTCACCGGCGCGCGGAACTTGGCATTGTCTATCCCCATGAAATAGACGAGCTTTCCGCTTCCGGCCAGTTCGAGCGTCTCGATCCCGAGGATCGCCGCTGCCTGTGCCATTGCCTCCACCTGCAACACACCGGGCATGATGGGCGCGCCCGGGAAATGGCCCTGGAAGAAATCCTCGTTGAAGGTCACGGCTTTCACCGCGTGAATGCGCTCCCCCAGTTCCAGAGACCGAACGCGGTCGACCAGCAACAGCGGATAACGGTGTGGCAGGGCGCTGAGCACCTTATGAATATCATAATCGGACCGTGTGCCCGTCTCGTCGCTCATCGCCCTGCCCTCATTTTCTTCCGTCGCGGCCTATCGAGCGATCAGCGACCGCTCGGCTGCTGCTGCTGGGCAGTCTGCTGCGCCTGCGCCGCGGCCTGCTGCTCGCGAATTTCCCGCGGAACCCAGCCCTGAGGCGGCGTGACCTGAACGCTGGGCACCAGCGTGTTGAGTTCGGTCAGCACGTCCTGCGTCAGATTGTGCTGCGCGCCGGCGAAGATCACCTGGCCCGACGTGGCGTCGAGAATCAGGGTCACATTACGCTTGGTCGCGGCGGCCTGAACGGCCTCGTCCAGACGGTCTTCGATTTGTTCGGTGACATAGGCCCGGCTAAGCGAAACGGGCGCCAGAATGGCCTGAAGTTCGCGCTGGCCGGCCTGTTCGATCTGCTGGATCTGGGTCGCCTGCTGCTGCAGGGCCTGCTGGTCCGGGCTGGCCGCCTGACGCGCGGTGTTGAACTGCTGGATCAGCGGCGTCAGTTGCGCCTCGATCTGCTGGCGGCGCGTTTCGGCCTGGCTGATCTGCGCCTGATAGGTGGTCTGCCGCTGCTGTTCGGCGGTGCGATAGGCATTCGAATTGGCAATCACGGCCGGCAGGCTGACAACGCCGACGCCGCGCGCGTCCTGCGCGGCAGCAGGGGCGGCCATCATCGGCAGAGCCGAAGCGGTGAGCATGAGACCGGCGGCTACGACCGGTTTAAGAAGATTCTTCATCAGAATTGTGTCCCCACATTGAAAGTGAATTTCTTGGTGTCATCGCCCGGTTCTTTCCGAAGCACATGGGCGAAGTCGATGCGGAACGGCCCGAAGGGCGAGTTCCAGTTGACGCCGATACCCACCGCGACACGGGGGCTGGCGGAATCCCCCAAGAACTGTTCCTGGAACGGAGCCGCGACCTGATACATCCAGGGATCGTTCGCGTTGCCGGAACCATCGGTCGGATCGGTTGTCCACTTGGTCGAGTCGCTCGGGTCCACGTAGAGTGGATTTCCGTCGTTATCGAACAACTGCCGCTGGATGCCGTCCGGGAAAGGTGCGCTCTGCAACACCGGCTTGGTCACGTTGAACAGCGCGCCGACATCAACGAAAATCGACGGGCGCAGCCCCATTTCGCGCGCACCCGAACCCAGCGGAATTTCCAGCTCGGCACGGCCGAGATAGTAGGCATTGCCACCCAGCGCGTCGTCGCCGACCTGATCCCGATCAGTGATCACTTCGCCCACACCATCGCCATCGGTGTCGCGAATGGGCTGGCGCAGCACGCGCGGGCCCACACCGCGGATGTCGAATCCGCGGAACTGCGGCTCGCCCAGGAAGAAGCGGTCGGTCAGGCGCACGTCGTCCACGCCCGGGCCGCGATCCTCCAGCCCCTTGATAACGCCGCCTTCGCCCTGAATCGAGAAGATGAAGCCGCCGAATACCGGCCAGTACTTCGCCCCCTTGGCCCGCAGGCGCAGATACTTCACATCGCCCCCGAGGCCGGCGAATTCGGTGCTGAGCGACAGTGTATGGCCACGCGTGGGGCGATAGGGATTGTCGATCGTCCGCATCGACAGCGTAAGCCCCAGGATCGAGCTCAACCGCTCGCCCACCGCTTCGCACAGGTAACGCCCGGCCAGGACGGGATCGCATTCCTTGATGCCATCCCCGTCGATATCGCTGTAATACGTGAACTCATCCAGCGAGACGTCGTCGTAATTGAGCGTGTAGCTGCCGATCGCCGAGATATATTCGGTAAGCGGCACGCCCACTCTCATCGAAAAGCCAGTGGTCGACTGTTCGAACGTCCGGTTACGGTCGTTGTTGGTGAAATTGAAGCTGTTGTAATCCTTGCGGTAGATGTCGATCCCGGTCGAAATGTTGCGATCGAACACGTAAGGTTCGGTGAAGCTCAACGCGGCAGAACGCGAATAACGCGAATAGTTCACCGATGCGCCGACCGTCTGGCCCCGCCCGCGGAAATTGTTCTGCTTGATCGAACCGGCAAGGATGAAGTTTTCGATCGAGGAGAAACCGGCCGAAAGCTGCAATTCGCCGGTCGGCTGTTCCTCGACATTCGCTTCCAGCACGATGCGATCGGGGGCGCTGCCCTCCTTCTGCTGGATTTCGAAGTTTTCCTGGAAGTAGCCGAGCGACCTGATCCGGTTGGTCGAACGCTTCACCTGCAGCGAGTTGAACGCATCGCCTTCGGCCACGCGGAATTCGCGGCGCACGACCTTGTCCTGCGTCAGCGTATTACCGTTCACATCGACCCGCTCGACATAGACGCGCGGCGCCTCGCGAAGGACGAACGTGACGTCCATCGTGAGGTCTTCCGGGTTGCGCACGAACTGCGGCGAGGCATCGGCGAAGGCATAGCCGAACGTTCCGGCCAGTTCGTTCATCTGCTCGACCGTGTCTTCGACCAGCTTCGCGTTGTACCAGTCCCCGGTCTTGATCGCGAGATTTCCGGTCATCCGTTCGCTGTCGAAATCGCGTATCTGGCTATCGACGGAAACGTCGCCGAATTTGTACCGTTCACCTTCTTCGACCACGTAGGTGATGATGAAGTCGCGCTTGTCGGGAGTCAGCTCCGCGACGGCGGAAACCACCCGGAAATCCGTGTAACCTTCGATAAAGTAGAACTGACGCAACTTCTGCTGGTCGAACGCCAGACGGTCGGGATCGTAACTCGTGTTGGAGCTGAAGAAGCGGAAGAATCGCGCTTCCTTCGTCACCATTTCGCTCTTCAGATCGCCATCATCGAATTTCTCGTTGCCGAGAATGTTGATCTGGCGAACCTTGGACTTGGGCCCTTCGCTGATTTCGTAAACGATATCGACGCGGTTCTGGCTCAATTCGACCGTCTTCGGCTCCACGGAAGCCGCAAAGCGGCCCTGGCGCTTGTAGAGTTCAATGATGCGCGCCGTGTCCGCACGCACTTTCGAGCGGGTGAAGATCTGCCGCGGAGCAAGGCGGATCTCGGGCAGGATCTTGTCGTTCTTGATCCGCTTGTTGCCCTCAAGGATAATCCGGTTGATCACCGGGTTTTCCGTGACGGAAATGACCACGTTGCCGCCATCGTTCCGCACGCTGGCGTCTGAAAAGAGTTCGGTCGCGTACAGATCTTTCAGAACCTGATCGGCGAGAGCCTGCGAGTAAGTGTCGCCCGCGCGCATCTGAATGTACGACAGGATCGTGCCCGCTTCCAGCCGCTGCGCCCCCACCACCGTGATCGCACGGATCGTGTCGCCCTGCGGCGCCGGAGCGGGTTGAGAGGCGGATGTCGGAGGCGAAGCCCCTGCATCCTGCGCCAGCACCGACACGGGCACCCCGGCCAGTATCGTACCCCCCAGCAGGGCAAGCGCGAAACGTGCGCCGGTCTTGCCGAATGCGCCGGCGGCTTTCTCGCGTTCTGTCATCGCCACGGTTATCCCGTCCAATCCTTATCCATTGCACCAATGGGCCGCAGCCCATCCATCGGGCAGTGCGGCAAATGCCGCCCTTGCCCGATGCCGTGCCCCCGATCAAGCGAAGGAAGAAACGAGTCCCCCGCGCTCTCTCGTCCCCCCGGGGCGGTCAGCTGCCGAAGATTGGCAGCGAAACCAAATCGTTGATCGTGACGAACACCATCAATGCCAGCACCAGGGCCATCCCGGTGCGAAACGCCAGTTCCTGCCCCCGCCGTCCCACCGGCTTTCGCCGGACGGCCTCCACAGCGTAAAAAGCCAGATGCCCGCCGTCGAGCGCCGGGATTGGCAACAGGTTGATGAATGCCAAATTAAGCGAGATCAGCGCGATGAAGTTGATGAAGGCGAGCGGGCCGAGACTGAATTGCTCGCCCGAATACTTCGCGATCTTGATCGGACCGCCAAGCTCGCGAACCGAACGGTCGCCGGACACAATCTGCCCCACGCCGGTCACCATCATCCGCGCGATGTTGATGCTGTGATCGACCCCCAGGCCCAGGGCGCTGATCGGCCCCTGCCGCGCGAATTCGAACTCCACCGCAGCGGGCGCGATACCGATCAGGCCGATGGTCGACGCATTGCCGAAGTTGTCTTCCACCTCGTGCGATCGAGCCGTCACGTCGAAGTCCAGCTCGCGGCCACCGCGATCGACGACAATGTCGAACGTCCGCCCCGGGTACAGCATCACCGCGTCCTGAACGTCGCGAAAATCGAGCATCGGCTTGTCGTCGATCGACACGATACGGTCGCCGATCTCGATCCCGGCGGAACGGGCCGCCGATTCCTCAGCAAACCCGGCGACGGTCAATTGGCTGTCGGTCTCCACAGGCTCCGGCTTGCCGACGATCATGAAGAAGGCAGCAAAGATCGCCAGCGCCACCAGCACATTGGTTGCCGGCCCGGCAAACACGATCAGCGCGCGCTGCCATAAGGGCTTGAAATGAAACGCCCCTGCCCTGTCGCTGTCGGATATGGCGGCCAGGCCATCTTCATCGGGAACGCTGGCAGGGTTCATGTCGCCGCGGAACTGAACGTATCCGCCGAGCGGCAGGGCCGAAAGCTTCCAGCGAGTGCCCCGGCTATCGCTCCAGCCGGCGATTTCCTTGCCGAAGCCGATGGAAAATGCCTCGGCATGAACGCCGAACAGACGGCCCACGAGATAGTGACCGAATTCATGGATCGTAATCAGCGGCCCGAGCACGAGCAGGAAGCCGACGACATACATCCAGAACGAAGGGGTATCAGCCAATTGCGGCGGTCTCCATTATTTCACGGGCTCGGACGCGTGCCTCCGTATCGACGGCAAGAACGTCGTCGAGCGTCGAAGGTGCCAAGGGGGCGTAACGATCAAGGGTTTCTTCGACCACTAGCGCGATTTGGGTGAATGCGATCTGACCGGCGAGGAAGGACGCAACCGCCACTTCGTTCGCGGCATTGAGAACCGCGGGGGCGCCCCCGCCGGAATGGGCGGCATCTCGCGCCAGCCGTGTGGCGGGAAAGCGCTGCTCGTCCGGCGCTTCAAACGTCAGCGAACCGATGGCCGCAAGATCCAGCGGCGCGCATGGCGTTTCCATCCGGCCGGGCCAGGCGAGGCACGACGCGATCGGCACGCGCATGTCGGAAGGCCCCAGTTGCGCCAGGGTTGAACCATCGCAATATTCGACCATCGAATGCACGACACTCTGCGGGTGGACGACGATGCGCAGCGCATCGAGGCCGACCGGAAACAGATGATGCGCCTCGATGAACTCCAGCCCCTTGTTCATCATCGTGGCCGAATCGACGCTGATCTTGGCGCCCATATCCCAATTGGGATGGGCCACCGCCTGCGCCGGGGTTGCCCGTGCCAGCTGGTCGGCGCTCCAGCCCCGAAACGGGCCGCCGCTGGCTGTGAGCGTGATCGAGCGCACGTCTGCGATCCTGCTGCCTTGCAGACATTGAAAGATCGCATTGTGCTCTGAATCGACCGGCAGCAGGGTTGTCCCATGCTCCGCCACTGCGGCGGTCATGACCGTTCCCGCCGATACCAGGGCTTCCTTGTTCGCCAGCGCGACTGCCCCGCCCCGGCGGATCGCCGTCATCGTCGGGCGCAGGCCAGCACAGCCGACGATGGCGGCGACGGTGATGTCTGCCGGAAGGGCCGCCGCATCGCATAGCGCCTGCCGCCCGCCGGCCGCCGTAACTGCTGTATCGGCCAGGGCCGTCCGAAGGTCCGCCAGGCAGGATTCGTCGCCGACCACCGCAATCTCGGCCTCGAACTCACGCGCCAGCGCGGCCAGCTCATTGGCATTGCAGTTGGCGGTGAGCGCGACGACCCGCCACTGATCACGATTGCGGCGGATCAGGTCCAGCGTCGACGCCCCGACCGAGCCGGTGGCACCGAGAATTGAGATCGGGCGGGTCAATTGGCCACCGATGCAGCGATGCCGCCCACGACGATGGCGACTGGCAAGAGCCCATCGACACGGTCGAACACGCCGCCGTGCCCCGGAATAAGCCGCGAACTGTCTTTCACGCCGGCTCGCCGTTTCAGCCAGCTTTCAAAGAAATCTCCGGCCTGCGCCACGACTGCCAGCCCTGCACCAAGCGCCGCGATCGACAGCAGGTTGGCCCCATCCAACGAGATGCCGAGGGCGAAGCGCGGCCCGAGCCAGTCGATCCCTGAATCGATCACCAACACCCAGGCTATCGTCCACAACGCCGAACCGATCATCCCGCCAAGCAGCCCCGCCCAGGTCTTGGACGGGCTGATCCGTGGCGCGATTCGCGGCCCGCCAATCGCACGCCCGGCGAAATAGGCCCCCGTATCGGTGAAGACTGTAACGCCGAGGATCAGAACGAGGAGGAAGTCGCCAGCCCCGACCAGGATGGCAGCGGCTGCCCCGATATAGAGCCCGCCTGCGATCAGCGCGGCGAGGCGGTACGGCACGTTGTCCGTGGCCCGCGCGACCAGAACAGTGAACTCGGCAAAACAGGCGAAGGCAACCAGACCGATGAACAGGTCGAGCACTTGCCCACCCTGCCACAGGGCGGCCCCTGCAACCGCGAGCATTGCCGCTGCCGACACCAGGCGGACGGGCAGATCCGAAGGCTTTCGCCCTTCGGTCGGCAGATCGCCGTTAGCGCCCGCCATATCGCCTCTCCCGCCGGGTGAATTCCTCAAGCGCCTCGACCAGATGGGTCAGGGTGAAATCGGGCCACAGCGTGTCGACGAAGATCATCTCCGCATAAGCGCATTGCCACAGGAGGAAGTTCGACAAGCGCACTTCGCCGCTCGTTCGGATCAGCAGGTCGAGCGGCGGCAGATCGGCGGTGTCGAGCTGCGCCGCGATTGTTTCCGATGTGATTTCGCCCTGCGCCGCCGCTTTCGCTGCTGCGCGGGCGATTTCCTGCTGCGACCCGTAATTCAACGCCACCGCGAGAGTGCGCGATCCCTGGCTCGTCTGGGCCAGGGCGTCTTCCAGCATTTCGACGATATCGGGGGCAAGCCCTTGCCAGTCGCCGATAATTTTCAGTTTAACATCGTTGGCAATGAATTCCGGCAGGTCCGATTTCACGAACTTGCGCATCAGGTTCATCAAATCGTCGACTTCTTCGCCCGGCCGTTTCCAGTTTTCCGAGCTGAAGGCGTAGAGCGTCAGGCACTCGATACCGGTCGATTCCAGGCCGCGCACCAGCTCGCGCACCGCCTCGACCCCGCGCCGGTGCCCCATCGCGCGCGGCAGATGGCGACGCTTGGCCCAGCGGCCGTTGCCGTCCATTATTATGGCGACGTGTCTGGCGGTCGTCATCGTTCGGCTTTCGCGCAACTGTCGATCGTATCCCCGATGGACACGAAGACGGATCGTGACCCAATCGCGTTCACTGGGTCAGGATTTCCTTCTCCTTCTGCGCCGCAGCTGCATCGGTTTCCGCGACATATTTGTCGGTCAGCTTCTGCACTTCTTCTTCGCTACGCTTGCGGTCGTCCTCGGAGATTTCCTTCTTCTTCTCGTCTTCCTTGAGCGCTTCCATCCCGTCGCGGCGGACGTTGCGGATCGCGATCTTGGCGTTCTCCGCATATTTGCCCGCCAGCTTGGCCAGTTCACGGCGACGCTCTTCCGTCAGATCGGGCATCGGCAGGCGGATCGTCTGCCCGTCGGTCATCGGGTTGAGACCCAGGTTGGCGTGGGCAATGCCCTTCTCGACAGCCATCACGTTCGCCTTGTCCCACACCTGCACCGCCAGCATCCGCGGTTCGGGGGCATTGACCGTGGCCACCTGGCTGAGCGGCATCATCGCGCCGTACACTTCGACCTGTACCGGATCGAGCAGGCTGGTGTTGGCACGGCCGGTGCGCAGGCCCGACAGGTCGCCCTTGAGGCTGTCCACCGCCCCCTGCATGCGACGTTCGATATCACTCTTGTCGTACTTGGCCATTGTCAGGCTTCCTCTTTCACTACCGTCTGGATGCCTTCGCCGGCGAGTACCCGCGCGAGATTGCCCTTCTCGCGGATCGAAAAGACCACGATGGGGATCCCGTTGTCGCGGCACAGTGCAACGGCCGAGGCATCCATAACCCTGAGATTGTTCGCCAGCACTTTGTCGTAACTGACGGTTTCGAAACGTTTGGCAGCGGAATTCAGCTTGGGATCGCTGTCATAAACCCCATCGACGCTCGTCCCCTTGAACAAGGCATCGCAGCGCATCTCCGCAGCGCGCAAGGCGGCGCCGCTGTCGGTGGTGAAATAGGGCGCACCGACGCCGGCGGCGAAGATCACGACCCGCCCCTTCTCAAGGTGACGTTCGGCACGGCGCCGGATCACAGGTTCGCACACCTGATCCATCTGCACGGCCGATTGAACCCGCGTCTGCACGCCGAGTTGTTCGAGGGCGTTCTGCATCGCCAGCGCGTTCATCACCGTCGCCAGCATGCCCATGTAATCGGCCTGGGCACGATCCATCCCCTGCGCCGCGCCGGCCATCCCGCGGAAGATGTTGCCGCCGCCGATCACCAGGCAGATTTCCAGCCCGTTGTCCTTCGCCGCCTTCACTTCCTGCGCGAGTTCCGCAACAAAGGCCGGATCGATCCCGAACTGCTGATCGCCCATCAGCACCTCGCCCGAGAGCTTGAGCAGTATCCGCTTGTATTTCGGGGAAGACATGGGCGAAACGGGTTCCGAAAAGTTGAGAGGGTTGCCGGGGTCCTTAGCCGCCTCGCCCCGCGTGCGCAAAGGGAAAGCCGGTCACTGGGCAGCAAACGAAAACGGCCGCCGAACGTGAAGTCCGGCGGCCGTCTGTTCGCGTAAGAAGAGAATCAGCCAGCAACGGCGGCGGCGACCTCGGCTGCGAAGTCGCTTTCTTCCTTCTCGATGCCTTCACCGAGCTGGAAGCGGACATAATCCTTCAGCACGATCGGCTTGCCGGCATCCTTGCCCGCCTTAGCGACCACGTCTGCGATCGGGGTCTTGTTGTCCATCACGAAGATCTGGCTCAGCAGCGCGTTTTCCTTAGCGAACTTCTTCACCGCGCCTTCGACCATCTTTTCCTGCACTTCGGCCGGCTTGCCGCTTTCGGCAGCCTTTTCCGCCGCGACCTTGCGCTCACGCTCGATCACTTCGGCGTCGAGGCCGTCGGCGTCGAGCGCCTGCGGGAAAGCAGCGGCAATGTGCATCGCCAGTTGCTTGCCCAGCGTTTCGAGCGTGGCAGCATCGGCTTCGCTTTCGAGCGCGACCAGCACGCCGATCTTGCCGAGATTGGTCGCAGCAGCGTTGTGGACGTAGGGAACGACCACGCCGTTATCGACCGACACCGTCTTCATCCGGCGAACCTGCTGGTTCTCGCCGATCGTGGCGACATTGTCGGTCAGCTTTTCGGCCACCGTGCCGCCATCGGGATAGGCCGCCGTCTTGAGCGCCTCGATATCGTCGCCGTCGACCGAAAGTGCGGTTTCGGTGGTCTTGCGCACGAAATCCTGGAACTTGTCGTTCTTGGCGACGAAGTCGGTTTCCGAGTTCACCTCGACCGCAACGCCCCGGGTTCCCTGAACGGCAACGCCGACAAGGCCTTCCGCCGCAGTGCGGCTGGACTTCTTCTGTGCGGTGGCGAGGCCCTTGGCCCGCAGTGCGTCGACTGCAGCCTCGATATCGCCGTTTGCGGCTTCGAGCGCCTTCTTGGCATCCATCATGCCCGCGCCGGTCTTCTCGCGCAGGGTCTTCACGTCAGCGGCAGTGAATGCAGCCATGATCGTTTCCTCTGTAAATCTTGGGCGCCGGGCCCGAGGGTCAGGCCTGGCGCGCTAGGTCATGTTTGTGACAGTCGCCTGAATCAGGCAGCCGTTTCGACCGGGGGCTCTTCCATAGCGCCGACATCGTTGCCGCTTTCGGCAACTTTGCCGCCACGCCCTGCCGCCGCCGCATCGCGCACGGCGTCGCAGTAGAGGCGGACCGCACGGCTGGCGTCATCGTTGCCGGGCACAGGGAAGGCAATCCCGCTGGGATCGACATTGGTGTCGAGCACCGCAATCACCGGAATGCCGAGGACATTGGCTTCCTTGATCGCGAGATCTTCCTTGTTGGCGTCGATCACGAACATCACGTCGGGAATGCCGCCCATGTCGCGAATACCGCCGAGCGAAAGTTCCAGCTTGTCACGTTCGCGCGTAAGCTGGAGAACTTCCTTCTTGGTCAGGCCCGACGTATCGCCCGAAAGCTGTTCTTCCAAGGTTTTGAGGCGCTTGATCGAACCCGAAATCGTCTTCCAGTTGGTGAGCATCCCGCCCAGCCAGCGATGGTTGACGAAGTGCTGGCCGGCAGCGCGAGCCGCTTCCGCAATCGGTTCCTGCGCCTGACGCTTGGTGCCGACGAACAGGACCTTGCCGCCCGAGCGCACGGTCTGCTCGATGAAATCGAGCGCGCGCGAGAACAGCGGAACGGTCTGCGACAGGTCGATGATGTGAACACCGTTGCGGGCGCCGAAGATGTACGGCTTCATCCGCGGGTTCCAGCGGTGGGTCTGGTGGCCGAAGTGTGCGCCGGCCTCGATCAATTGCTGCATGGTGACGGTGGAAGCCGCCATAGGTAATTCCTTTCCGGTTATGCCTCTGGAGAGCTGGAACCGTTCGCGGAGATCCCGCGGCTGGCACCGGTATGTGGCGCTCTCCATGTGGATTTGCGCAGTCGCGATACGGAGGAACGCCCCCCCGGATTCGCTGCGCGGACGCGCCCTTACCCCGATCGGGTGGACAAATCCAGCCTCGATTCGCCGCAGGAAATGGGATGCCGAACGCAAATGCGCTTGACATGGCGGAACAAATAGTGAACATCTGCGGTGTCAGCCGGAACAACCCGGGTGGCGGCACGGTTATCCACAATCCATCCACAGGCTGTCAACAGCCGGGATCGGCCCAGTCGAAGGATCGAGATCATGCTAGAGATCATTCTGTTCGCCCTGTTCCTGACCGTAGCGGCCATCTCGCTGGCGGTGCTGGGCGACAGCTTCGTTCGCGGGCGGGAAGCCTTCGCCCGTCTACGCCACGAACTGGGACAGGATGCGATGACCGGATCGATCCGGGTCACGGTCACCACGCCGGCGACCTGTCGCATGGCAAGCGATGGAGGGCGCGAGTCGCGCCTTCGCCCGGTCAGTCGATCGGCGGCAGACCGTTCGCCTCGGTCGATGGCGTCGGCGCGCGCGCGGCACCCGCTTCCCGTAGCCGCTTGACCCGCGCATAGCGCACCAGCGAATAGGGCATGAGGGCAAGATAGACCGCACAAATGGCAACCAGCGCCCACCACGGTTCGAGCAGGAGCGCGGCGCACAGTATCCCCACCCCTGCAATCAGTTCCAGGCGCACGTTTCTGCGGGGCCGGATCGAAGTCCAGCTCAACGTCGCGATGTTGGAAATCATCAGGAACGCCATGCCCACCATCCACACGGCGCAGATGATCGGCTCGCGAAACTCCTCCCGCCCCGTCGCCATCCACAGGTAGAACGGCAGAAATGCCAGGCCAGCCCCGACCGGCGCCGGTACGCCGGTAAGAAAGCCCGCCGATTTATGGGGTTGATGGTCGACATCGATCTGCGCGTTGAACCGCGCCAGGCGAAGCGCACAGCAGATGGCGAAAGCAAGCGCCGCGAACCATCCCAGCCGGGGGAGATCCTGCAAGGTCCAGAGGTAGAAAATGATCGCCGGCGCCATGCCGAATGAAAGCGAATCGGCCAGACTGTCCAGCTCTGCCCCGAAACGGGACTGAGCCTTCAGCAGGCGGGCAATCCGGCCATCAATCCCGTCGAGAAGGCCGGCGAGAATGACGGCGAAGATCGCCAGGCTCCAGTTTTCGGCAATCGCGAAACGGATGCCGGTCAGCCCGGAGCACAGCGCGGCGGCAGTGATCGCGTTGGGCAGCACTGCCCTGAGCGAGAGCCCGCGAGCCCGCCCCGCGGGCATCGGGACCTCGTCTTCCGCAGCCTTGGGACCGAGGCGCGGATAATCGTCGTTCACTGTGCGATGCCTTCGATCAGCCGACGCTCGCCGATTTCGGCCAGCACTGTTTCACCGGCAACGACTTTCTGCCCCACGAGCACGCGCGGATCGGTGCCCGCCGGAAGATAGACGTCCACGCGGCTGCCGAAGCGGATCAGGCCAACCCGCGCGCCCGCAGCCAGGGTGTCGCCGGGCTTGACGAAGGGCACGATCCGGCGCGCCACCAGTCCCGCAATCTGGGTAAAGCCGAGCATCAGGCCGTCATGCCGTTCGATCAGGATGTGCTGACGCTCGTTATCCTCGCTCGCCTTGTCGAGATCGGCGTTCATGAACTTGCCGGGGATATAGACCAGCCGCCGCACTGTGCCGCCGATCGGTGCCCGGTTTATATGGACATCGAACACGCTCATGAAGATCGAGATGCGGGTCACCGGCTCGCGCGCCAGCGAAGGCGTGCCGCTGCCGTCGTCCATCGTCAGTTCCGCAGGCGGTTCGACTTGCGCGATCAGCGAGACGAGCCCGTCGGCCGGCGAGACGATGAACCGGTCGTCCTGCGGCACCACCCGCTCGGGATCGCGGAAGAAGGCGAATACACCCAGCGACAGGAATGCCATCGGCCAGGCGATCGTTTCCCACGCCATAAATGCCGCGAACAGGCTGATGCCGACGGCAATCAGCCCGAATTTGCGCCCTTCGGGATGGATCGGCGGCCAGTGCCACCCCACATCACCGCGCCCTTTGTTATCGACCAGTTCGCCTGCCATCCGTGCCATCTAGGGCCTTGCCGCGATGCAAACAAGCGGATCGCGGCAAAGTGCACTTCGTTAAACCGATACTTACCATATCGCCCTATTCACGCGGCGATGGATACGCGAGGCACAATACTGCGGCGCTGGAGCGGCGAGATCCCGGTGTTCGCCGCGACGCTGGCGCTGTTCGCGCTCTGCGCGGCGTTGCTCGCGAACCGCGGGATCGCGCTGGACACGGGGCCGGTCCTTGCCAACGCCCGTATCTACCTGTTTTCGATCATCGCCTGGATGGCCGTTGATGCGGCGTATCATCTGGCGCGAAACCGCCCGAACGAACCCTTCGCCGCACTCCATCGCCGCTACGCCGGCCCGGTAGCGATTCGCCGGTGGATCGCCGGCGCGCCTCTGCTGGCGCTGTGTGTCCTGCTGATGCCGTTCTTCTCGAAGATGAAGGCGGCGATTCCCCTGTTCAACGATTATACCTGGGACGCGACTTTCATCGCGTGGGATCGGGCGATTTTCTTCGGCTACGATGCCTGGCAGGTGCTCCAGCCGGTATTCGGCTACCCGGTGGTGACCGCCCTGCTCGGGCTGCTGTATCAGCTCTGGTTTCTCCTGCTCTATGTCGGCTGCCTCTTTATGGCATTTGCCGCCATCGATCCGGGCCTGCGGCGGCAGTTCTTCCTGTCGTATACGCTGTCATGGTCGGTGATCGGCGGCGGCGTCGCGACCGCGCTGGCATCGGTCGGGCCGTGCTTTCTTGGCCCGCTTCTCGGCGATCAGACCTTCAGCGCGCAGATGGCCTACCTCAATGCTGCCGATGCGCAGATCCCCGTGATGCCTCTGACCGTGCAGCAGATGCTGCTCGACTGGCATCATACCGATGCAAACGGTCTGGGCAGCGGAATCACTGCCATGCCCAGTATGCACGTCGCCATCGCGTTTCTCTTCTGGCTGGCGGTACGGCGCATCTCACCGCTCGTGGGACGGTGGATGCTGGCCTTCTTCGTCCTCACCTGGATCGGTTCGGTCCACCTTGCCTATCACTACGCGGTAGACGGGCTGGTGTCGGTCATCCTGGTGGCGGCGTTGTGGCGCATGTCTGGCGTGGTCGTCGGCTGGTGGGACAACCGCCTGGCGCACAATGCGCGCGAGATTTACCCCGCCTTGCGAACGAAAACCGTCCCGGCCGAATAGCCCGCGCCGAAACTGCAGATCAGCCCGGTGTCGCCTGCGCGCAAGTCTTCACTGTGCAGGTGAAATGCGATGATCGATCCTGCGCTGGACGTATTGCCGTAAGTATCGAGCACGGTGGGGCTTTCATCGGCATTCGCCTCGTGCCCCAGCACGCGCTGCGCGATCAGGCGGTTCATGCCCGCATTGGCCTGATGCAGCCATAACCGGCGCAAGCCGTGGGAATCGATTCCCAGCCGCTCCGCCTCGTCGACGATCATCTGCGCGACCATCGGGACGACTTCCTTGAACACCTTGCGCCCTTCCTGGACGAAAAGCTTGTCGGGCGTATCGGCCGTTTCGGGATGGGCGCGATTCAGGAAGCCGAAGTTGTTGCGGATATTGTTGGAAAACACCGTTTTCAGCCGCGTGCCGAGAATATCCCAATGTGCATCGGGCGCGATCGCGGCGTCTTCAACCAGCACCGCGGTCGCAACGTCGCCAAAAATGAAATGGCTGTCGCGGTCGCGCCAGTTGAGATGCCCGCTGGTAATCTCTGGGCTGACCACCAGAACGGATCGCGCGTGCCCGGCCCGGATGTAATCCGCTGCCGTCTGAATTCCGAACGTGGCCGAGGAACAGGCGACGTTCATGTCGAATGCGAACCCCTCGATCCCCAGCGCCTGCTGAATTTCGATGGCCATCGCGGGATAGGGGCGTTCCATGTTCGATGCTGCGCACAGCACCGCATCGACATCGCGCGCCTGCCGCCCCGCCCGCGCCAGCGCGTCCTGCGCTGCGGCAACTCCGATCTCCGCCAGGATCGACAGGTCCTCGTCTGCGCGCTCGGCCCAGCGCGGGGCCATGACGTCAGGATCCAGGACGGGCGCCTTTGCCATGACGTGGCGCGATTTTATCCCGCTCGCCTTCTCGATGAACTCGACCGAGCTTGGCTCCAGCGCAGCAACCTCGCCCGCCGCGATCGCGCCCGCATGGTCTGCGTTGAATCTCTCGACGTAGCGATTGAAGCTCGCGACCAGTTCTTCGTTCGAAATGCTCTCTGGCGGCGTGAAAAGACCGGTCGCAGAAATGACGGGGCGTTGTGCTGTTTCCATCGCCACGGATTAGAGCGGCTCGCCTTCCAGAGCAAGGATGCGGGAAAGGGGATGGAGCGGCATTAATAGCGTTGCGAAGCGCCGGAACCAGCTGAAAGGCTCACCTCCTAACAGCGCGCAACCACCGAAACCTGCCGTTCCCCGGAGTTGCCGGTATCGCTCAGCGTCGCTTCGGCGCGAATGAGCGTGCCCCATTCCTTTACGATCGGTTCGGCGGGCTGTCCGCGGTCGACCCATTTACCGCCCATGTTCATCCGGGTGGTGGTCCAGTTCTTGTCGTCGCGAATGACGCTGATGATCTGAACGTGATCGGCGCGGGAGACGATCACGGTAACATCCGTATCCTCGATCAGCAGTCGGGCCGGCATGGCGCCCTCAGGCGTCAATGCGCAGGCCGCAATCTGATGGACGGTCGTTTCGTCACCGAGGGTCAGATGCGCCGTGCCGGCCGTGGGGGTGGACGTCATCGCGAAAGTCAGAGCAAGGGCAAACATTTGCGTCTCCAGTTGATGTGTTGGCAAGGATGGTCAGGGCTGCTGCGGGCATTCACCGGCCAGCCGGAAGCCTGCGGCATCCTCGCCCGCGCCCACTTTACCCCGGGCCGCGAGTTGTCCGTCTTCCGCAAGGTCCATGGACCAGCCCTCCGCCGGACTGCCCTGGTTGCTCACGTCGTAGCCATCGCTGCGCGAAAGCGTGGCTGCGATCGAGCCTCCGGCGCGCTGCATCCGTATTTCCAGCCGGCTTCCCGGGTTCGTTTCGAACACCACGCCCAGTCCCGTGAGGCCGCCGCCGCCGTCGAAATCGCACCGCGTGATCGTTGCCGGGACAGTGGGGCTGCCTCCGACTTCGAGCGTGATCTCCCCTTCGGCGGTGACGGTGATTTCTCGACTGGGGTCAGGCTGCCGGGCCGGTTGCCTGTCCGGCCGACCGGTGACCGCACCGCCCGCCCCCAGCGCGGGACGATCGGGCGTCCAGGGGGACGGTTCCTCGCGTTCGGCCACGGCATCGACGACGAATTCCAGTCGCAGCTCTTCCTGCAGGTCACGTCCGTCGACCGCGCGCAGCTCCGTCCCCACGACTGCGGTGTATGTCCGGCCCGCGATGGGGCTGCGAGGCTTTATCGAGAGTATCGTGCCGGAGGGGCTAAGCGAGACATTCGCCGCAACATCCGCACCGCTGGTTTCAAGCCTCACGGCGTTCAGCGTCGCGGGGTCTATCTGAACGTTGAAGGCAGCGCCGGCGGGGCTTTCGGAAACGGGCATGTCGAGCCGTGACGGCCAGCTGGTGAGAGGTTCCAGCGGGATGCTGAGCTGCAGGGGCAGTATCGTCCTGCGTTCGGAAACGCCGTCGTGGGCAATGATAGCGAAGGCGGAGCGCGGGCCCGGCGTCAGCGTACGCGGATCGGGCGTGTAGTGCGTTTCGAAAAGAAAATGCGCCAGCGTCGACCACACCCTTCCATCGGGAGAATATCGGACGGTATACGTCGTCGCGTCCGCCGGGCTCGATCCGGCCGTCCATTCCAGCATATCGCCTGCTGCGTAAGTGGAGCCAGGCGCATGGGATGTGACAGTCGGGCTGACCAGTTCACCGGACGCGCGCATTTCGGCCAGGATTTGCGTTCCATTCAGCAGGACAATCCGCGCCGGTTCACCCGAGAGGGCCAGCGTGGCCGCGAAGGGCCAGACGGTTTCTTCAGACGACAGGGGGCCGACCGGGGCCCGTGCCAACAGGGCGCCGTCGGCACCCTCCACGCGCAGTTCATACGGCCCTGCCCCCGACAGCGGATCCCGCGGCCCAGGAACGCCGGTGGCGGGCAGGAACTGCGCCTTCGTGCCATCGCTGAGGCCGGAGATCATGATCCAGCGGCGATCGCGATCAGCACTGTCATCGAACAACACGCTGTTGGAAATATCGGCGGCGGAGGCACCGCCGTACAGAAAAAGGTCCCCGTCGAGCGCCGAGAGCGAGCCGGTGTGTGCGGCTGCCTTGCGCAGGATCGCCGGCATCCGCTTCACCAGCCAGTCGTACTGGTCGCCATCGATCCAATATTCGTTTCGGTGATCGTAGGCGCACGGGAACATCAAATTGCGCATCGAGTCGCGAGACTGTGCGTTGCCGTATCTGGAAGATTTCTGCCAACCGGTCGTACCGTCGAGCGCGATACGCATACCGTCGATGCCGGAGGCCTTGGTCTCCCGGTAGGTGTCGCACACTTCCGCCCGGTGCCCACCCCCGTCGACATAGGGCGCGTGCGGAAGCGCGAAGACATGGCCGAATTCGTGCTCGATCAGCGGGGCGGTGACGAATCCCGGGATAACCCCGTTAGGCAGGGGGCCGCTGCTCATGACGATCATGCTGCGGCTCGGACTCGCCGGATCGAGGGTCAGGGCCATGTCGGATTCGGACGGATTTGGGTCGAGTCTCTCGCCCGGCCACGCGATCAGCCCGGCCGGCTGTTTGAACTGCGCGGAAGTTCGCCCCGATCCGCCCAAGCTGGGCGGATGGTAGGAAACGATCACGTGCGCGACCGAGTGCGCCGCGATATGTTCGTTAAACAGTCGCAAGAGCGCCGAGAGGCTTTTGGCGTCCTGGTCGCAGAAGAACTTGTCGAACGCATCAGGCAGCTCGCAGACTGCCTGCGCGATGTTGTAGGTGCCCTGGTACCGGCCGACGACGCGGGCAACGGGGAGGAACTGGTTCAGGTAGGTCTGCTGCTGCTGCGCGGCCAGCAGGGCATAGTGCCGCGCGCGATCGTCGGCTTCCTGCGCCCACTCGGCATGCTCGGCGAGGTAATAGTCGAACAACAGCAGGTCGCTGCTCTCAGCCGCATACTGCATGGTGAGATCCGCTGTCTCAGGTTCCAGCTCGGCGGTCTCGGGATATGGGTTTGCCGGCGTGACCTTGGCGGTAAAGCGCGACGGCAGCGAACCGAGTGTCGGCTTCCAGTCGAACAGATCCAGACTGTGCTCCCCCCGACGGCGTTCCTCATCCGAAATCAGGTCCGGGCGCCGAACGCGCTCGGTAATCTCTGGAAAGACGGGATTATCTTCGAAATCGGTGATCTCGGCCAGGACGGGATAGTTCAGCACTTGCCAGGCGTAATGGACATCGTCCCGTTGCTCCCACTCTACAAAAATTCTTCCGGCAGCCGGCTTGTCCTTGACCAGCGGCGCATCACGGGAAACCTGATGGATTTCGAGCCGCAGGTCCTCCGGTTCAACATAGGTGGAGAACGAGAATCGGAAATCATCAGCAAGCTTCTCCTCTTCCAGGCCGCGAATCCCGTCGTCCCCTGACATGACTTCGATGTCGTAAACCGTTCCGCCCAGAAGCGGCTCCGTGGGCCTGACGCGGATACGGTTTGATGCGACAAGGGACAGGTCCGCGGCGACGAAAATCGGCCCCCCGCCGGGATTGCGAGTGGTCATGAACACGGTGGTCTCGTCCAGTGTCGCCGTTTCAATGGGGGCATCAAACTCGATGAAGAAGTCCGCGCCTTCGAGAACCACGTTCTCGCGGCCGCCTTCGGGCATTGTCTCGACGACTTGCAGAAACTCCTTCTCCTCACACAGCGTGAGATTGAAAAGGTCCTCTGTCGCGGGGGTCCGTTCGAGGGTGAAAGTCGCGTCCAGCCGGAGTTCTTCGAGCCTTCCTTCCCGCTGCCGCTCGTAATCGAACGTCTGGCCCGCAACGGGCGCTACGACCGAAATGAACGTGCCTGAGAGGCGAAGCGTGAACTTGTCCTCACTCCATTCCGTGACAATCGCAGCCGGGTTCTTCGCTTCCGCTCCATATACGGGAAACACCTGAGCATCGGAACGGCCCGTCGCGGCCAGTCGGTTTTCGAACGATACGGTGGCGAAGCTCGCGCGGGCGTTCGCGGCATCCAGCCCGTGGATTGCATCGATCTGGCGTCGCCCGGGGCCGCAGGGAATGGTCCCGATATGGATTTCGGAAAATGTATCGCCGGTCCGATGCCGATGATCATGCAGAACAATCCCGAAGTAGTCCCGATTGCGATAGCCGCGACGAACGAAGATGGCCTGCCCTTCCATCTGGCCATCTGCCTGGGAGACCGAACTTCCCTGCACCGTTCCCGACCAGGAACCGACCAGCCGGTCACCGTAACTCACATCGTAGCTGTCGCGGTACGGTGCATTGGGATCGCGCGCCTGGGCATCCGCTGCTGGGCTAAACACGAGCAGGTGAAGCAGAACCCCGCATACCAGCATGAAGGTTGCGAACCCGTTCCTGTTTAGCCCCAGCATCAGTCGTTCCTCGTCATTCCAATTCACGCCCCGTCAGAAAACGCGGGATCACGCGCTTTCGTGCAGCGCCGTGTCGAACGTTCCTTCCACGGTGACACAATCGCTTGTGTCAGGTTCGGAGAAGAAATCGGCCTTCCGGCAAAGATTGGCGGTGTACCGGCCGCTTGCCGAGGCAGCGCCTTGCTCGAACGACACTTCGTCGAGCGTGACCTGCGGTGCCGGCGCGTTTCCTTCGCTGTGATAGAATGATCCTTCCATCCCTGTCGGCCAGTACGAGATCGTGGCCCCGGCCACGGGCGCGGACGCATCGCTTCCAGCCAGCGTGAACTCGACCGCGAGCACATTCTGCATGAACCCGTCCGCGGCGGGATCGTGAGCCTGAATCTTCACGCTCTTGACCGCGCCAAGATCCCGAAATTCGGCCGAAGCAGCCCTCTCGCCAGCCGCTCCCACAGTCTCTCCACGATAGGCTTTGCCGCCAATAGTGGCGTTCAGCTCGCCGATCTTCGAATTTTCAGTGGTGATGTTTTCGGCTTCATTGCCGGCTTCGCCTTCCGGTTCGGAGGATGGGGAACAGGCGGCCATCATCCCCAGTGCGATCATGCACAGGGCGGCGACAGAGGGTTTGGCAGTCAATGTCATGGCAAATTCCTTGGTGAAGAAAAGGTGACAATCAGGGAAACGACCAGCCGTCATGCTCAATGCGGACGACTCGAATGGGGCTGCCCGGTTGCGCTGGATCGGCACGCAGTCTGACAACCGCGGTGTGCCGCCGCCCGAAGTTCACGATCTCCACGTTGACGGTGATCATTCCGCGAAACATGGGTTGATCGGGATCCGCAAACGGTTCGCCGTAGCTGCCGTCGAAATCCTGCGCGCCGAACAGGGGATCGGCCTGGGGCGGCTGCGAGCGCATCGCTGCCACGACATCGGCAGAGAAGTAATTTCGCGCATTGGCGGGATCGAGGGGATGCCGCGCCGGCGCCGCGTATGGATCGGCGTTGGCGTAAAGGCTGCGCACGAGGCTGACCGCCTCGGCGATCATCGCATCGCCAGTAGGCGATACGGTGGCCGTGCCTGCGCCATCGGGCATCAGGTAATGCTGGCGAACCCAGCCGGACCTCGACAGGTCAGCCGAACGCATCAGGCACCAGCTGGTGGGAAGCCCCTCACGCTGCTCCCGGGTCAGCTTCTCCTGCACGCCCGCAATCAGCAGCGGCACGCAGGTCACCTGCTGCAAATCGCGGGCATCGTGGTCGAACGCATCGATGACCGGATACTGCGTTCCCGGACCCATCCGCGCGTTGAGCACATCGTCTGCGGCAACATTCGTGACGCGCCAGGCATCAGGGCCATGGCCGTCGATCTCCGCGCTGGCGGTGGACGAGGCGCATATGAGGCCCGCCAATGCCAGGCGCACCATCCAGGTCCGGCCGCTCATTGCACGAGGCTCCGCGTGCTGACTGCGCCGATGGCGTCGATCGTGGCATGAGCGGCACGCTCGCGACCGCCGCCGCCCGAAACGTTCTTCAGCCGAACGTAGGAAAACGCGGCGTAGGGGCCGAAGCCTGCGGCGTCGATATCGATGCCCCCATGCGATCCATCGACGCTGCCGACCGCCTCCCAGTCCTTTCCATCGACGCCGACTTCGACCGATAGGCGGGAACTTGCGTCGCCCATGAAGACCCAAAGATCGCTGGCCTCGTCCCCGCTGCCGGTCAGGGCATTGTCGGTAAAGCGCACGACGATTTTTCCGCCAGGTGCCAGCGCAACGACAGGGCAGTCGCGGCGTTCATCACACGATTGTCCCGTATCGCGGTCAGGCTCGCCCAGAACGTTGCCCGGCCCCTGCAATGTACGCGAAAGCTCCCGGTGATTGCCCGGCTCATATGTGACCACTGCATCCGCGAACGAGAGTTCGCCCATCGGGAACCGGATGTCGGCACCTCCCTCGACGCCGGGGTAATCCCTTGGTCCGGTGTCGCGGCGTACGATCTCTGGTTCTTCACCCCTGCTTCTGGCCGCGCTGATGCACGTTGCATCGCCGAGAGCGCAACGGGTGGCCTTGCGCGCTTCCCGCTCCACTTTCCCTTCGATCTCTCCTTTGACTGCGCGCTCAGCACGGTCGAGGAGGCGATCGAAAAACTGCGCGTGCGCGGGCGCGCCGCTTGCCGCGATCGCGATCAGCGCAATGAGACGCAAGGATAGGCGCATGGCTTGGTACTCCCTGGAGTTGCTGCATGGCGTCCCTGTGACGGGCCCGGAACGATCACACGCCCGGGCGGGACAGGGCCGGTGGCTATTGCCGTTCAATGGCGGCTTCGATCGCGTCCAGATCGAGATTTTCGACCGCGTTCTTGAGATCGTCGATGTGGACGCCGCGGCCTTCGGCGGACACCATGACCCGGTCGGCCACCAGCACGTTGTATTCGCTGCGCTGCGTCGCGCTGTCCCACTTCTCGCCGGTCATCCGGCCGTTGACTTTGCCCAGGCGTTCGTAGCCGGTGGCGGTCTGCCGATTTCGCTGGACATTGAGGCTGGCCGTTACTGCGGAGATCCCGCCCATCGGCGCCACATCCACCAGATCGAGCCGGGCAGTGACGTCGCCGCTGCCGTAACTGGCTTCGGCCGACGATCCGAGGCCTGCGCCCAGCGAGGCATGCTCGATTTCGGCCAGGGGCAGACCAGCGAGGGTTTTCGGCAGGAGCCCGGCCAGCCCTTCGGCGGACATCGCTCCGGAGGTCGAGGCTACCGGGTTCTGCAGGACGGCCTCGGCCTGATCCTCGTTAGCCGCGCCTTCGATTTGCGCGACGACGCCGGCACCCGCCGTACCTTCCTGGTCTTCCAGCATTTCGATGAGCCCGCCAAGACCGGCATCGGTGGGGATGGAAGTGTCATGTACGGGTCGCACGATGCTGCCGAGCGCGCCGAGCACCAGCCCGACCGCGACCATTGCCGCGACGAGCACTGCGGTGAATGCCAGCGCCTTTTCGCGCGGCACTTTCATGAGAACCGGCAGACCGCTGTACAGCAGGTAGAGGCTGTAAAGCCCCAGGATGGTCACGAACGCCAGCGCGGGGATCAGATTGAAGATCCCGACCACCCACGCCGCAGTCGCAGAATAGGCAACGGTCTTGAAGGCCTTGCCCCAATTGGCCGTGCCGCCAAACTTCGGCGCCAGAAAATTGACCACCCAGGCGAAGATAAACACGCCGGCCAGCGTCAGGCCATACTGCAGCACGGCCGAGCCGATGGCGGCGCCGAAACCGGGGCGATAGGTCATTCCAAGCACGGAAATGCCGAACAGGAGGGAGCCAATCATTGCCGCAACGGCCGGAATGGCCGCAAGCGGCATGACATACCGAACGAAGACCGCAGCGACGCCCTCCGGTTCGGCGTCGATCCGCGCCCACTCTGCGCCGGGTTTGGTGAGGATGTTCTTGACCCGCTCCGCCAAACGCGCGCCGCCTTCGGCGGTGGCCCAGGCCTCGGCTCCACTGGCCCCGCCATCCGCCACACCCGTTGCCGGTGGGATCACACCGTCGTCTCCGGCATTCGTTTTCGTCATCGCGTTCCCCCGTTCACATCGTAAAAAATTGTCGGCCTGGGTGCACGCCAACGCACACGCTGCGACTCCGACAAAAGACAAAGGCCTCGCGGCCGGTGGTGACCGCAAGGTATCGGCAGTCGGAATAGGTCGCGGCAGGCCGCTGCGGAAATAGTGCAGATGCCCTATATTGGTCAGCGTCGATCAGAGATTTCCGCCACCGACCAGCGATGCGAGCTCCGCCTTGTTCGAAACGCCAAGCTTCTCGTACACGCTCGCAAGCTGGTTGCGCACGGTGGAGGGCGATGATCCCAGGCGGCGCGCGACGGCCTTGTGTGTCAGCCCCGCTCCGAACAGTTCGGCGACCTCCCGCTCTCGCGGGGAAAGACGCTCCAGCACGGACGTCGCGATCAGGTGAACGAAATAGTTTCGCCCGAAAGGCACCATCTTCGCCTGTGCTGTCACCCCGCTCCACTGCCCCGCCCGGTGCAGTGCATGGATGACGTCGGATGGCAGCCGGGCAATCCGTGCGCCCCATTCCTGCATCGCCAGTTCGAAGAAGGGGCCTTCGACAGAAAGGACCGCGCCGTCGGGGGTGACAAGGCCGACGGCCTCGCTCGGCATGTCGCCCCGCGCCTGCCCCAGATCGCGGCTGATGCGCAGGGCCTGGGAAAAGTGCGGCATCAACATCTGCTTGAGACTGCGCTCTGCATCCGAGAACACGCGCGGTCGATCGTCGGCGCAGAGCCCGACGAAACTGACATAGCCATCGGACCGCTCGGCCACGATGGTGGCCATCATGTGCGAAGCATCAAACCTGCGCCAATGCTCGTTGTAAGCCAGGCTGTCGCGATAATCGAGCACATCGTCGAAGCGCGCCGTCGTCCCCAGCTTGTCGAGCGTAAGGTCGCAGAAACCGTCCTGATGCGCGACCGCTTCCCATTCGCCCAGGATGGCATGGCTCTGATCCAGGACGGAAAGGTCGTTGACCAGCCGCCCCTCGGCCTGCCCCCCTCCCCATACTGCAAAGTCGAACGGCACGACTTCCTGCAATCTCCTGAGAACGCGAATTCTCAGCTCGCTTGGCGTATATTCAGCGGCGTCATGATACAGTTCCAGCAGGAAGTCCGCCATGTTCCAGGCAGACCCTTGCCCCACACTTGCCCCCTTCATCGCACCCCCGACTGGCAGCATGTTACATCCTGTTACCTGTTTACACGACATCTCCGCAAATCAAAGAAAGGCCGGGCCACCCGAGCGCGCGGCGCGCGAAAGCACGGTCGGCCCGGACGATACTCAAAAGCGCATCGTTCTGGCTCTACACGGCCGCCTTCGGCACGGCGATGGGGACGTTCTTCGTCTTCTTCTCCACCGCACCGCGCATCCTGATCGGGGGAGCGGGCTACACGCCGCTCGAATTCAGCCTGGCTTTCGCAAGCGTGGCGCTTGTCATGGTCGCAACCGCGCGGTTTTCCGACAGGTTCTCGACCCGATGGGGCATCGACGGATTGATCACGCGCGGCATGATCCTGATCCTCCAGCGTGTGAAGAAAGCACTCTGAACCGATTTCCCAGCGGCGAGGCGGAACAGCCGGGCCTGTTCCGCCTTGTCCGCCAAAGGCCGCTGAGAGCGAGGCAGGTGGTGGCAGGGCTGGATTGCTTGAATCGCCACATAAAACATTGAACCGAAAAGACTTAAATTATCCTCTGCTGGCATTTGTGTGGCAGTTTTGCGGGTGGATGAAAGCCGACGGGGTTCGGTTCCGACTGTCGGATTTAGAACTTGAGCCCAACCCGCCGTGGGTCGCCCGCGCGACTTACGCCTCAAACGTCATCACGTAAACAAAGTCAGGGAAGCGGCTCACCTGCGCTTCTTTCCCGTCAATCATCGTCTCCCAACGTGTCGTGTTGCCTTGTTCAAAGGAGGGCTCTCCCAATTCCAGCCCATATACCCGCAAGTCGTCCACCCGCGGCAGAGTGAGGTTGGCAGCCTTGTCTTTCACAAAATAGACGCTGGTATATTCGTCATATTCGCATGAGAGTCCCGAGTTCTCTTCATTGCAGACCGGCTCTCCCATCACAGCGTCGACCTCAGCGCGGTCCTTCCCGACCAAGGCGGGGGCGTCTAAGGTTACAGCTACGGCTGGCGCCGCGGCATCTGGTTGGGGCGAGCAAGCCCCTAGAACTGGAAATAGTATAACCAATGGGTAGCAACGCATTACATTCTCCTCAGGCCATCAAGCCGACATTGCGGACATTCAGGTTCCTCACATGACTAACGAAGAGTTTGCCGACCTTGCGAACCCTCACTCTTGGCTCCTCACCGCCGATAGCCTGCACGAACAAGCCCTAGACCTTTGGCAGAGGCGGGGTAGCGGCCAATTAATCTTACAGGGGCCCTGCGGGACGAGGCGGGTTTGGAGCGCCACCGAGAGAGCGACCGTGCTTCTGGCGACCTTTGCCTTGGAAAACGCTATCAAGGCGTTTCTAGTCTACGAGCACCCGCATTGGGTCTCAAATGGGAAACTTTCAAGGCAGTTGACCTCCCACCGCCTCCTTGAACTACGGGCAAAGTCTACCATCATTCCTTACCGCAATCGCCTTACGCATGTGCTGGAGTTTTTCGACGGCGGAATAGATAGTTGGGCGCGCTACCCTTGCGCCCTCAGCGCAGCGGAAAGTATCGACCTGCCGTCTTTGTCGTTCTGGGTCTGGGAGGACTACCGGAGGACAATGCGAGCCTATGGACGGAGAATGGAAAAGCTCCTCACGACAGGTTGGAAGGGGCCTCACGGGCGCGGCGGGACGTGGGACTGTAAGACTTGGAAATTCTTGCAGCAGGAGGGATGAGAAATGAGACTTGGCTGGAAATCTACTCAAGGAACAAGGTCGCCGTCGCAGACTACGCGGAGACGGTGGAGTAGCTCCGATTGGACAGGAGACGTCAGTGAACTCGGAAACCCTCGGCGCATCGGGATGTAGATCCGGTACCAGCCGCTCATACTCCATCGCCAGATAGACATCCTGCGTTTGCGCTGCCTTCCGGTCCTCCTCACCCGTCGATCTTATGAACTCGCCTTTGAGGAGTGACGCAACGTCAGCAGGCCAACGCTTGCGGACTTGCCATTTGGCGGAGCCGCAGCCGGGTAATTTTGAACATGGGCTCCATACCTTCCGTGTAGCATTATGTGTAGCAGTCGGAAGGTCGAAACCCCTGTTTTCCAATCTTTTCCGGCCCTTAGAGGCAGGTGGTGGACAGGGCTGGATTCGAACCAGCGTACGCTTGCGCGGGCAGATTTACAGTCTGCTGCCTTTAACCACTCGGCCACCTGTCCACATGCCTTGGCCTGCGTGTAAATGGCGCCGCCGTGCGGGGGCGCCCTTGCCGAGAGGCGCCCCTTTGGCGAAGCCGCGCTTGCCTGTCAATGGGGCCGCTGGCATGGCGGGGGCTCAGGATTTCAAAGGGGTTTTCGGATTGGCCAAGGGTGATCGCAAGCGGGCTCTGCGCGGCCGCGCAGGGCGTATGCAGGGCGGACGTGGCAGCGGGCGGGCAAGCACCGGGCAAGTGCGGCTATGGGGCCGCCACGCGGTCGAAGCGGCGCTGAAGAATCCCGACCGCAGCCATCGCAAGCTCTGGGCCACGCGAGAAGGGATCGATTCGCTGGATGGCGAGCTGCCGCCTGGCTTCCCGGTCGAATATGCGGACGTGCAGGATCTGGCGCGTCTGGTCGCGCGCGATGCGCCGCACCAGGGCCTGGTTCTCGAATGCGCCCCGCTGGAGGATCTTCTGCTGGAAGATGTCTTCGCCCAGAACGGCACCGGCCCACTGGTCTTTCTCGATCAGGTCACCGATCCACACAACGTGGGTGCCATTCTGCGTTCAGCCGCTGCGTTCGATGCGCGGGCCATTGTCACGCAGGATCGCCATGCTCCGCCCGAATCGGGTGTTGTCGCCAAGTCGGCTTCTGGGGCACTGGAAACGATCCCCTGGGTCCGCGTGGTGAACCTCGCCCGCGCCCTCGAAAGCGCGGCCGAGGCCGGGTACTGGCGTATCGGGCTGGCCGGCGAGGCGGAAGCTACGCTGGCGGAGGCATTGCCCGCGGGGCCAGTCGCGATCGTCCTCGGGGCGGAGGGCGAAGGTATGCGGCAGAATATCGTTGCGCATTGCGACGCACTGGCCCGGCTGCCCATAAGCCGGAACATGGAAAGTCTGAACGTGTCGAACGCAGCCGCGATCGCGCTCTATGCGCTCGCATCGCGCTAGGTCTTGCCGGCGGAACACAGGGGGTATTCGATGACTGTTTTGAGCAAGCCGCGGCGCGTGGTGGCAATGGGCTTTGCTGCGGCGCTCGCATTCGTGCTGGGCGGATGCCTGCTGGCGCCGGGGGCGTTCACGTCACAGCTCGAACTGCGCAAGGGCGGTACGTTCAGCTACTCCTACGAAGGCGAGATCTACATCCTTGCGCTAAGCAAGCTGGCGGAAATGGGCGAAGCGGCGGAAAGCGCCGGCGAACCGTTCGAGCCTGCCTGCTACGACGAGGATACGTTCGAGGACCGCGAGTGCAGCGAGGATGAACGCGCCGCGCAGCTGGCTGAGTGGGAAGAGAGCCAGGAGGAAAGAAAGCGCAATCGCCAGAAGGGCGCGGAGATGACCCGCGCCATGATGGGCGGGATCGATCCGTCCGATCCGGAGGCTGCGCAGGAATTCGCCAAACGGCTCGAGCGTCAGACCGGGTGGGAGCGTGTGGAGTACAAGGGCGAAGGGCTGTTCGATGTCGTCTTCCGCATCTCTGGCCGGCTGGATCATGATTTCATGTTCCCGACGATGGAACGGATGCCGATGTCCAACTTCTTCGTGCTGGCTGCCAACCGCGACGATGGTACGGTCAGGGTCGACGCGCCCGGCTTCACGACGGCCGCCAGCGGCAATCCGTTTCAGGGAATGATGGCGGGAATGGCCGAAGGCTTCGCAGGGGGCGAAGATGGCAGGCAGGGACCGGGCGCCGATGTTCCCGAGCTTGACGGCACGTTCCGCATCGTCACCGATGGCGAGATCCTGGCCAACAACACCGATGAAGGGCCGGTCGAAACATCCGAGGGCAAGGTGCTGGAATGGCAGGTCAATGCCCGCACGCAAACGGCGCCGACTGCGCTGGTGCGGCTGACGACCGGCTAGATCGCGCCGCCCTGCAAAAGCGAAACGCCGCGTTGCCCCAGGGCAGACGCGGCGTTTTCACATGGGCCGCCTGCAATGCAGTACCGCAGGGCAATGCAGCAGGCGGCAGCGCGGACGAGCCAGGCTCAGTTCACGCTGTCTTTCAGGCCCTTGCCCGCCTTGAACTTCGGCTGGTTGGAAGCCTTGATCGTCATCGGTTCGCCGGTGCGGGGGTTGCGGCCGGTCGAGGCCTTGCGCCGCGCCACGGAAAACGTCCCGAACCCGACCAGTCGCACTTCGTCGCCCTTCGACAGGGACTTCGTGATGGCGTCGAAAACGCCTTCGACCGCGTTGGCACTATCGCTCTTCGAAAGACCGCTGGAATCCGCGACGGCGCTGATCAGATCGTTCTTGTTCATTCTGGGAACCCCCTAAAGTTCGCGTTTGAGACCGGTTTCGGTGAATCGCCTCTCCGAAAGGGCGAGATTTGAACGCTTTTTTGCCCGCACTGTCAAAGGCAAATCCTGTAACAAATCGTACTCCGGTAACCATGCGGCGAGAATCGCGCGCCCGGAAAGACCGCGCGATGCCGTAAGGTCGGCGCGTTGCGGAGAAGCAGACGCGCCGACCGTGTCGCCTTGTCAGTGCGCAGTAGGCGCCTGATCGCCAAGCGTCTGACCGGGATGGCCCGGCTGGCTGGCAAGATCGTCAGCTTCGGTCCATTCGATTGGAGTCGGCTCTGAAACCAGCGCCTTTTCAAGCACCTGATCGACATGACTGACAGGCACGATCTCCAGCCCATCCTTCACGTTCGCCGGAATTTCAGCGAGGTCCTTCACATTTTCTTCCGGGATCAGCACGGTCTTGATCCCGCCGCGCAGCGCCGCCAGCAGCTTCTCTTTCAACCCGCCGATCGGCAGCACACGGCCGCGCAGCGTGACTTCGCCGGTCATTGCCACATCGGGGCGCACGGTAATGCCCGTCAGCGTCGAAACGATGGACGTGACCATGCCGATGCCCGCGCTCGGCCCATCCTTGGGCACCGCGCCTTCGGGCAAGTGGATGTGGATGTTCTTGCGCTGGAAGATGCTCGGCTTGATCCCGTAGGCGGGTGCCCGGGCCTTCACGAAGCTGAACGCCGCGGCGACGGATTCGTTCATCACCTCGCCCAGCTTGCCGGTGGTCTTGATCTCCCCGCGGCCTCCGCCGACAGCCGGCGTGGTGACGCTTTCGATCGTCAGCAGCTCGCCGCCCACTTCCGTCCAGGCCAGGCCGGTTACGGCGCCGACCTGCGGTTCTTCTTCCGACATGCCGTGCTTGAACTTGCGCACCCCGGCGAAATCGCCGAGATTCTCGGGCGTAATCCGCACGCTTTCGGTCTTCTTCTCAAGGATCTGGCGCAGCGATTTGCGCGCCAGCCGTGCGATCTCGCGCTCCAGCGTGCGCACGCCCGCTTCGCGCGTATAGTGCCGGATCAGCGCGCGCAGGCCATCCTCGGTCAGCTCGAACTCGCCTTCCTTCAGCCCGTGCGCCTCGATCTGCTTGGCGATCAGGTGTCGCTGCGCGATTTCGACTTTCTCGTCTTCGGTATAGCCTTCCAGCCGGATGATCTCCATCCGGTCCAGCAGCGGCTGCGGCAGGTTGAGGCTGTTCGCGGTGGTCACGAACATGATGTCCGACAGGTCGATATCCAGTTCCAGATAGTGATCCTGGAACTTGCTGTTCTGTTCGGGGTCGAGCACTTCGAGCAGGGCCGAAGCGGGATCGCCGCGGAAATCCTGCCCCAGCTTGTCGATTTCGTCGAGCAGGAACAGCGGATTGCTGGCTCCCGCCTTCTTCAGGTTGGTGACGATCTTGCCCGGTAGCGAGCCGATATAGGTCCGCCGGTGGCCGCGGATTTCCGCCTCGTCGCGCACGCCGCCCAGGCTCTGCCGAATGAACTCGCGGCCGGTGGCGCGCGCGATCGACTTGCCGAGCGAGGTCTTGCCCACGCCGGGCGGGCCGACGAGGCACAGGATCGGCCCCTTCAGCTTGTCGGTGCGCGCCTGAACCGCGAGGTATTCGATGATGCGGTCCTTCACCTTTTCCAGCGCATAGTGATCCTCGTCCAGGATCGCCTGCGCCTCGCCGATATCCTTCTTCAATTCCGAAGGCTGGCCCCACGGCAGGCCCAGCAGGACATCGAGGTAATTGCGGATGACGGTCGCCTCGGCGCTCATCGGCTGCATGGTCTTGAGCTTCTTCAGCTCGCTCTCTGCCTTGGCCTTGGCTTCTTTCGACAGCTCCAGGCTTTCGATCTTGGCCTGCAGTTCCGCGATCTCGTCGCCATCCTCGCCCTCGCCGCCCAGCTCGCTCTGGATCGCCTTGAGCTGTTCGTTGAGGTAGTATTCGCGCTGGGTCTTCTCCATCTGCCGCTTCACGCGGCCGCGGATCTTGCGCTCCACCTGCAGAACCGACAGTTCGCCTTCCATGAACGACATGACCATTTCGAGCCGCTTGAGCGGATCGAGCTCGGTCAGCAGCGCCTGCTTGTCAGCCACCTTCGCGCCGATCGCGGCGGCGACGGTATCGGCAAGCTGGCCGGCATCGTCGATCTCGCCCAGTTCGTCGCCTGCGCCCTCGCCCAACTTCTTGTTCAGCTTGGCATATTCTTCGAACTGCTCGATCACCTGCCGCATCGTGGCGACGACTTCGCTGCCCGATGCCGTGCCGGGTTCGCGCGCCGAAACCTCGGCAACGATGAAATCGCCGTTGGGCTTCATATCTTCAAGCCGGGCACGCGACGTGCCTTCGACCAGCACGCGAACGGTGCCGTCGGGCAGCTTGAGCAGTTGCAGGACCTGCGCGACCGTGCCGATGTCGTAAAGATCGTCTTCGCCCGGATCGTCGCACCCCGGATCGAGCTGCGAGAGCAGGAAGATGTCCTTGCTGCCATCTTCGCCACTCGCTTCCATCGCCGCCTCCAGCGCGGCGACAGACTTGTCGCGCCCCACGAACAGGGGAACGACCATGCCGGGGAACACGACAATGTCGCGCAGGGGAAGAAGGGGGTATTGCTGGTTCATTGCGTCAATCCGTCGGTCGGGCGCTGCGACACGCGCGCCTCACTTGACCGGTGGATATGGGAACCCGCCCCGCCCGCCGCAACGCCTGCGCCCGGCGAACCTGTGGATGCCCGGCCCAAATGCGAGACATGGACCACATGTTACACTGTCCTGGGGAAGAAAAATCGCCCCTCCGCACCAGCCATCCTCGCCCCCGCCGATCATGAGCACGGAAGGACACACGAAACGGCCAGACCGGGGTTCGCGAACGCTGCATGAAGCGCACGATGGCAAATTCGCAGCGTGTAGGAAAATGGTTTGCGCAGCACCGCGGGCCAACCGCGCCCAAGCGGGGTGTCGAGCGGGTACCTACTCCCGAAAACCCGGGTCGATCCGGTCGAGCTTGCGCAGCAGGGCCGGCCAGGCGAGTGCGTTGGCGACCATGCCGATGCCGGCGGGCGGGGTCTGGTCGCGCACTTTTTCCGGCGTGCCCTGGGGCGGGTTGTGCAACCCGTCGCGCCCGGCGGAAAGCATCTTCACCTGGGCATCGCAGGCACGCTCCAGGAAATAGAGGCGCAGGAAGCATTCGCCCACCGTGCTGCCGATCGCCAGGGTGCCGTGGTTGCGCAGGATCATCGCATGCCTGTCACCCATGTCCTCGACCAGGCGTTCACGCTCTTCCAGATCGGTCGCGATTCCTTCGTACTCGTGATAGGCGATGTCGCTGCGCGCGATCATCCCGGTCTGGGTATGCTCCATCAGCCCATCGGCCATTGCGCTGACCGCCTGCCCGGCGGGCGTATGCAGGTGCATCACCGCATGGGCATCCTCGCAATTCATGTGCAGCGCCGAATGGATCGTGAAACCGGCGGGGTTGACCGGATGGCTGGTGGGGATGACCGGCTGCCCCTCGACATCGATCTTCACCAGGCTGGAGGCGGTGATCTCCTCGAACATCATGTCGTAGGGATTGATCAGGAAATGGTGTTCCGGCCCCGGCACGCGGGCGGAAAGGTGGGTGAAGATCAGGTCGTCCCAGCCATAAAGCGCGACGAGGCGATAGGCCGCGGCGAGATCGACCCGCACTGCCCATTCCTCGTCCGAAACCTGCGCACGAACGTCTGCGTCCGATCCGGCCGCGTTGTCGTTCATCACCGTTGCCATGCTGCCTCTCCGATTGGTTGTCTTTCGCCACCGGTAGCATGATCTGATGGGCTGGCGCTATGGCTATGGAGCCATAGCCGCGCTGGGTTCACCCCATGCCCGGCAGGTTGAAGCCGGGGGGCAGACCCATACCGCCCTGCATCTTCTTCATTTCCTCTTCGGAAATCCGGTCCGCCTTGTCGCGCGCGTCGTTGAAGGCGGCGGTGACAAGGTCTTCGACCATCTGCTTTTCTTCGGGCTTCATCAGGCTTTCGTCGATCTCGACGCGCAGGATGCGGCCCTTGGCGCTGGCGCGGACCTTTACCAGACCGCCGCCCGCCACGCCTTCGACCTCGATCGCGTCGAGCTTGGCCTGCATTTCGCCCATCTGGTTCTGAATCTGCTCGGCCGCCTTCTGCGCGGCCTGGATCATCTCTTCCATCGATTGCATCGCTTGCGTCCTCGTTGTTCTTCGTGCCTCAGCGGCCCCATGCCTGGCGGCCGGCGGGCTGGATTTCGGCATCCTCGACCAGTTCGGCCTCGGGAAAAGCTTCGAATGCGGCTTCCACCAGCGGGTGGGCGCGCATCTTCGCCTGCGCTTCCGCTTTCGCCGCTTCCTCGCGCTCGCGCAAGCTCGGATCGCCGCCGGATTCGCGCTGTTCAACGTCCCACCGCTCGCCAGTGAGCTTGTACAGCATGTCGCGAAATTCGGCTGCGGGATCGCCGACGAAGCCGGGCGCGAGGGCATAGACCAGCCGGCCCTGCACCAGTTCGATCGGACGGACCCAGTCGCGCATCGTCTGCGCCACACGCAGCGCGCCGGCGGCATCGACCCGCTCGACCAGCGCTGGCCACTCGATCGCCGCCGTCGCGGCGGGGGCGCTTCCTGCTGCCCCCTCCCCGCCCGTAGCGGCCGGCGCGGCGACGCCGTTCGCGACCATATCATCCAGTTTCTTCGCCAGCTTGCCCGGGTCGGGCAGATCGGCGGCGTGGAGCACGCGCAGGAGCGCCATCTGCGCCGAAACCAGCGGATCGGGCGCCTGGCGCACTTCGTCGTACCCTTTGAGCAGAAGCTGCCACAGCCGGTGAAGCTGGCCGGCGGAAAGCCGCGTTGCCCAATCGGCCAGCGCGGCCCGTTCTTCCGCGCTCGGCGCGTCGGGTTCGGCCTGGCCGATCTGGGCGACGGTGATCCGGTGGACAAGGTCCATCAGCCCGCGCATCAGCGCCAGCGGCTCGACACCCAGGGCATACTGGTCGGCGACCCCGGCCAGCAGGGCCTTCGCGTCGCCTTCCAGGATCGTGCCCAGCAGGCGGCGCTGCGCGCTCTTGTCGGCAAGGCCCAGCATGTCGCGCACCCGCTCCGCCGTGACGTGGCCGTCCTCGCCCAGGTCCGCGTGGGCGATCGCCTGATCGAGGATCGAGAGCCCGTCGCGCACCGAGCCTTCGGCCGCGGCGGCGATCATGTGCAGCGCTTCCGCATCGGCGGCGACGCCTTCCTGCTCGCAGACCCATGCGAAATGCGTCTGCAACAGTTCGGCGGGGATGCGGCGCAAGTCGAACCGCTGCGTGCGGCTGAGGACGGTGACCGGCAGCTTGTCCACCTCGGTCGTCGCGAAGAGGAACTTCACATGCGCGGGCGGTTCCTCAAGTGTCTTCAGCAAGGCATTGAAAGCATTGCGAGACAACATGTGAACTTCGTCGATGATATAGATCTTGTAACGCGCGCTGACCGCGGCATAGCGGACCGCCTCGATAATCTCGCGCACGTCGTCCACGCCGGTGTGGCTGGCGGCGTCCATCTCGATCACGTCGATATGGCGTCCCTCCGCAATCGCGCGGCACGGCTCGCACACGCCGCACGGGTCGATCGTCGGCCCGCCCTGCCCGTCGGGACCGATGCAGTTGAGCGCCTTGGCCACCAGCCGCGCAGTCGACGTCTTGCCGACCCCGCGCACCCCGGTCATCAGGAAGGCATGGGCCAGCCGGTCGCGCTCGATCGCGTTGGCGAGCGTGCGCACCATCGGCTCCTGGCCGATCAGTTGGGAAAAGGTCTGCGGACGATACTTGCGCGCCAGCACGCGATAGGGCTGATTCGCCGCGGGCGGCGTTTCTTTCGCGGCGGCAGGCTCCGGCGGCTGTGCAGGGGGAGAATCGGCGGGCGGATCGGCTGGCGCACCGCCGAACATCGCCGCCTGACCTTCGGCCTCAAGCTCTGCCGCACTCGGCGTCGCAGCCCCGTCTTCCCCCGTATCCCAGGGGAGGTCGTCCGCGCTTTTTCCCGCGTCTGTCGGTGAATCACCCATGCCCGCCTAGGTAGGCGGTTGCCGGGGCGTTGTCATGCTGGTGTGGAGAAAAGGAGCCGGGCGACCCGCCGCAATTCACCTGGGCTGCTTCCTTCCGGACCTGACCCGGTGAGCGAACGCAAACGTCCACCCGACTCCCGGGCGGGCATATGGCCGTGGTCGACGCGGATTTCAACCGTCGAGATTACGCCCGGCGGTAACGGCCGCGTCAGCGGAAATTGTCGGCGTAGGCCTGGAGCTTGAGATGGCGCGGCGGGGTGGCATGGACCCGCGCCGGAATGCCATGCTTCGCCGCATAGGCCTGCGCCGCCGCCTTGTCGGGGAACGTCAACTGGACCTGCGCCTGCGTATCGCCGCTGCCGGTCCACCCCATCAGGGGGTCCGCACGGCGCGCTTCGGTCTGCTCGAAATCGAGCACCCATTCATCGGTCCGTGCCTTGCCGGACTGCATCGCGTTCTTGGGTCGCTGATAGATACGGGCTGCCATGGGAAGGTCCTCTAATTCACGAATCGCCGCGTGAAAAGGCGTTCCTCGTCTTCAGGCTCGGCTTTTCGGCCCAGGGCTCCTCGGGCCAGCGATGCTTGGGGTAGCGGCCCTTCATGTCCTTCTTCACGTCGGCCCACGATCCGCGCCAGAAGCCGGGCAGGTCGCGGGTCGCTTGGATCGGCCGGCCTGCGGGGCTGGTCAGCTTGAGCAGCAGGGGCGTGTCGCCGATCATCGGATGCCGTTCCAGCCCGAACAGGGCCTGGACCCGCACTTCCACGCTGGGGGCATCGTCGCCGGTGTAATCGACCGCGTGGCGGGTGCCCGCAGGCGACACGAATTCTCGCGGTGCCGCGCGGTCCAGCGCCTGGCGGCTATCCCAGTCGAGCTGGCCCAGCAGCGCCTCCACCATCTGCCCGCGAGGAACCGCAAGATCGCGCCTCCCGGCCAGCAGCGGACGCAGCCAGAGATCGGCGTTTGCCGCCAGCGCTTCAGGCAGAAGCGCCGCCACCCCGGCAAAGCGCGCGCGGGCGAGCAGATCGGCGGGAAGCCATGTCCCCAGCCGTTCCACCGCCTTTTCCACAAGCATATCCACAGCCGCATCGCCATCGGGCGCAGGGTCCGGGCCGCTTGCGAGGACGATGGCGTCAAGCCGCCGCTCCTGCCGCGCCTCGACCCGCTGTTCCCCCTCGTTCCAGCGGAGCACCTGGCGGCGCGCAATCCGTTCGGGCAGCCAGCGCTCGATGTCGCTTTCCTCCAGCGGCAGGGCGGCAGTGATCCGCGCGCCTTTCGCCTGGCCCTGGGCATCGCCGATGGCGATCCATTCGCTGCGCGCCAGCGGACTGGCAGGATCGAGCACGAACCCGCGCCCGCCCGCCGAAAGCCAGTGCTCGCCCGAAGGATCGCGCTTTCGGGCAATATTGTCCGGCATTCCGGCTGCGAGGAGAATACCGGGTGGTACACGGTCGGCTGAGACCCGCGCCTTCACCAGCTTGCCAGCCTGCACGGCCCAGCGCGATGCCAGCTTGCGGCTCGCCTCCGCACGCGGCGCGCGGTCACCCGCCCAGCGATGAAGCCGTGACGCCAGATCTTCCCCCCGACCGCCCAGGCGGCGTTCCTGCAGCAGCATGGCGATCCGCGCGGCTTCGTCCGCCGCGCCATGCTCCGCACCGAAGAGGACCATCGCCGCATGGGCCGGGCCAAGCGAAAGCGCGGCGAGCGCCTGCCCCCGCCCGGTAATCCGCCCCTCGCCGTCCAGTGCATCGAGCCGAACGAGCCGCTCGCGCGCGGAGGCGATGGCGGCCGCCGGCGGTGGGTCGATCCACGCGAGCGAGGCCGGATCGGCAGTGCCCCACCGCGCCAGCGAGAGCACCAGCGGCGCAAGATCTGCGCTTGCGATCTCGGGCACGTCGAACTGCGGGCGGCCGGCATGGGCGGCCTCTTCCCACAAACGGTAAGCGACGCCCGGCCCCTGCCGCGCCGCGCGCCCGGCGCGCTGGCCGGCGGACGCCTGGCTGGCGCGGCGCGTGACAAGATGCGTCGTCCCGGCCGCCTTGTCGAATTCCGCATGGCGCGCGAGCCCACTGTCGACGACCACCGAAACGCCGTCGAGCGTCAGCGAGGTTTCCGCAATCGCTGTCGCCAGCACGATCCGGCGGCGCCCCTGCGGATCGCGGCGGATCGCAGTGCGCTGAGCGGCCGGATCGACCTGGCCATGCAGCGGAAGAATCGGGACATCGGGCAGGCGTGCCGCAAGCCGCTCCTGCACGCGCGCGATTTCCCCCACACCGGGGAGGAAGGCCAGCAGGTCGCCGCCTGCCTCGCCCTCGCCCGGCTTTGCGGTGTCGCGCCACGCCGTCATGACGGCGGCGGCCGTCGCATCTTCTATCCGCATGTCAGGAGACGACCCCAACCATCTGATTTCCAGAGGAAACGCGCGCCCCTCACTTTCCACTACGGGTATGTCTTTGCCCAGCAGCCCGGCAAAGCGCGCGCCGTCGATCGTGGCCGACATCACGCAGATCCGCAGGTCTTCGCGCAAGACGCCTCTGCTTTCGAGCGCCAGCGCAAGGCCGAGGTCACTGTCCAGATGCCGCTCGTGCGCTTCATCGAACAGGATCGCGGACACACCTGCGAGGTCCGGGTCATCGACGATCCGGTTCACGAAAATCGCCTCGGTCATCACCAGTACCCGCGTTTTCGCGGACGTGCGGCTGTCGAGACGAGTCAGGTAACCGACGGTTTCCCCTGCCCTTTCACCCAGAAGCGCAGCCATTCGCTCCGCCGCCGCCCGCGCGGCGACCCGGCGGGGGCTGAGCAGAATGACCTGCCCGGTGCACCATTCCTCGCCCAGCAGGGCCGGAGCGACTGCAGTCGTCTTGCCTGCGCCCGGCGGCGCAACCAGCACGGCCGCGCCGGGGCCGCGCAGCGCGGCCAGCAGGTCGGGCATGACGGCGTGGATGGGAAGGTCTTGCATGGTCCCCTTGAACCGGGTTTGCCAAAGGCCGTCGATGCGGCGTCAGGGCCTGCGATCCCTCATCCTTCGCCCGCTCGTGCAAGGGCGAGATCGAAAGAAGGGATCAATACCCGCGCGCGACCGCAAAATGCGCGGCTTCGGCCATGGCGGCGCGCGCCTTCCCATCGGGGAAGATCGAAATCGCATCGACCGCACGCGCGGCAAAGTGACGGGCCCGCTCGCGAGTCGCCTCGACCGCGTCGTACTTGTCGATCAGATCGACTGCCTGTTCCAGATCGGCATCCGAACTGCGATGGCCGGCAATCGCTGCCTGCCAGAACTTGCGTTCTTCCGCCGTGCCGCGGGCATAGGCGAAGATCACCGGCAGGGTCATTTTGCCTTCCCGGAAATCGTCGCCGCGGTCCTTGCCCATTTCAGCGGCATCGGAATCGTAATCGATCGCGTCGTCGACCAGCTGGAAGGCGACGCCCAGGTTGCGGCCGTAATCGTCCAGCGCCTGTTCCTCCCGCTCCCCGCATTCGGCCACGACCGCGCTGATGCGGCTGGCGGCGGCGAACAGCGCGGCGGTCTTCGCGCCGATGATCTGGAGATAGCGTTCCTCGCTCGTTTCGATCTGGCGCTGCGCCGTCAGCTGCGAGACTTCGCCTTCGGCAATCACGGCGCTGGCGCCCGAAAGGATCTTCAACACTTTCAGGCTGCCATCCTCGGTCATCAGTTCGAAGGCGCGGCTGAACAGGAAATCGCCGACCAGCACGGTGGCCGGGTTGCCGAAAATGATATTGGCCGCCGCCTTGCCACGCCGCAGCTCGCTGCCGTCGACCACGTCGTCGTGCAGCAGGGTCGCGGTGTGAATGAACTCCACCGCGGCGGCCAGGCGATAGTGGCGCGTTCCCTGATAACCGACCAGTTCCGCCCCGGCGAGCGTCAGCATCGGGCGCAGACGCTTGCCCCCGCCCGAAATCAGATGGCCCGCAAGGCGCGGAATCAGCGGAATTTCGCTCTGCATCCGTTCGAGAATCACGGCGTTGACCGAATTCATCCCGTTCGCGGTGAGCGCAAGCATCGGCTCCAGCGTGGGACGCGGGTCGGCGGGGGTGCGGCGAAGGGGAACGACGTCGGCTGTCATGTCGCGCCCGCATTGCTTCCCCGGGCCATGCTTGGCAAGCTTGGAATTGTTCGCAAGCGCGTGATAAGCCCGCTTTCGATGCCCGATTCCGCACTCCACGAAGCGAACGACGCCACCGCCGCAGACAACGCGCAGCTCGCCGCCTTCCGCCGCAGCATCGACAATATCGATGCCGCCCTGATCCACATTCTGGCGGAACGCTTCCGCATCACTCAGGCCGTTGGAGAATACAAGGCGATCAACGCCCTGCCCCCGGCGGACCCGGCGCGAGAGACCGAGCAGATCGCTCGCCTCCGCGCCCTGGCGGAAGACGCGCAGCTCGATCCCGAGTTCTCGGAGAAGTTCCTGCGCTTCATCATCGACGAAGTCATTCGCCACCACGAGCGCGCGCGCGGTCGCTGACGGTTGCGATCTCCTGCGCCGATCGACTGGACGGTCAACCGGCGCGGGGCAGGATCAGTTTGACCATCAGGCCGCCCAGGTCCTCGCTCTCGCCCAGTTCGACCGCGCCGCCATATATCTCCGCGACATCGCGCACGATGGCGAGGCCGAGGCCGGTGCCCGGCTTGTCCGTATCCAGCCGCGCGCCGCGATCGAAGATGCGCGTGCGCTCCGCCGGGGGGATGCCGGCACCGTCGTCCTCGATCCAGATCACGCAGCGTTCCGCATCAGGCTCCGCGTCGATCGTGACGAAGACACTGCCGCCACCGTATTTCGCCGCGTTCTCGATCAGGTTGCCGAGGATCTCGTCGAGATCCTGCCGCTCGATCGCGACGCGCGCCTGGCGGTTGCCGTCGATATCGAAGCGCACGTCGGGATAGAGGCGCTCCACCGCGCGGCGCACCGCCTCTGCACTGTCGCAGGCGGGCGTGCGCGCGTGGCCGACCGAGCGCCTGCCAACCGCGCGCGCGCGGGCCAGGTGATGGTCGACGTGGCGGCGCATTGTCCGCGCCTCGCGGATCACGGTATCGGCAAGGTCCGGCGCCTGCGCGGTCGCGGCATTGTTGACCACGGTCAGCGGGGTCTTGAGCGCATGGGCGAGGTTGCCCGCATGGGTCCGCGCCTCTTCCGCCTGCCGTTCCGAATGGGCGAGCAGCATGTTCAGCTCTTCCACCAGCGGCTGCACCTCCAGCGGCAGGGGATCGGACACGCGATTGCTGCCTGTCGTGCGAATGCGCTGGATCGCGGCCCGGATACGCCGCAATGGGCGCAGGCCGTAATAACTTTGCAGCACCGCCATCCCGAACAGGCCGAGGCCGAGCGCGGCAAAACTCCAGATCAGGATGGAGCGGATGCGCACGATCTGGGCATCGAGATCTTCGCGCGCCGCAGCGACCATGAACGTCCAGGTCGTATCGCTGTCGGGCAGGATCACGCTGCGTTCGACCACCCGCAGCGGCTCTTCGGGAAATTCCCGATTGTCGTAATAGTGCGGCGCATTGTCGAGATGTCCGCCGCGCGGGGTCAGCGTGCGGTCCCACAGCGACTGCGAGGGTTCCAGCGAGTAGGATTCGAACCCCTCGCGCCCTTCGGCCGTAATCTGCCAGTACATGCCGCTGTTGGGTTCGAGAAAGCGCGGTTCGCCGATCGGGCGGATGAAGTAGACTTCCCCATCGGGGGCGACTTCGGAAATCACGATCATCGTGTTGAGCAGATAGCCCAGCCGCTCGTCGAAACTGCGTTCGACCTGGCCGGTCAGCGTCCGTTCCAGCGCAATCCCGCCGCCGAGCAGCAGCACGAGAATCCAGCCCGCCGCGATGAGCAGCATCCGCCGCGCCAGGCTGCCCGTATGCGGCGCGGCCCCGTCCGGGCCAACGCCGTCGCCCCCGCCCACGTCCGGCGCGGCCTCGCCAGTGGCGGGCGCGCGATCCGGATCGTCAGGCGCGGGGGGCGTCGGCGGGATCGTCGAGGCTATAGCCGAGGCCACGGATGGTGGTGATCACATCCGCACCCAGTTTCTTGCGGATGCGGGTAACGAAGACCTCGATCGTGTTCGAATCGCGGTCGAAATCCTGATCGTAGATATGTTCGATCAGCTCGGTCCGGCTGACCACCTTGCCCTTGTGGTGCATGAGGTAGCTCAGCAGCTTGTATTCCTGCGCGGTCAGCTTGACCGGTTCGCCCTTCAGCGTGACCCGGCCCGATCGCGTGTCGAGCCGGACATCGCCGGCCGTCAGCTCGCTCGAGGTGTTGCCCGAAGCGCGCCGGATCAGCGCGCGCAGGCGAGCGATCAGCTCTTCGGTCTGGAACGGTTTGGCGAGATAGTCGTCCGCCCCGGCATCGAGCCCGGCGACCTTGTCCGACCAGCTGTCGCGCGCGGTCAGGACGAGAACGGGGAACGTGCGCCCTTCGCGCCGCCACATGCCGAGCACGGTCAGCCCGTCAATCTCGGGCAGGCCGAGATCGAGAATGACGGCATCGTAATCCTCGGTCGAACCGAGGAAATGGCCATCTTCACCATCGGTCGACAGATCGACGGCATAGCCGTTCTGTTCGAGCGTCGATTTAAGCTGCTGGCCGAGTGTCGGTTCATCCTCGACTATCAGTATGCGCATTGCCGGTCGTTCCCCCTGGATCGGGCTTCCGCCCCTTGGATCAGGCCTTTGCTAAGTGGGCTTTCGCGCCGAATGCGTCAACACAGGTGCGAACCCGAAGGTTCCGCCCGAACAGCCGCGCATTCATCAGCGGCTGCGACGCACGACGCGGCCGGTCCGCGCATCGACATCCACAAAAATGACCCGGCCATCGCGAATGAACTTCAGGCGATAGACCTTGGCAGTCGAATCGTAGGCCGGCCCGATATATTCCGAATCCCGCATCGTCGGGACCACGCGCCGTTCGATGTCGGCCAGGCGCAACTGGTTGCCAGCCCGCATCTCGCGCCGCGCATCGCTCTGATCGTCGAGCGACTGGGCATAGGCGGGGGGCGCGGCGAAACCGGTTATCGCAAAGGTGGCGGCAAGGCAGGAGACGATGAGCTTTCGCATGACGTCAACCTGCCTAGACCAAAACGATTGAACAAGCTCTGAATACTGCCGCGCCGTCCCGTTCAGCAACACGTCCCCCGTTATCGCGTCATCTCGTACTTCACCGTCACCGTCGCGCCGGTGCCGACTTCACCGGGCGCAATCTGCGTGCCGGCATCGCCGCTTTCCGCGCTCTGGCGCAGCGCGACCGGCTGCGGCCCGCCGTATGACTGGAAAGTTTCGGACACTTCCAGCAGGCGGACATCGGAATATCCGGCCATGCGGGCATATTCCCGCGCCATTTCCTGCCCCTTGCGATAGGCTTTACCGCGCGCTTCGCGCTTGGCCGCATCGTCCGCTTCCAACATGAAATTGGGGCCGTAAATGTTGTTCGCACCGGCAGAAACCAGGGCATCGAGCACTTCGCCCGCACGATCGAGGTCGCGCAGCTTGACCTGCACCTGATTGTTCACGTCGTAACCGACGAAAGTGCGCACTCCCCCTTCGCGATCGTAATCGTACTGCGGGTTGAGGTTGAAGTTGGACGTCTGAATGTCGCGCGCCGCGATTCCCAGATCGCGCAGCTTCGCGATGACTTTCGCCATTGCCGCCGCGTTCTGGCGCACGGCCGCCTGCGCGGTATCGGCACGGGTCGATACCCCGGCACCAATCTGCGCCACGTCGGGTTCGCCATAGACAATCTCGTTCACCGTCAGTTCGACGACCGGGCCCTGCGCCTGGATTTGCACTTCGGCGGCCTGCGCGGGCGCGGCGAACGGTATCGAAGCAAGCGCAGTCGCGGCGAACAGGGGGATGGCGTGACGGATCATGTAAAGGTTCTCCTTCATTCTGGCCGCGCGTAATGCGTCCCTTCCGATTACGCGTCGATGAACCGGGTTGTTCCTGCGTTACAACGCAGCGATAGAGGCAGGCGACAGGGAGGGAATACGCTTTGACCACGATCATGCGCGCAATCGCAACAATGCTGCTGGCCTGCAGCGCGCCGCTTGCCGCCCAGGCGGCGATGGAACCGGTGCCCGACCGTCTGCCCGGCGAAGGCAGCGGCCCGTTCCCGATGCTGATCGTCCAGGGGGCGACGATGATCGACGGCACCGGTGCACCGCCGGTCGGCCCTGCCGACATCGTGATCGAAGGGAACCGGATTGCCGCCGTACATACCGGCGGCGCCCCGCAGGACGTACTGGACCGCGCCGCACGCGTGATCGATGCGCAGGGCATGTACGTCCTGCCCGGGTTCATCGACACCCACGGCCACAACGGCGATCCGGGCAAGGCGCCGCAGCCCAGCTATGGCTACAAGCTGTGGCTGGCCCATGGGGTGACCACCGTGCGCGGCGTCTCCTTCTATTTCGGGCCCGATCAGCCCGACCTGTCCGATACCGCGCGCAGCGAAGCCAATGCGATCGCCGCCCCGCGGCTGATTCCCTATGCCGTGTTCGGCGACAAGTGGAGCGGCGGCGCGCCCGACACCCCGGCCAAGGCGCGCGAGTGGGTTCGCTGGGCGAAGGCCGCCGGCTATCACGGGATCAAGTTCTTCAACGGCCAGACGCCCGCCGTTCTGGCCGCGGCGCTGGATGAGGCGGACGAGCAGCAGCTCGGCACCGTCGCCCACCTTGCGCAGATGGGCGTGGCGCAGGTCAATGCGCGCAAGGCGGTCGAACTCGGTCTCGACAGCGTAACGCACTTCTACGGTCATTTCGAAAGCCTGCTGGCCGACGGCGTCGTGCCCCGGTATCCGGCCGGCTACAACTACGCCGACGAACAGGACCGCTTCGCCTGGGTCGCGCGCCTGGCCGATCAGATCGTCGAACCGGGCAGCGAGGAATGGGATGAATACGTCGACTTTCTGGTCGACAGCGACGTTACCCTGAACCCCACCTTCAACATCTATTCCGCCAGCCGCGACGTCATGCGGATGCGGACGGCGGAATGGCATGACAGGTACACCCTGCCCGCCCTGATGGACTTCTACGAACCCAGCCTGACCAATCACGGCAGCTATTACCACGACTGGTCGAGCGAGGACGAAGTGGCCTGGCGGCGGTTCTATGCGCCCTGGATGCGGCTGACCAACGAGTTCAAGAACAAGGGCGGGCGGGTCACGGCCGGGTCCGATCCCGGCTATATCTACCAGACATGGGGCTTCGCCTATATCGGCGAACTGGAAATGCTGCGCGAGGCGGGGCTGAACCCGCTGGAAGTGATCCAGGCCGCGACGATCAACGGCGCGCGCGAGATCTACGAGCCGAAAGGGATCGAGCCGCCAATGGGAAGCATCGCGCCGGGCAAGCTGGCCGATCTGGTGATCGTGCCCGAAAACCCGCTCGACAATCTCAAGGTTCTTTACGGCACCGGGCACACGCGGCTCAATCGTGAAACGAACCGGCTGGAAACGGTGGGCGGCGTGCGCTGGACGATCAAGGACGGGATCGTTTACGATGCCCCTGCCCTGCTCGAAAGCGTGGCCGAAATGGTCGCGGCGCAAAAGGCGCAGCAGGCTGTGAACCGCGAGTAGGGCTTTCGCCGCTTGCGGCACGGGCCGCCCTCGCCTAACCCGCGCGCCTCATGGCACAACCACCGATCCTTTCCTGGGAAGGCCTGGGCTTGCAGCAGGGCGGCCGCTGGCTGTTCGGCGGCCCGGATCAGGGCGGCATCGACCTGCACATCGGCCCGCGCGACCGGCTGGCGCTGATCGGCCGCAACGGTGCCGGCAAGACCACGCTGTTCCGCCTGATCGACGACCGGATCGAAGCCGATCGGGGACAGCGCAAGATCAAGCCCGGCACGCGCATCGTTCTGCTTGAGCAGGAACCCGATTTCTCCAGCTGCGAAACCCTGATGGATTTCGCCCTGATCGGCCCCCATGCGCCGGCCGAACACGAAGTGGAAGCCATCGCCGGCCAGCTTGGCATCGACATGGCCACTCCGGCGAAGGGCGCCAGCGGCGGGGAACGGCGCCGGGCGGCCATTGCCAAGGCGCTGGCACAGGAGCCGGACCTGCTGCTGATGGACGAGCCGACCAATCACCTCGATCTCGCGGCGATCGACTGGCTGGAAGGATGGCTGGACCGGTACAAGGGCGCATTCGTCGTCATCAGCCACGATCGGACTTTCCTGAAACGCCTGACGCGCGCGACGATCTGGCTCGACCGCGGGCAATTGCGGCGCAAGGAAGTCGGCTTCGGCGGCTACGAAGCCTGGGAAGAACAGGTCTATGCCGAAGAAGCGCGCGCCGCGGAAAAGCTCGACGCCAAGCTGAAGATAGAAGCGCACTGGCTCGAACGCGGGGTTACAGCGCGGCGCAAACGCAACCAGGGGCGGCTGGAAAAGCTGGGGCAGATGCGGGCCCAGCGCGCAGCAATGATCGCGCCGAAAGGCACTGCGAAACTGGGCCTCGCGACCGAAGAGGATTTCAAGTCGAAGTCGGTGATCGTGGCCGAGAAGGTTTCGAAATCCTATGACGAACGCACGATCATCCGCGACTTCACCCTGCGCATCCAGCGCGGCGACCGGATCGGCGTGGTGGGCGCGAACGGTGCCGGCAAGACCACTTTGCTCAAGTTGCTGACAGGCGAGATTTCGCCTGACGCCGGCTCGATCGAAATTTCGAAAAAGCTGGCCGGGGTGATGATCGACCAGCAACGCAGCCTGATGGAAGCCGACAAGACGGTCCGCCAGGTCCTGGCCGAAGGCGGCGACTGGATCGACGTGCGCGGCGTGCGCAAGCATGTGCAGGGCTATCTCAAGGAATTTCTGTTCGATCCGAAAGTGGTCGACACCAAGGTCGGGATCATGTCGGGCGGGGAACGCAGCCGGCTGCTGCTGGCGCGCGAATTCGCCCGCAAATCCAACCTTCTGGTGCTGGACGAGCCGACCAACGATCTCGATCTGGAAACGCTGGACCTGTTGCAGGAAGTGATCGCCGATTACGAAGGCACCGTGCTGATCGTCAGCCACGATCGCGACTTCCTGGATCGGACCGTGACGCTGACGCTGGGCCTCGACGGCACTGGCTTCGTCGACATCGTCGCCGGCGGTTACGAGGATTGGGAAGCGAAGCGCAGGCAACGCTCCGCCCCCGCGCGGGCCAAGGGGGCCGGCGGCAGGGAATCGGGCGGCGGTTCGGGATCTTCACCATCTGCCCCGCCCCCACCCCCTCCGCCCCGGTCGGCCAAACTGTCGTACAAGGACCAGCGCGATTACGAACAGCTTCCGGCCCGGATCGAGGAACTGGACACGGCCATCGCGCGCGGCGAGGAAATCCTGGCCGACCCCGATCTGTTTACCCGCGACCCGCAGAAATTCGCCAATATCAGCAAGGGCCTCGAAAACGCGCGCGCGGAGAAAGACGCTGCAGAGGAACGCTGGCTCGAACTCGCGGAGTTGGTAGAAGGCTAGCCATGCTGACCTTCCGCGTTTCCGACGGTCTGATCAATCTGTTGCAGGCGCAGGCGCTGGAAGAAGACTATCTGGGCGACTGCGACGATGGCGAGATCCTGGCCGCGCGCGCATTGCTGGGCCGGTTTGCGCGGCGCTTCAATCGCTTTCAGGAAACCGCCGGATCGCGCGTGATCGTCGACGGGCTTCCGCACACGATCGGCCATGCACTCGGCAGCGAAGGCGACCATTCCTGGCCGCGCCGCGAAGGCCGCTTGCTCCAGTCACTGTGGATGAACAGGCTGCGCGGCATACCCGGCCAGCCCGGAAACTACCTCTGCCCCATGGGCATCGGCCCGACGCCGGAACGTTCCATGGGGCATATCGCCGCGATCATGCTCTATCTCCATCGCGACCGGTGCGGCAGCATCGCGTGGATCGGTGCGGAGAGCGATCTGGGTGCCGGCTTTGCGTTTATCGACCACGAGACCGGCAGTTTCGCCGATTTTTCGCTCCTGCTGCGCGACTAGACGCACCCGAGCCCCGGCGCTCCCGCGACCTTGACGAACATGGATGTTGTGTATAAATACAACGCTCAACTATCTGGCCTCCGGAGGGCATCATGGTCGCATCTTTCGCCACTGAAGAGCAGGCACCGTCCCGCGCCGCGCGCGACCTTTCGCGCGAACAACTGGCGGAGATTGCGAAAGCCGACGCCGAAGATGCCATTGCCTATGCCATCGGCCGGGCGCTGAACGAAGACGGGCGGAGCCTGCGCAAGATTGCCGCCGCGATCGGTTTCGATCCCGGCAACCTCTCGCGCCTTGCCAGTGGCAAGGACTGCAACGTGTCCACGCTTGCCCGGATCGCGGTCGCGCTGGGCAAGGATCTGCACATCACGATCGAATAGGCCGCTCGCATCGTGCAGCAACTCTCCCTCGGTGCGGATATCCTGCTCGGCCTCGCGGCGATCTATGTCGTGTGGCTCCATCTCCACGCCCACCGCGCAATGGCCGCCGCGCGCCGCGAGCGCGGGGCGGAGGCGCGGACCGCCCTGATCCTGAAGGCCCGGACATTGCGCAAGCGGGCCTCGATCCAGAACCCGCGCCTGCTGAAGGTGATCCTGCTCGTCGCATCGGCCAAGGTTCTGCTGACCGCGATCCAGCTGCTTCGTTTCTGAACGCCTCAGCCGATGCGGTAGAAATCCGCCACCCGGTCCAGCGCGATCCTGAGCACCACCTTGCCGCTGCGCGCGGGCCAGGCCAGGGCGCGTTCGGCATCGGCGAGGCTCTCGCATCCGCAGACCACGCGCCAGAGTATATCCGTCAGCCCCCGCCCCGCCAGTGCCAGCGCCGCATCGAACCGCTGCTTCGCCGCGATCTGCCGCTCCGTCGGGGACAGGCCCGGACTGCCGCCGCGCACTTTGATCCGCACCGGGTCCCACCGCATCGTCACCCCCGGCGACAGCTGCGCGCGCTCGTAATCGGCGCGCAGGCACTCGCCCGCAGCGAACAGGCGGTCGTCGATGTGCCCCCGCGCATGCAGCCACGACAGCGGGGATTCGGCGAGGTTGACCGTGACCGTGCGCCGTTTGCCCCGGACATCGCCTGTGCGGCGCGGCCCCTCCCCCGTCAGTTCACGTTCCACTAGCTTGCGCGGCATTGGCTGCTCCTCAATTCGATTGGCGAATCGAGGCTTGCCAAATGGCGATACCTGTAGGAAAGTGAAAACCAATTTGGTTATTGGGAGAGCGCCGTGATCAATCGCATCCGCGATATTCGCAAGGAGAAAGGTCTGACGCTGGCAGACCTTGCCGAAGCCTGCGATCCGCCCACCACTGCGCAGACCATCGGCCGCCTCGAAACCGGGATGCGCAACCTTTCCACCAAATGGATGGATCGGATCGGCAAGGCGCTGGGCGTTTCGCCCGAGGCGCTCGTCCGGGCCGAAGGAACCGCCCATGCCCAGGTCATCGCCACGCTCGCAGCGGGCGGCACGGAAGCCCTGGCGCGGACGCGCGATGCCATTCCGCCAACCGACATCGGCGGCGATGCGCCGCTGGTCGTGCTGGCCGTGGAAGGCGCAACCGGACCCTATCTCGCCGGTGACCAGATATGGATGCGCCGGATCGATCCGGCGGAAGCTGCAAAGGCGATCAACCGCGACGTTCTGGTGCCGCGCAAGGGCGGCCGGTTCGCATTCGGCCGGCTGATCGACCGCAAGGGCGCGCTGGTGGGTATCCTACCGCCCGGCGCGGGCGAGAAACAGCAGGTCGTCGATTCGCCGGAGTGGCTGGCAGTGGCCGAAATGCTGGTGCGCCGCTTGTGACTCGCCGCCTACTGTCGATTTCGACTCTCTACCCCAACGCCTCCACGCCCCAGTTCGGAACTTTCGTCGCCCGCTCGCTCGAAGCGCTTTCGGCGCGCGAGGACTGGGATGTGACCCTGATCAATCCCATCGGCATCCCCCCACTCGCGCTGGGCCGCTATCGCGCACTCGCCGCGGCGGCGGTGGACGGGGTGGAAAACGGCGTCGATGTGCACCGCCCCAGCTATCTGCTGGTGCCGCGCATGGGCGGGCGCATCAATCCCAGCATGATTGCGCGCGCGGTGCTGCCGCTCGTGCGCGAACTGCACGCACGCCGCCCGTTCGATCTGGTCGATGCACAGTTCTTCTATCCCGACGGACCGGCCGCCGCATGGATCGCGGAACAGCTTGGCCTGCCCTACGCGATCAAGGCACGCGGTTCGGACATCACACTATGGGGCACCAAGGGGTTCGCCCGCGAACAGATGCTGGACGCAGCCGCCGGTGCGCGCGGCCTGCTGTCGGTTTCACAGGCCCTGGCCGACGATATGGTCGCGCTGGGGATGCCGCCGGGCAAGATCGCGATCCATTACACCGGCCTGGACCGGAACAGGTTCCGCCCTCTGGCCCATTCCGGCCTTCGCACGAAGCTGGGCGAAAAACTGAACGTCCCCCTTGGTGAAAACGACAGGATCGTGGCGACTGTCGGTGCGCTGATCGACCGCAAGGGACAGGATCTGGTTATCGGCGCGATCGCCGGCATTCCGGGCACTCGCCTGCTGCTGGTTGGCAAGGGGGAGGACGAGAAGCACCTGCGTGCGCTGGCGCGCGACCTCGGCGTGGACGAACGCGTGCACTTCGTCGGATCGGTCGATCACGACACCCTGCCGGTCATCCTTTCCGCTGCCGACGCGATGGTGCTGCCGTCCAAGAAGGAGGGGCTGGCCAATGCCTGGGTCGAAGCGCTCGCCTGCGGAACGCCGATCGTCATTTCCGAAGCCGGCGGCGCCCGCGAGCTGGTGACCAGCCCCGATGCCGGATACGTCGTCGCGCGCGACATCGACGCGATTGCCGCTGCGCTGCGCAAGCTCTTCGCCGATCCACCGCCGCGCGAACGGGTCGCGACGACGGTGGACGGGTTCGGATGGCCGGCCCATGCGGCGCGGCTCGCCCATATTTACAACGGCCTGATCTAGCGCACCGGGCTCGCGGCGATATCAGGCCTCGCCGCGAGCGATCTTGTCCTGTTTATCGGCCTCGGTCTCGGTCGGCACGAAACTGTGCGAGTCGACACCCAGCCAGATCAGGATCGGCGCCGCCATATAGACCGAGCTGTATGTGCCCACGAAAATGCCCAGCGTGATCGCCGCGACCATGCCGAACAGGCTCGCCGGGCCGAATGCCAACAGCGGCACCAGCGCGATCAGCAGCGTCAGTGAGGTCATGACCGTGCGCGCCAGCGTTTCGTTGACCGACAGATCGAGCAGTTCCGGCGTGGGCATCTTGCGATATTTCTTCAGGTTTTCGCGGATGCGGTCGTAAACCACGATCGTATCGTTCAGCGAATACCCGATGATCGCCAGGATCGCGGCGATGATCTGCAGGCTGAATTCGAGCTGGAACAGCGAGAACATGCCCAGCGTCAGCGACACGTCGTGGAACAGCGCAAACAGCGCGCCGACCCCGAACTGCCATTCGAACCTGATCCAGATATAGAGCGCCACCGCCAGCATCGCGGCGATCAGTGCGAAGGCCGCATCGCTGCGGAATTCGTCTGATACCTTGCCCGAAACGTTCTCGTTACCATCCAGCCGGAAATCGGCGAAGCTCGCCTCCAGCTCGGCGACGATGGCATTGGCGATATTCTGCGCGGCTTCCGGATTACCCTCCACACTATCGGGCAGGGGAACGCGGATCGAAACCTGGTTGTCATCGCCAAAGCGCTGAACGACCGGCTCGCCGTACCCCAGTTCGGAAACCGTGTCGCGCAGGTCGCCGACCGGCGCTTCCGTGCTTTCGGTGAAAGTCGCGGTGATGTTCAGGCCGCCGGCAAAGTCGACGCCGTAATTCAGCCCCTTCGTCAGCACGAGGCCCCAGCTCGCCGCGATCAGCAGGATGCTGACCACGTAGAAGGGCACGCGCCAGCGCAGGAACTTGATGTTGGTATCGTCGGGGACGAGTTTGAGCAATTTCATCGGTCGTCTCCCTTAAATGTTCAGGTCTTGCGGCCGCGTTCTGCGCAGCCAGCCGGCCACCCACATGCGCGTGAGCGAAACGGCGGTGAAGACACTGGTGAACAGGCCGATAATCAGCACGACCGCGAACCCGCGAATCGGCCCGGTGCCGAACATGAACAGCAGGACGCCGGCAATGAAGTTGGTGATATTGGCGTCGAAGATCGCGCGGCTTGCCTCGCGATACCCGTTTTCGACCGCGGCGATCACCCGCCTGCCCCGCTTGCGTTCTTCGCGTATGCGTTCGTTGATCAGCACGTTGGCATCCACCGCCGCGCCGATCGTCAGCACGAAACCGGCGATGCCCGGCAGCGTGAGCGTTGTGTTCATCAACGCCATGATGCCCAGGATCATCAGCACGTTGAAGATCAACGCGATCGTCGCATAGACGCCGAAGCGACCGTAGGACGCGATCATCAGGGTGACGACTGCGATGGAGCCCACCAGCATCGCCAGCAGGCCCAGCCGGATCGACTCAGCGCCAAGGTCCGGCCCCACGGTCCGTTCCTCGACCACGGTCAGATCGACCGGCAGGGCACCGGACTGAAGCGAAATCGCAAGCTGCTGCGCGCTTTCGGGCGTGAAGCTGCCCGAAATTTCGGAAACCCCGCTGAGGATCCGGTCGTTGATCACCGGCGCGGAGATGACTTCGCCGTCGAGGACGATCGCAAACTGCTTGCCGACATTTTCGGACGTCAGCTTGGCGAAACGATTGCCGCCCTGCTGGTCGAACTGGATGACGACGACGTCTTCGTTATCCTGATTGCGGCTCGCCTGCGCGCGGATCAGCGATCCGCCATCGATCCCGCCCAGGCGGTAAACCGCAACGTTCTGTCCGAAGAAGGGGCTGTCGGGGGCATAGGGAAATATCTGCTGGCCCGGTTCGGCGATTCCTTGCGCCAGATCGGTCTGCAGGGCGTTTTCATTGACCAGCTTGAATTCCAGTTTGGCCGTGCGCCCCACCAGTTCCTTGACCTGATCGGGATCTTCCAGCCCGGGGACCTGAACCACGATGCGGTTTTCGCCCTGGCGAATGATCGTCGGTTCGCGCGTACCCAGCGCATTGATGCGCCGGTCGATCACGTCCTGCGACGAATCCATCGCGGCATTGACTGCTGCTTCCAGCCCCGCCTCGGTCGGGGTGAGGACAATGCGCGTTTCGTCGACAACGGTCAGGTTCCATTCGCGAACCAGACCTTCGCCGTTCAACAGCGGTTCGAGCAAGGAGCGTGCGCGATCCACATCCGCGACGCTCTGCACCATGAAGCTCAGCCGCCCTTCGGCGGTCGATACATCGCCGAAACTGACGGCGGGTTCTGCCCGGCGGAGGGTCGAGCGGACCGATTCCTCCATATTGCGCAAACGCTGCACGGCGACTTCGGTCGGGTCGGCTTCCAGCAGAATATGGCTGCCGCCGGCAAGATCGAGCCCGAGGTTAACCTCCGGGTCGGGCAAGGCAGCGGGCCAGCGGGCGCCAGAAAGCGAGAAGATGGATGGGAGCGCCAGTGCCGTCAGGGCCAGGGTCAGCCCCCAGAACCAGCCGCGCTTCCAAAGCGGGAAATCGAGCATCCGCCGGCCCCGCTCAGTCGTTCGCCGCCGCGCCGCCGGGCGGCACGATGTCACCGATGGTGCTCTTCACCGTCTTGACCCGAACACCCTGCGCGATTTCGATATCGGCGTAGTTGTCGTCCACCTTGACGACTTTGCCTACGATCCCGCCGGCGGTGACGACCTGATCGCCCTTCTTGATCCCGGCGATCTTCTCGCGATGCTGCTTCTGCTGGCGCATCTGCGGGCGGATGATCAGGAACCAGAAGATCGCGATCATGCCGACGATCGGAAGCCATTGGATCCACGCGGGCGGCGCATCTGCGCTGGCCGCCGCGGCAAGGAAATCGAGCATGAAAATGTGCCTATCGAGCTTGAGCCAAGAACATGTGCGGGGATGCGCGCGGTTCCGGTGCGTTACCGGCCCTTCGCCTCCCCGCCGATCAAGTGGGCGCGCCTAGCAGCATTGCAAGATGAGGGCAACGAATCGCGCATCTCCCACAGCGCGAAGATCGGCGCTTGCCACCGCCGGACCGGCACCCTATAGGGCCGCCCTCCACTGGATACGGGACGTAGCGCAGCCTGGTAGCGCATCACACTGGGGGTGTGGGGGTCGCTGGTTCGAATCCAGTCGTCCCGACCAGTGGTTTCAGGAGTTGGCTCTGGTCAGAGCAGCTCTGGTCTTTCAACCAAACCCATCGCGTTCGCCCTCCCCCGCGAGCCCGTTCGCCAGGCGCCCGGCGCGCGCGGGCGGTTGCGCAGCGCGTCATCGGTCGGGCGGTTCGCTCGCGAGCTTTATCGCCCCCGTTTCCGTCAGCCGCCGGTCGATTGCCTCTTCGGATGCCGACCAGTGATCGAACGCCTCGGCACCGCGTGCGCCTGCGCCCAGCGCGAGCGTTGCGACGCGGCCCATGCCGGTAAAGCCGCTATCGGAATCGGGCAGCGGATCATTGTAGGCCGCATCGGGCGAAACGATCGTCCACCCCTTGTCCCGCAGGGCAGCGATCGCAGCGGGCAGGAACGCGGCGGCCGCATCGTTTTCATGCAGCAACAACGTATGCACCGGCTGCTGCGGCAACCACGCCGCAGCCAGGCCGTGGGCATGTTCGGCTGCGTCGACGATCATTGCGATATAGACCGCCTGCAGCGCCGTCTCGTCGACCTCCGCTCCCTCGGCCACTGCCTGCGCCCAGCGACGGTCGAAATGCCAGTCATAAGTGTCGACGGTGACATAGCCATTGGCGAGCCCGAATTCGGCCAATCCGGCGCGCACCGCGTTCCGCTTGCCGCGATCCTGCCGCCCTTCGTCGAGGTAGGGGTAGCGAAACCACGGCCTGCGGTTCGGCAGCCCTTCGAGCAGCGATTCCGCCGATCGGACATCGGCAAGAAACGCCTCTGCGTCGGAAGCGCTCAGGCGGAGATGGCTATGGGTGTGGTTGGCGATCAGATGGCCGGCCTGGCCATAACGGGCAACGCGATCGCGGCCGTCGGAGAGTTCGGCAAAGCCATCGGTCGTGACGAAGAACGCGGCCTGCACCCCGCTCGCCCGCAAGCCGGCGATCAGCGCATCGGCCCGATCATGGTCGCCGCGCGCACCCGGCCCCAGCGGCGCGTCGTCGAGCGTGATCGCGATCCGTCGTTCTGCGCCTGACGCCTGGCCATCCGCGGCCTGCGCCGGGTGTGGCGCGCAGGCCGCCAGAAGCGGGACGAGGACGGCGGACAGCAACAACCTGATCATTCGCATCTCCAGTTCCATGGCGATCATTGTGGACCGAAACGTCCGCGCGCCGCTTCGATCAGCGGTGCCGGGGCGATTGCATGTCCGTTGACGAAGACGGTCTCGACCTTGCGGATATCGCGCGGGCGCCGCACCGGATCGCCGGCTATCAGGATCAGGTCCGCCTCGAATCCGGGCGCGATCCGGCCGACGCGGTGGCCGATGCCGAGCGCGCTGGCACCGTTCAGCGTTGCGATCCGCACCGCTTCGGGCACCGTAAACCCCGCTTCCACGAGCAGTTCGAACCCCCGCTGGTTGCCGAAGCCGGGAACCGCATGCCGCCCGAAATCGGGCCCCATCAGAAGCGTGCCGCCCGCGGCCACGAAGCGCCGTTCGAACGCGAGAACCTTCTGCCAGACCGCCGGCGTCCACACGGTGCCTGCCGCATCGGCTTCCAGTTGCCGCCTGCGGATCGCCAGCCGCTCGCGCGCGGCGGGCGTCAGCAAGGCCAGACTGCGCGCATCGCCCTGCGGCCGATGGGCGAATCGACCTTCCAGAATCGGGAGGGTCGATGTGAGCGTCACGCCCTGTGCCACCAGCGTTTCGATCAGGCGCGCGACGTCCGGACTGTCGAGATCGAGAGTGTCGAGCAGGGGCACGGCCGAACGACAGGTTCCCACCTGCTTGTCGGGCACCAGGTCGCTGGCGGAGGTCAGACCGTGTTCGATCCCGTCGATACCCATTGCCGCCGCCTCTGCGAAAGTGATTGAACACAGATGTCCGGTCACGCGGCCACCGCGCCTGTGCGCTTCATCGATCACTGCCGCCCCGATCGCGGGCCTGGTATGCCGGTAGAGTTTGAACCACCGGACACCGCGCTTGCGCCAGCCGCGAACGAATGCCCGCGCCTCCGCTTCATTCGCCGGGCTGACCATTGCGGGGCTGCCCCCCGGCCCGGAGATATAGGGCGCGCTGGCGAAGATTTCGGGCCCGATGCGCTCGCCCCGCGCGATTTCGCGGGCCAGCGCCAGCTCGCGTTCGGGTTCGGCGCTGCCTGCGGTCATGACCGTGGTCACGCCGCCTGCAATCCACAGGCTCGCGGCGACATTGCCGGTGAAGGTGTTGCCCGGCACATGGGTGTGATCGTGCATGCCGACGAAGCCGGGAACGATTGTCTTCCCCGCACCGTCGATGATCTTCATGCCGGCGGACGGCACGAAATCCTTGCGCGGCGAAACGGCGGAAATTCGCTCGCCCTCAATTACGACGACCATGTCACTGCGCGGCGGCGCGCCCGTACCGTCGATCACGGCCGCGCCAACGATGGCAGTGCGTGTCGCCGATGGCGGCGCGTCCGGCCACGCGGGGGCGGCCAGTGCAAGGCACGCCACCAGCATTGCCAGCAGCCGTCCCGTCCGGATCATTCCCGCCCTTTCTCTTCCCGATCGATCCCACGTGGGGGATCAGCCGTGCGGAAAGGCGGGGCAAGCGCGGTTCGACATGCCGTGCCCTGCGCGCGTCGGCACCCCGCGCCCTTCGCCGGTCTTGCGCCCTCCCCGCTTCGCCACTAGCGCGCGGCATGGAGGATTTGCCGATGACTACGCCCGGTTCCAGCCCCAGCAGTGCCCGCCCCTTGCCGCGGATACGATCATGGCTGTTCGCGCCGGGCGACAGCGAGCGGAAGATGGCCAAGGCCGCCGACGGCCCCGCCGATATCGTCCTGCTCGATCTCGAAGATTCCGTCTCTCCCGAAAACAAGCCGGCAGCGCGCGCGCTGGTGCGCGATTTCCTCACCGCGCGCGACGATCGCTCGCGGCTGTGGGTCCGCGTCAATCCACTGTCCGGGGGTGAGACGCTGGCGGATCTGGAAGCTGTCATCCCCGCCGCCCCGGGCGGGATCATGCTGCCCAAGGCCGAAGGAAAGGCCGACGTCGAGGCGCTCGACGCGCATCTTACCCGGCTGGAGGCCGCAAACGGAATCGCCGCCGGGCAGACCCGCGTAGCCGCCCTGGTGACCGAAACCCCGCGGGCTATGTTCCGCACCGGCGATTACGAGGGCGCGCCGCGGCTCGCCGCGATGAGCTGGGGTGCAGAGGACCTGTCCTCCGCCCTCGGCGCGCGCGTCCAGTTCGGGCCCAACGGACAGTACATGCCGACATTCGAGCTGGCGCGCAGCCTGTGCCTGCTGGGCGCGGCGGCAGCCGGGGTCGCGGCGATCGAGACGATTCAGGCCGACTTCCGCGACCTGGAAGGCCTGCGCGACCGGGCGCAGATGGTTCGCAGCCAGGGATACCGCGGCATGCTGGCCATCCATCCGGCGCAAGTCGAGGTTATCAACGAGGCCTTCACCCCGGGGGAGGCAGAAATCGCCCATGCCCGCAAAGTCATCGCCGCATTCGATGCCAACCCGGGCGCGGGCGCGGTGGGCCTTGATGGCGCGATGCTCGATCGGCCACATCTGGTCCTGGCACGCAATCTGCTCGCCGATGCCGGATTGCACGCCTAAAGCGACAAAGCACTTTCCTACACGAACCTATATGGTTATCTACTCCGGCGACTCGCAAATATGGAGCTCGCCATGCCTCTCATCGAATCGCTTATCGGCCCGATGGCCGCGATCATCGACAAGGTGATCCCGGACAAGGAAGCCCGCGCCCGGGCCAAGCTCGAACTGCTCCAGCTCGAAGGAACGCAGGAACTGAAACGGATCGAGACCCGCCTTTCCGCCATCGTGGCAGAGGCAAACTCGCGCGATCCCTGGACCAGCCGCGCCCGGCCCAGCTTCCTCTATGTCATGTACGTCCTGCTGCTGTTCGCCCTGCCGATGGGCGTGCTTTCCGCCTTCGACCCCGCAGCCGCACGCAATATCGGCGCCGGCATCACCGCCTATCTGCGGGGCCTGCCCGAAGAACTCTACATGCTCTTCGGCACCGGCTACCTCGGCTATACCGCCGCCCGGCAGTGGGGGAAGGCAAAGGGCGTCGAGAACTGATCCCATTCTCGTTGCATTTGTACAATTAAATGTACATATAGCTTGCAAGGAGACAGGCCGTGGATGTGATGACCTACAGCGATGCGCGCAAAAACCTGAAGAGCGTGATGGACAAGGTGGTGGACCACCGTTCCGAAGTGGTCGTCACCCGCCGCAATGGAGAGGCTGTGGTGATGGTCTCGCTGTCCGAATGGAATTCTATTGTCGAGACCGAGCATCTAATGGCGAGTCCGAAGAATGCCCGGCGGCTGCGCGAAAGCATTGCCGAACTCGATCAGGATGAAGGTGGCGAGCACGATCTGGTCCATCCGTGAAGATCGTCTTCTCCTCCCACGCCTGGGAAGATTACCGGTACTGGTGCGCGAATGATCGAAAAACACTGCTCCGCCTGAACGGCCTGATCGAGGAATGCCGAAGAAATCCCTTCAAGGGACTGGGCAAGCCCGAGCCGCTTCGGGGCGAGCTTGCCGGCCTCTGGTCCCGGCGGATTAACCACCGGGATCGTCTCGTCTACCGCATCGCCGGGAAGCATCCCGATCAAAGGCTGGAAATCGTTCAATGCAAAGGGCACTACTGACCGATGTCCAACACCGTCTATGTCCTCAACGGACCCAATCTCAATCTGCTGGGCCTGCGCGAGCCGGAGATTTATGGTTCGGACACGCTCGACGATATTGCCGACATGCTGGAAGATCGCGCCCGCGAGCTGGGGCTGACGATCGACATGCGCCAGACCAATCATGAAGGGATGCTGGTCGACTGGCTGCACGAGGCGCAGGCGGAAGGGGCGCGGGCGGTCCTGCTCAACCCCGCCGCCTATACCCATACCTCGATCGCGCTGCTCGACGCGGTGAAGGCGATCCGCACCCCGGTGATCGAGGTGCATCTGTCCGATCCCGCAACGCGCGAGCCGTTTCGCCATCATTCCTATGTTGGTGAAGCGGCGGCGCGCACGGTGAAAGGCCTCGGCGCGAGGTCCTATCTGGTCGCGCTGGATAGCGTTACGGAATTGTAATCTCGTCCCCCTCGCCCCCTTGCCAGCCCGGGCAGAGCCGCGCATAGGCGGGCGTTCGAAACGAACAAGGGTTGTTTAATGGCCGAAAACAAAGGCAGCGCCGGGCGCAAGCCCGGCATGAACGTCGATACCGCGCTGGTCCGTGAACTGGCCGAAATGCTTGCGGACACAGGGCTTACCGAAATCGAGGTCGAGGATGGCGATCGCAAGGTGCGCGTTTCGCGCGGCGGCGTGGCTGCGGCACCTGCCGCTTTCGCCGCGCCGGCCCCCGCCCCTGCGGCGCCGGCCCCGGCCGCCCCGGCAGGCGACACGCCCCCGGCACAGCCGGCGGACGATCATGCCGGCGCACTGAAATCGCCGATGGTCGGAACCGTCTATCTCGCCGCCGAGCCGGGCGCCGATCCTTTCGTCAAGGTCGGCGACAGTGTGCAGCAGGGCGATACCCTGGTGATCGTGGAAGCGATGAAAGTGATGAACCCGATCGTCGCCGACAAGGCCGGCACGATCAAGGCGATCCTGGTCGACAACGCGCAGCCGGTCGAATTCGACCAGCCGCTGATCGTCATCGGCTGAGGCGAACCGTGGGCATTTCACGCATCCTTATCGCCAACCGGGGCGAAATCGCGCTGCGAATCCACCGTGCGGCGCACGAAATGGGCATCGAAACGGTCGCCGTGCATTCGACCGCCGATGCCGACGCGATGCACGTGCGGCTGGCCGATCACGCCGTCTGCATCGGCCCGCCGCCGGCGAATGAAAGCTACCTCAACGTCGCCAACATCATTTCCGCGGCGGAGATCGCGCAGGCCGACGCGATCCATCCCGGCTACGGCTTCCTGTCCGAAAACGCCAAGTTCGCCGAGATCGTCGAGGCGCACGACATCAAGTGGATCGGGCCCAAGCCCGAACATATCCGCACGATGGGCGACAAGGTGGAAGCGAAGCGCACCGCCGGCGCGCTGGGCCTGCCGCTCGTCCCCGGCAGCGATGGCGCCGTATCCGATTACGACGAAGCGCGGCGGATCGCGGGCGAAATCGGCTATCCCGTCATCATCAAGGCTGCCAGCGGCGGCGGCGGACGCGGGATGAAGGTCTGCGAGGGGCCCGACCAGCTCGAAACCCTGATGAAACAGGCCGGCAGCGAGGCCAAGGCCGCTTTCGGCGACGCCACCGTCTATATCGAAAAGTACCTCGGCAATCCGCGCCATATCGAATTCCAGGTGTTCGGCGACGGGCGCGGCGGCGCAATCCATCTAGGCGAACGCGACTGTTCGTTGCAGAGGCGCCACCAGAAGGTTCTCGAAGAAGCGCCCTCCCCCGTGATCACGCCCGAAGAACGCGACCGCATGGGTAGCATCTGCGCGAAGGCGATGGCCGACATGGCCTATCGCGGCGCGGGCACGATCGAATTCCTGTGGGAAGACGGCGAGTTCTACTTCATCGAAATGAACACGCGCCTACAGGTCGAACATCCGGTGACCGAGATGATCACCGGGATCGACCTGGTGCGCGAACAGATCCGCATTGCCGATGGCAAGGATCTGTCGTGCAGCCAGGACGAGATCACCTTCACCGGCCATGCGATCGAATGCCGCCTCAATGCCGAAGATCCGTGGACTTTCGCCCCCTCCCCCGGAACGGTGAATTACTACCACGCGGCCGGCGGTATGCACGTGCGCGTCGATAGCGGGCTCTACGCCGGTTACCGCATTCCGCCCTATTACGATTCGATGATCGCAAAGCTGATCGTCTACGGCCGCAACCGCGAACGCTGCATCATGCGCCTGCGCCGCGCGCTGGAGGAAATGGTGGTCGAGGGTGTGAAGACCTCGATCCCGCTGCATCAGGAACTGATCAAGCAGCCCGACGTGCTGAACGGCGACTATTCGATCAAGTGGCTGGAGGAATGGCTGAAGGAACGCAGCGCCGACAGCCAGGCCTGACACGATAAATATCCTCCCCGTTTTCGCCGCAGGCGCAAATGGGGAGGATCGCATCCCCGCCAGTCGTTCGCGAAGTCGCGGTACGCGGACCCCATCAGGCAGCGCAACGCGTTGAGCGGCGCCTGCCCAATCAGCTCACAGCGCGGGAGCGCGAGGCGCAGGCTTCTCGGCGTCCTCTTGGCCCCGGCGCGCTTCCTCGTACCAGTCGAGCAGGCGCGCGACGTCGTCCTCTTCGCAATTGCGCACCCGCAGGCGACGGCCCGATTTCAGCTCTATCAGGAGATCGGAGCGAACGCCGCCTGCGCGATGCTGCAAGCGGGCGACATCCGACCATTTCAGCGACTTCTTGTAGAGCGTGGGATGGAAGACCACGCGCTCGTGGTCGTAGGTCAGGGCCACAGTGTCGACCCATCTTCGTGCCAGTTTCAGGATCTCGAAGCCGAGCAAGGCCGTAAGCGCTAGCAAGGGAAGGCTTATCCCGTCCCATCGCATGTCTGCCAGGGCCGCCAGGAATTCCTGATATCGGGTATGCCCCGCCGCAACCTCGTAACGCTCGTCCAGCGCGACCACGGTAAGCCAGCCAAGAAAACCAAGCGCTATCAACAGAAACGGAAGCAAGCAGCCCGAACGGAACCGCACGATGCCCCGAACGGCGGCAGTGGTTAATCCGCTTTCCGGCACCGCCCCGTAGGCCCTACTCCAGCGGCACGCCCGGTTCGTGCTTGCTGGTCCGGATCGTCAGGCTGGTCTTCACGCTGGCCACGTTGGGGGCCGGGGTCAGCTTGCTGGTCAGGAACTCCTGAAAGCTCTGCAGGTCCCGGCTGACGATCTTGAGGATGAAGTCGATCTCGCCATTGAGCATGTGCACTTCGCGCACTTCGGCCAGTTCCTGCATGTGCGTTTCGAATTCGCGCAGCGCGTCTTCGGCCTGGCTCTTCAGGCTGACCATCGCGAACACGGTGATCGCGAAGCCCAGCTTCGATGCGTCCAGTTCCGCATGATAGCCGCGGATTACGCCGTCTTCTTCCAGCGAGCGCACGCGGCGCAGGCACGGCGGCGCCGTCAGGCCGACGCGGTGCGCCAGCTCGACATTCGTGACACGCCCTTCATTCTGCAACTCGGCCAGCAGGCGCCGATCGATTTCGTCCAGATTCGCCATTGCGGGTGCCCCCACGTCCGCCGTGCGACTGCACGACCCCAATGCAACTAAACCAGTGTCGCCAATGGCGACCGCCTAATATTATTAGCCTTGCCAGCAATTGTCCCGCTTTGCAACGCACCGAGCGGCAAGATGCCCCATGGTCGTGGATACTGCTAGAACGATACGTTCACGGGGCCTCGCCAAGAGCCTATGCCAATCGGAGATCCATGCAGTTCGACGACCGCCTCGCCACAGTGTTGCGCCACCGCGCAGGTGGTGACCGTGCCGCGCGTGCGCAGTTCCGGCAATTGCTGGACCTGCTGGGCGCCCGGCGGGACGGGTTCGACCGGGGGCTCACCTCGGCCGCGTGGTTGCGGCTGGGCGCTCTGGGCGAGATCGTGCCGGCGTCCGACCGGGCGGCGATGATTCGCGATCGGGGATGGCGCTTCCGCAATCCCGAACTGGCCGCTCACCTTGCCGAGGACGAGCCCGAAGTGGCGGCGGCGGCGCTGGCCCGTGCCGATCTGGAAACCGACGATTGGGAAGCGTTGATTCCGCGCCTGCCGGTTCGCGCGCGCGGCTTTCTCCGCCTGCGCCGCGATCTGCCCTCGCGCGTGATCGAGCTGCTTGAGACGCTGGGTATTCATGATCGCGGCCTGCCCGATCCCGGGGCCGGCGTTCAGCCGGACGCTGCTCCTCGCCCGGTACAGCAGGCGGAAGAGGCCGAGCTGCTGGAATTGACGGTGCCTGCGAACGATAGCGGGGACGAGGATGACGATCAGGAAACTGCGATCGGCGCTCTCGTACGGCGGATAGAGGCCTTTCAGCGCGCCCGGGCGGAAGGCCAGACAACCGATCGCGCGCCGCGCCTTCCGCTGGGGGAGCAGGGTGAAGGCGACATGCCGCCCCTGCGCGGGTTCGCCTTTACCACCGATGCCACCGGCCGGATCGACTGGGCCGAACCCGCCGTTGCATCGATGGTGGTGGGCACCCGGCTTTCCTCGCCGCAGGCCCGCACGGCCCTGCAACGTTGGCAACGGCTCGAAAATGCGCGAATGCACTTGCGCGGCGCGCCGCAGATCGCAGGCGAATGGATCGTCGATGCCGCGCCGCGATTTACCGCGCAGACCGGCAGGTTCTACGGCCTGGCCGGCAAGTTCCGCCGCCCTGCAGCCCGCCCCGCCGCGACGGATGCAGGCGATACGGGTGGGGAAGCGGATCGCATTCGCCAGCTCCTCCACGAACTGCGCACGCCGGTGAACGCGATTCAGGGTTTCGCGGAAGTCATCCAGCAACAGCTTTTCGGCGAGGTGCCGCACGAATATCGCGCGCTGGCCGCCAATATCGCCGGCGATGCCGCGCGGATGCTGGCCGGGTTCGACGAACTGGACCGGCTGGCGCGGATCGAAACCGGCGCTCTCGAACCGCTGGCGGGCGATTGCGATTTCGCGCTTCTGTGCAGGGCCCTGGCAAAGCAGCTGGAGGCAGTGCTCGCGCCGCGCCTTTCCGGTTTCGTGCTGGATATCCCGGCTGCCCCGGCGATCGTCCCGCTCGCTCTGCGCGAAGGCGAGGCGCTGGCCTGGCGGCTGCTGGCGACGCTCGCATCCTCTCTCGGCACCGGCGAAACGGTGGAACTGACGATGCGCGTGGAACGCGGCGTCGTTCTGCTCAGCGCGACACTGCCCGCAACCCTCGGGGCGGAGGAGGATGTTTTCGCAACCCATCCGCGCGCACCCCAGGGCGGGTTGAGCGCGGGCATGTTCGGGGCCGGGTTCGCGCTGCGGCTGGTCCGGGCGGAAGCGGGCCTTGTCGGCGGCGCGTTCGAACGTGTGGACGACACCGTGCAGCTCGCACTGCCGCTCTTGACCGCACCGGGGCGCGATTCTAGCCCGGCAGAAAGTCGCGAGCCAGAGCGACACCCCGAAGCGCGCTGAAACGCAGCGGCGTTCCGCTGGAGTATCGGCGCTTGACCAAGCCTGTCTACAATCTGCCTCCCCCCGGCCCCCCGGCCCGTTTCTCACCCGATTTCGGACGCCGCGTCCTGCTGACCGTCGATACCGAGGAGGAATTCGATTGGGAGGGGCCGTTCACCCGCGATCGCCACGGTCTGCGGCACGTGCCCCGCCTTCGCAATTTTCAGGAGTTCTGCGAGGCGCAGGAGATCGTTCCCAGCTATCTGATCGACTGGCCGATCGCCAATTCGGCCGTCGCGAAGGATATCCTGGGCGATGCGGTCGCCCGCGGCACGGCCGAAGTCGGCATCCAGCTCCATCCCTGGGTCAATCCGCCGTTCGACGAGGAAGTGGACGAGCGCAATTCCTACGCCGGGAACCTGCCGCCCGATCTGGAACGGGCCAAGTTCCTCCAGCTGCGCGACGCAATCGCGAAGAATTTCGGCGCCAACCCGCAGCTTTATCGCGCCGGGCGATATGGCTTCGGCTCGTCGACCACGCAGCTTCTGCGCGAAGCCGGGGTCGGCGTGGACACATCGTTCCGCCCGCTGTTCGATTACCGCAAGGGGCACGGGCCGGACTTTGCCGATTACCCGCTCGAACCGTTCTGGCTCGATGGCGAGATGTCGGTGCTCGAACTGCCGCTGACCACGGTTTACTGGGGAATGCTGCGGCGGCAGGGGCGCCTGCTCTATCCCGCGCTCTCGCGGATGCCCAGAATGCGCGGGATCGCAGCGCGGCTGGGAATGCTCGAACGAATCCCGCTGACGCCGGAAGGCACAACGGTGGACGATGCGATTCGCGGGCTCGATATGGCGATCGACGATGGCCTGCCGCTGATCGTGCTGTCGTTCCACAGCCCCTCGCTCGCGCTGGGCCACACGCCTTATGTGGAGACCGACGACGATCTCGATGCGCTGTACGACTGGTTCCGCGCGGTCTTCGCCTATCTGGGCCAGCACGGCATCCGCCCGACCACCGTGGCGGAGATCATGCAGTCGGTCGCTGTCTGACGCTTGCGCGCAATGGCTGGGCGGGCTATCCGCCCGGCGCCGAACGATACCCGGGGGCCTGTAGCTCAGTTGGTTAGAGCTGGCCGCTCATAACGGCTAGGTCGCGGGTTCGAGTCCTGCCGGGCCCACCAGGTATCGCGGCGATCATCGGTCGGGGAGTGGCGCAGTCCGGTAGCGCGCTTGCTTTGGGAGCAAGATGTCGCAGGTTCGAATCCTGTCTCCCCGACCAATTGACCCTTCGGTTGATCCAAATTCCGAAGTTGATGTTTGACGCAGGCGGCAGGCAATCCTTCCGCAGACAAGCTCTTGCGTGGAGGGCTAGAGCTCCTCGGCAACGGGCTTGCGCCATAGCAAGATGGCGCAAGCACCAGCCGCAGCGATCATACTGGCGAACCAGAGCCAGAAGCCAATCCCGAAACCAGGAATCGAATCTATACCACCAGCGAAGGGGTTTCTTATTTTTCCGACCGAAAAATAGACAAATGCTAGTAGAGAGCAGGCTATGCTCAACATGAACGCTGTACCGAGCCTATTTCTCCCAATGCATCTCCACGAATAGAACAATAGTGGATTGGCAAGCCATGGTATGCTGTATTTATCGAACGGAACAACGATCCATCCCAGAGCGAGATACATGAATGATGGGTTCCACGCGGTGTCTTGCTCGTCGCCAGAAAGTGCTTCCAAGGGGAGGCAGACTATAAATAGCGCCATGCTCGGGACGGCGTATCGGTAGTCATATAGGAAAAATCGAAATTTCTCCCACCGTGTTGATTCTAAATAATACCGATCGTAGCGCGCCATAATGGTTCCTCAAGAGCCATGGACGGCGACATGGTAGTCAGCAAGCTGCTGTCTGAGAAGGATAAATCAGGATGCCGTCCGCAACCAGACTCTAAAGGGGCCTTCTCACCCACCATGCGCAAAAAAAAAAAGGGGGCGGACAATGCCGCCCCCCAGGCAGGGTAGAACTTTCCCGACAGGCTAGAATTCGATCGACGCACCGATGCGGAACGTGCGCCCCAGAAGGTCGAACAGCGACTGGTTGGTCGCCGGCGTGGCATAGGCGCTGCCTGCCGGGCCGGAGCCGACAACCGGCGGGTCCTTGTCCAGCAGGTTGCTCACCGCGAAAAACAGGCTGAGTTCGGACATGCCGAGGCTGAAGTCGTGATAGACTGAAGCATCGAGATAGAACGCGCCATCGATGTGGTTGGTGTTGATGGTGCGCGCCGTGGCCGACGATTCCGGACAGCCCGACGTGCATTCGACGAAGCTGTTGTCGTAAGTGCCCGAACTGATACCCCGCCCGATCAGGTTCAGGCGCAGCGGCCCGTCGGCATAGCTCGCGATCATGCGATAGACGAACTCCGGATTGCCGTAGGCGCTGTTCTCCCCGACGATATCGACCGCCGGGTCGATTCCGTTGTCCACCGTGTTCTCAAGATAGAGCGTGGCAATGCCACGCAGGGTAAGCGCGCCCGCCCCCAGATCGGTGCGATACGACGTCTCGAAATCGAGGCCGCGGGCTCGCTGCGATGCGAAGTTGAACGGGCTTTCGAAGATTTGCAGGTTGGTCCCGAAGTCGTTCGCCCCGCGCACAATCGCCGCGCAATACTCGCTAACTCCCTCGTGACAGCGATCGATGATCGTCTGGGCATCGAGCGAGTCGATCGCATCCTTGATCTTGATGTCGTAGTAATCGACCGAGGCGGAAAAGCCGGGGAAGAAGCGCGGCTGGACGACGACCCCCACACCCCACTGGTCGGCCTTTTCCGGTTCGAGCCGCGGGTTGCCCGTGCTCGTGCCGGCGAAGGGGGTGGACTGGTTGTTGTTGAACGGATCGAGCACGGTGTTCGTGCGCGTCGAGCCAGCAGTGAACAGCTCCGCCAGATTGGGCGCCCGGATGTCGCGCGAACGGGTGGCGCGGAACCGCAGCCCGTCCATTGGTTCGAAGGTCGCCCCCAGCTTCCAGGTCGTGACATAACCGCTGGTGGAATAGTCGGTCGCGCGGATCGCGCCGTTCACATCGAAACCGTCGAAGATCGGGGCCAGGACTTCCAGGTACCCCTCCGTCACCGAATAGTCGCCGAAACTGGGCAGGTAATTGCCGGTGAACCAGCCCGATTGGTACCGGTCCTCGACATAGCCCGAAACCTCCTCGGTCCGGTGTTCGCCGCCAATCGCGACAGACAGCGGCCCGGCCGGCAGATCGAAGGCGGTGAACGAGAGATTGGCAGCAAAGACGTTCTGTTCGAACCGCTGCTCGCGGTAGAGATCGCCCAGGACCCAGTCGAGCGCCGCGGGATCGGCCACGCCGATACCGAACCGGTTGAGCGGAACGCAGCCATTGTCCGTGTCGGTCAGGCTGGAACGGCACACGATCGTGCCTTCCGCCACGCCCAGCGCGTTGCCTGCCGGTGCGAAAACCGCGTCGGTGGCCAGGGCGAAGCGCGTGTTGTTGGCGATACCCAGCGCCTCTTCCCGCGTATTGGCAATGCCCTTCTGGTAATAGACGTCCCAGCGGGCGACATCGGCGAACAGCGGGAACTCGCCGTTCGCGCCGACGACGTAACGCTGCACTCCGCGCGTTGTGCGATTGGTGCGCACGCCGAGGTCGGCGTTGGTCGTGCCGAAGCGGAACGAGGTTTCGTTGGCGGCCAGCAAGGCGCTGCGCACTTCATCGGGCAGGAAGGCATTGTCGGCCTGAATGGTGACATTGCCCTGGTTGCGGTGAATACCCAGTTGGCCCTGGTTGACCGAGCGGGCATAGCTGCCCTGGGCAAAGACGCTGAGCCAGGGCGCGACTTCATAACTGATCCGGCCGAAGATGCTCTTGCGGTTTTCTTCCGGGTCCAGCGACTGGGTGTCGTTCACCTGGGTCATGGCCCAGTCCCCGCCGATGATCCACGGGTTGACGACCGTCCCGAAATCGAACTGGCCGATCGCGCCGCCCTGCCCGAAGTAGAGGCCGCGCAGCGGACCATCGGTGATCAGCCCGCCCGGAGTCGCGAGGCTGAGCCCGGCCTGGTCGGTGATCAGCCGCTCCGGCTCGCCGTTGCCCGGGGCGTATGCGGGGTTGTTGATCTGGTACCAGCCCTTGTCGTTCCAGTCGCGCGGCACGCCGTGCAGGCCATCCTTCACCGCCAGCTCGCCGTTCAGCAGGATATGCCCGCGCCCGTCGGCAAAGGGGGTGCCGAAGGTCAGGTCAAACCGGTAATTGGGCGCGTCGCCATAAGTGGTGATGCCCGCTTCGGCCCCGGCCTTTATGCCGGTGTAATCCTCGTCGAGGATGAAGTTCACGACGCCGGTAACGGCGTCGGACCCGTAAGCGGCCGATGCGCCGCCGGTAACCACCTCGACCCCGGAAATCAGGCCCTGGGGGAATGTGTTTACATCGACCTGGCCGCCCAGCGCCGATCCGACCGACCGCTGCCCGTTGAGCAGCACCAGCGTGCGATTGGTGCCGAGGCCGCGCAAGTTGATCGTGTTGAGGCCCGAAGTGCCCGCGCTCATCGACAGGTTCGAACTGGCTGGGGTGGAGCTGCCGATGACCGACGGAATCTGGTTCACGAAATCGGCGATATTGGCAGGCGCGGTGGCCTCGATATCCTCGGCCTGGAGCACCGTCAGCGGGGTCGGCGCGTTATAGCCGTCGCGCTGAATGCGCGAGCCGGTGACGACGATCAGTCCCTCGCCCGTGTTTGCGGCCTGCGCGGCCTGGTCGGGTGCCGCCTCCACTGTCGGGGCGGTGTCCTGTGCCTGGGCCATCGATGCGCACAGGAGGCTGCCCGCCAGTGCGATATGCGAAGTGATCAGTTTTCCCGTCATGTTTTTTCCCTTCAATATGGGCCTCGCGCACAGCCTCGGGCGCCAGGCTTTTCGACCTTTTCCGGTCCGCCTCTCTCCGGGCGGGTTCCGAGCATCCTCTGATGGACCGCCGCCTTTGGTGGCGACGTCTTTCGCCGCTGCCCTATGGTGCCGGGCAGTTCGTGCTCTTCGATTGTCGCGGCAGTGGGCGCCCTGCCGCCTTGCCGGTCGGCGCGCCTTCGTCGAGCGCAAGAACGCCGTTGATCACCACGGTCCGGACCCCGGTGGAAAACAGCGTCGGTTCGAGGAAGGTGGCACGCGGCGCATAGGCTTCGGGATCGAACACCACGACATCGGCGAAGGCGCCTTTGCTCAAGGTGCCGCGGTCTTCGATCGAAAAGGCCCTGGCCGGAACGACCGTGCTTTGATCAATGAATTGCCTCAGGTCGATGACCTGCCGTTCGCGCACGTAAGTGTCGTACTTGCGCGCGTAGCTGGCGTAATAGCGCGGGTGTCCCGCCGACGCGTCCGAACTGGTCATGACCCAGGGCTGCACCATGAAGGCGGCGATATCCGCTTCGTCCTGATTGAACGAGGCCACGCCCGCTTCCGCACGGCGCAGGACGTCGATCGCCGCCTGCACCGGGTCGCCGCCCGCCGCGGGGGCGAGATCTTCCAGCGTCTTGCCCAGCACGTCAGCCGGGCCACGGGTGATCAGCAGCGAGGCGGGCCCGCCGCGGCGGCGCATGTTCTCGGCCATTTCGCTGCGGATACGCGCCATCTGGTCCGGGTCGTCGAAACGGGCCAGCATCGCCTCGCGCCCGCCGTCCTGTGCCCAGCGCGGCATCAGCGCGGCCGAAAGCCCGGTGCCCGATGCAGGCCAGGGATACTGGTCGGCATGGACTACCTGTCCGTTGGCCCGGGCGGTCTCGACCGCCTCGATCACCGCGCCGGCCTGCCCGTGAACGTCCACGCCCAGCGCCTTGATATGCGCGATATGGACCGGGATGCCGGCATGCTTGCCGATGTCGATCGCCTCGGCCACCGCGCCGGCCAGCCCGATCGTGTAGCTCGATTCGTCGCGGATATGGCTGTCGTAGATGCCGCCGTGCCGCGCGGCGGCCCTGGCCAGGGCCACGACCTCGCCTTCCTCGGCATAGCTTTGCGGGGCGTAGAACAGCCCGGTCGAAAGACCGAGCGCGCCCTGGCACATCGCCTGGTCGGTCAAGGCGACCATTTCGGCCAGCTCGGCCTGCGTGGGCGGGCGATCGTCGCTGCCGATCACTTCGCCGCGCAAGGCGCCAAGCCCGACGTACGTGGCGAAATTGACGCCGTAGTCGCGCCCGCTATCCTCGCCGAAGGTGACCGCGACATCCGGATCGCCCCGGCCGTCTACTCCGATGAAGGCCGTGGTCACCCCCTGGGTGATGAAAGGCAGCACCAGTCGCGCGGCCGGGATGTCCGACATCAGGGCATCGTCGGCATGGGTATGCGGATCGATAAAGCCGGGGGCGACGATCATGCCCTCGGCGGGAATGGTCCGTTGCGCGGTATGGGGGTATTGCGGGCCGGCATAGACGATCCGGTCGCCCGTTATGGCAATATCGCCCGTGAAGGGATCGCCCCCGCCGGGATAGATCGTGCCGCCGGTAATCAGAAGATCGGCGGGCGCGCCATCGTCCTGCCCCTGCCTGGCTTGCGCCGCGGCGGGCGCGGCCAGCACCAGTGCGGCGCCAAGCAGCCCGGCGACTCTGCCTGCAAAGTTCGCTTGCGTATCTTTCATTCCGCCCTCCGTTTGTTACAGCATTATTGCGAAAGTGACCCGTCGCGGGAACACCCCCGGCAATCGTATTCGCAGCGCAGGATATAACCCCAGGCTATATCTCGCCCCAGAATCCGGGTTCGGCCGGTGTCATCACACCGCCAGCTTCGCTCACCCCGCCCGGCAGATCCTCCGCCAGCCAGGTCGGTCCGTCGAGATCGACGAAGCCGCAATGCTGCGCCACGATCATGGCCGGCATGATCGACAGCGAACTGGAAACCATGCAGCCGATCATCAGCCGGATATCGACCTGCCGCGCCGCCTCCATCATCGCCAGGGCCGTCGTCAGCCCGCCGGTCTTGTCGAGCTTGATGTTCACGACGTCGTAACGCCGGGCGAGATGGGCGAGATCGCCGGTCACGTGGCCCGATTCGTCGGCCGCCAGGGGCACCCGGCGCGCGAAGCCTTCCAGCGCCTCGTCGCAATCGGCGGACAACGGCTGTTCCAGCAGATCCACCCGCAAATCGGCCAGGGCGTCCTGCCAGCCGGCGAGCTGCGCGATCGTCCAGCTTTCGTTCGGGTCGACGATCATCCTCGGCCCCGGCGCTACCTCGCGCACCGCGCGCACGGCATCGACGGGGTCTTCGGCATCGACCTTGACCTTCAGCAGCGGCACCTGGCTGATTGCGGCCGCCGCCCGCGCCATCGCGGCGGGCGTGTCGAGGCTGATCGTCATCGCGGTCGGCACCGGCTTCAACGGCCCCCAGCCCAGCGCGTCGGTGATCGACCGCCCGGCGATCCGCGCCTCCAGGTCCCACAGCGCGCAGTCCAGCGCGTTGCGGGCGGCACCCGGCGGCATGATCTCGATCAGGCGATCGCGCCCTGTCCCGCGCTCGATCTCCTCCCGCACGGCCTCGACCTGATGCAGCACGCTCTCGATCGATTCGCCGTAGCGGGCATAAGGCACGCTTTCGCCGCGGCCGACGTGGCCGCCCCCCGCGATCTCCACTCGCACCGTATCCGCCGCGGTCTTGACCCCGCGCGAGATACGAAACGGCCGGTTCAGGCGGAACGGGACGTGCCGGGCAGAGAGCTGGCGAAGCATTCGTCGATCCTGTCTACGATGAGGTCCGCGCCGTGCGCGTAGGGGTCGGTGCAGGGCAGCCCGGTGGCGTCCGCCGTGCGCGCGCACAAGTCGCGCGCCTCGTCCGCCGGAAGAGCGGAAGTGTTGAGCGCCACGCCCACCGGGACAACGGCCGGATTGGTCAGGCGCGCCACCTGCAGGTTGGCCGCGATCGCGTCTTCCAGCGCTGGCACGGCGAAATGCGGCAGGCCGCGCATGTGTTCACGCACCGGATCGTGACAGATCACGATCGCATCGGGCTGCGCGCCGTGCAGCAGGCCGGTGGAAACCCCCGCGAACGAGGGGTGGAACAGCGATCCCTGCCCCTCGATCAGGTCCCAGCCGCCATCGTGCCGTTCGGGCGAAAGCTGCTCGATGGCGCCCGAGATGAAATCGGCGATCACGGCATCGAGCGGCACACCCGAACGGGCGATCAGGATGCCCGTCTGCCCGGTCGCGCGGAAATCGGCACGATAGCCGCGCGCGCGCATCGCCTTTTCCAGGCACAGCGTCGTGACCATCTTGCCGACCGAACAATCGGTGCCGACCGTCAGCAGGCGCTTGCCGGCGCGCGCGCGGCCATTGCCCACTTTCAGATCGGAGGCCGGATCGCGCACGTCGATCAGCGCGCGCCCGTTGCGCTCCGCCGCCTCGACCAGGCGGGGCACGTCGCGCAGGCGGCCGTGCAGGCCGGCAGCGATGTCGAGCCCGGCATCCAGCGCTGCCTCGGCATCGCGCACCAGTTCTTCGTTGAGCGCGCCGCCCGCGCTCGCCACGCCGAGCACCAGAGTCTTCGCGCCCGCGGCGACCGCTTCGGCAAAATCCATTCGCGGCAGGCCGAGGGTGAGGTTGCCGGGCGGGCGCGAGAATTCGCCGACGCAGTCTTCGGGACGGAACATGGCGACCCCGCGCGAGGTCTTGATGGACAATGGGTCCGCGGTCGATCCGAGATAGAGAAAATAAGGTGCGCGTATCATCTTGATTACCGTTGCTGGGGCTCTAGGCACACAACTTGGCAGCCTTCGCCGGACAGGTCTTATCGCTTAAGGCTGCCCGGTTATAACCGTTGGCTATGATGCCGGTGCGATCGCGACGACGGCGGCCGGCCGCGGCAACAAGGGAGCAAGGTCCATTTCCGCTGATCCACCCGCCCCCGCTGCCCGCGGCCGCCCTGCGCTCGATACGCGGGTGATCTGGGCGATCGCCCTGCCCGCGATGGTCACCAATGTGGCAACCGCGCTGATCGGGCTGGGCGACATGTGGATTGTCGGGCGGCTTGACGATGCCGCGACGCAGGGTGCGGTCGATGTCGGGGCGCGGCTGTTCGCCATGCTGTTCACGGTGATGAACTTCCTCAAGATGGGCACGACCGGCCTTGTCGCCCAGGCGGGCACGCGCAGCGGGACGGCGGAACAGGCCGCGATCCTGCTGCGCGGGGCAACCATCGGCCTGGCCATCGCCGCCGCGCTGCTGCTGGCCAAGCCGCTGCTGATGCCGGCCCTGCTCGACGCGCTCGGCGCGCGCGGCGAAGTGCTGGGCGCGGCGCGGACATATGCCGATATCCGATACTGGTCGGCCCCCGGCGTGATGCTAAACCTCGCGCTCGTCGGCTATCTCGTCGGACAACGGCGAATGGCCGCGGTGCTGGCGATCGAGGTCTTCTACAACCTGCTCAACGTCGCGCTCGGGCTGTGGTTCGTGCTTGGCCTCGACATGGGGATCGCCGGGGTCGGCTGGTCGAGCTTCATTGCCGAATATGCGAAGCTCGCGGTTCTGGCCGCTTTCGTCACACGCGGCAGCCACGGGGCCGCTCTGCTCGCCGCTGCGCGCGAGAAGGCCGTGCTGCGCTGGGCCAGCCTGCACCCGTTCCTGACGCTCAACCGCGACCTGTTCCTACGCACCGTGGTGCTGATGATCGCGCTCGCCGCGCTCACCCGCCTGAGCGCGGAGCGCGGGCCGGTCGTGCTGGCAGCCAATGGCATTCTCTATCAGATGTTCGTCTTCACCGCGTTGCTGCTCGACGGGTTCGAAAACGCGGCGCAAGTGCTGAATGGGGAGCGGCGCGGCGCCGACGACCGCGCAGGCTTTGGCGCCTATATCCGCGCGATCCTGATCCGCGGAATGGGCGCGGCGGCGCTGGTCGCGCTGGGTTTCGCGCTGCTGGCAGACCCGATCCTGTCCAGTTTCGCCGCAACCCCCGCAGTGGCACGGGCAGCGCAGGAACAGGCGATCTGGCTGGTCCTGATCCCCTTCGCCGGGGTTGCAGGCTTTGTCTTCGATGGCGTGTTCGTGGGTGCGAGCTGGACGCGGGCCCTGCTCCTTTCCATGCTGGGCGCCAGCGCCGTCTATGCCCTGACGCTGTGGTTCGCCTGGCCCCACGGCAACTGGGGCCTGTGGCTCGCCTTCACCCTGTTCCTGGTCGCCCGCGCCGCTTTTCAGGCTGCCATGCTGCCGTTCCTGCTGCGTCGCGGCTTCCCCGCCGGGGGCTGACCGCGGCAAGGCGTGGAAGTGCGGCTTGCCCGCGCGCGCGGCAGGCCCTATCTGCGCGCGAAACTCCGAAACCCCGCGAATTTTCCGAAGGACGACTGATGGCCGCCCAATACGCATTCGTCATGAAGAACATGACCAAGACTTTCCCCGGCGCGCCCAAGCCGGTGCTGTCCGACATCAACCTGCAATTCTATCAGGGCGCGAAGATCGGCATCGTCGGCCCCAACGGTGCGGGTAAATCCACCCTGATGAAGATCATGGCCGGGATCGACACCGATTTTACCGGCGAGGCATGGCCGGGCGAGAACATCACTGTCGGTTACCTGCCGCAGGAACCGCATCTGGACGAGAGCAAGACCGTTCTGGAAAACGTGCGCGACGGCGCGCGCGAAGTGGCCGACATGGTCGAACGGTTCAATGCGATCAGCGCGGAAATGGGCGATCCCCAGGACGACACCGATTTCGACGCCTTGATGGAGGAGATGGGCACCCTTCAGGAAAAGATCGACGCGGTCGACGGGTGGACGCTCGACAACCAGCTCGAAATCGCGATGGAGGCGCTGCGCTGCCCGCCGCGCGACTGGCCCGTCACCGATCTTTCGGGCGGTGAAAAGCGCCGCGTCGCCCTCACCCGTCTGCTGATCCAGAAGCCTTCGATCCTGCTGCTGGACGAACCGACCAACCACCTCGACGCGGAATCGGTCGAATGGCTGGAAAACCATCTGAAGGAATATGCCGGCGCGGTGCTGATGATCACCCACGACCGGTACTTCCTCGATCACGTCGTCGGCTGGATTCTGGAACTCGATCGCGGGTCCTACTATCCTTACGAAGGCAATTATTCGACGTACCTGGAAAAGAAGGCCAAGCGGCTGGAGCAGGAAAACCGCGAGGAATCGGGCCGCCAGAAGGCGCTCAGCCGCGAGCTGGAATGGATCAGGCAGACGCCCAGCGCGCGCCAGACCAAGTCCAAGGCACGTATCCGCAAGTTCGAACAGCTCCAGGATGCGCAGGACGGGCGCAAACCCGGCAAGGCGCAGATCGTCATCCAGGTGCCCGAACGGCTCGGCGGCAAGGTGATCGAGGCGAAAGGCATTTCGAAAGCTTACGGCGACAAGCTGCTGTTCGAAGATCTTTCCTTCATGCTGCCGCCGGGCGGCATCGTCGGCGTGATCGGCCCCAACGGCGCGGGTAAATCGACGCTGTTCCGCATGATCACCGGGCAGGAAACGCCCGACAGCGGCACGATCGAAATCGGCGACACCGTCCACCTGGGTTATGTCGATCAAAGCCGCGACGATCTGACCGCCAAGAACAACGTGTGGGAAGAGATTTCCGACGGGCTCGATTACATGAAGGTCAATGGCCACGACGTGTCCACCCGCGCCTATGTCGGCGCGTTCAACTTCAAGGGGCAGGACCAGCAGAAGAACGTGGGCAAGCTCTCGGGCGGTGAACGCAACCGGGTGCACATGGCCAAGATGCTGAAGCAGGGCGGCAACGTCCTGCTGCTGGACGAACCAACCAACGATCTCGACGTCGAAACGCTGGGCGCGCTGGAAGAGGCGATCGAAAACTTCGCCGGTTGCGCCGTGGTTATCTCGCACGACCGCTTCTTCCTCGATCGCCTGGCGACGCACATCCTCGCGTTCGAAGGCAACAGCCATGTCGAATGGTTCGAAGGCAACTTCGAAGCTTACGAGGAAGACAAGCGCCGCCGCCTGGGCGACGCCGCCGACCGCCCGACCCGGCTGGCGTACAAGAAGCTGACGCGCTGACACAGTGACGTTCTGCGGCGGGCCGGGTGCCCGCCGCAGCCTTTCGGGCGGCGGGGGTCGGCTGCGCGGCAGAAACCGTTTTCCTACACCCCTCGCGCTGATCTAGGCTTCCCGCCATGACCGGCCGCGTTTCTCTTTCCAGCACTTTCGGCGTTCATCGCCGCCATTCGGGTCCGATTGTTCGCATCCGGCGGTTTTCTTCCCCTGGACAGTGTAACATGCGGTCCATGTGTTGCTGGCGAGCGACGAAGCGAGTGCATTCGTTCAGGCCCTTGCGCGCGAACCTGAACAAAAGCCTGCACGAGCGGTTCAGTTCGCGGTCATTCGCTTCATCGTACAAACGCCTCATTATAGCAGAGGGGCCGTTGTTGGTGGGCGCGGCGTTTCTCGATCGAACGGAGAGCCGCATATGACATTTGGACAATTCCTGAAGGGGAGCGCACTGACCGGCCTGGCCGGCGCGATGGCGCTGACCGCCCTTCCCGCCCCGACATTCGCCGCCGAAGCGGCCGAACAGCAGCGGGCGCAGCGTGACCGCGGCGAACGCCAGCAGGCCCGGCAGCAACGCCGCCAGGTGCGCAGCGAACGCAGTTCGCAGCGGCGCGAGGCCCGCACGCAGCGGACGGAGCGTCGCAGTGAACGCGCCGGCTTGCGCAGCCTGACGCAGCGCAGCCGCGAACGGCGCGAAGCCAACGCCGCGCGCCAGACCGTGTCACGGCAACGCGCAGCCCAGCAACAGCGTGAGCGCCAGCGCACCGAACGAGCGAGCGAGCGTCGCCGCGAGCAGGCTCGCGACCGGCGCGACAACCGGCGCGACCGGAACGAGAATCGGCGTGATCGCTGGGAAGACCGGCGCGACAATCGCCAGGATCGCAACGAAAACCGTCGCGATCGCTGGGAAGATCGCCGCGATAACCGCCGGGACCGCAACGACAACCGCCGTGATCGGTGGCAGGATCGCCACGACAATCGCAGGGACCGGAACGACAACCGTCGCGATCGCTGGGAACGCCGGGCCGACAATCGCAACCATCGCGCGTGGAACCGCACCTGGCGCAAGAACAACCGGTACAACTGGCATCGCTATCGCGCGGCCAACCGGCACGTCTATCGCCCCGGCCGCTATTACGCGCCCTATCGCGGCTATCGCTACAGCCGCCTGAGCATCGGCCTTCATCTTGGCAGTGTGTTCTACAGCAACCGGTACTGGATCAACGATCCATGGCAGTATCGCCTGCCGCCGGCCTACGGCCCCTATCGCTGGGTCCGCTATTACGACGATGTCCTGCTGGTGAACACGTACAACGGCCAGGTCGTCGATGTGATCTATGACTTCTTCTGGTGATGCGTTTCCCGTCACCGGGGTTCCTCAGCCCGGTGACCCTTTGCAAACCCCCGCCAGCAATCTGGCGGGGGTTTTTTGCGTGTATCGTCAGGCGCGCGGGCGGCCGAAGGGGAGCATGCGAAACAGGTTCCCGTCGCGGTCGACCAGGGTGTGCTTCAGCGCGCCGAGTATGTGCAGCCCCGCCAGCAGCAGCAGGGCGATACCCGCCGCGGCATGGAGGCCGAAGATCGCGCTCGCCCCTTCCGGGTCTGCTGCAACGGGCAGCGCGGGCAGTGCGAAGATGCCGAACACGTCCACCCCGTTGCCGTACTTCGACATGGCGTACCAGCCTGCCAGCGGCATCACGATCAGCAGGATGTAGAACAGCGTATGCGTCGCCTTCGCCAGCCAGCGTTCCCACGCCGCCAGATCGCTCGCAAGGGGTGGGTTCGGCTGCACCAGGCGCCAGGCCAGACGCGCCAGGACCAGCAGCAGCACGATTACGCCGAGGGAGAAATGGTTGCCCATGATTTCCCGCCCCGCAGTCTCGGACGCGGCGTTCTCCCCCGCCACCGCCAGGCGCCATTGCGCGATCACCCCGATCGCGATCAGCCAGTGCAGGGCCATCGCCACAATCGGATATCGGCGTGCGGGAACATCGTTCATCGCGTCTCTCCTCCCAAAATCTCGTTTCGAACGGGCGAGCCCGTTCCCCCTCTTGAAGCACAATCTGGCGCTGATAGGAAAGCGTGCAATGACCAGGACCGCAACGATTCCCGACAAGGACGCGCTCAAACGCGTAGGCGCATCCGTACGCAAGCGGCTCGAAGCCGATCCGCAAGCGTACAAGGTGCCGACCGACAAGGCCGAAATCTACGCCTTCGGCCAGTTTCTCAGCACGGCGGAATGCCAGCGGCTGATCCTGATGATCGACGCCGTGGCCCAGCCCAGTACACTGTTCGACGCCGATTATTCGACCGGTTTTCGCACGTCCTATTCGGGCAACCTCGACCCGCGCGACCCGTTCATCGCCGGCATTTCCCGACGGATCGACGACGCCCTGGGCCTGAAACCGGAAACCGGCGAGGCGATTCAGGGCCAGCGCTATATGCCCGGCCAGCAGTTCAAGCCGCACAACGACTGGTTCTATACGACCGAGGATTACTGGAAATCGGAACGCAAGCGGGGCGGCCAGCGGTCATGGACGGCAATGGCGTTCCTCAACGCAGTGGAAGCCGGCGGAGAGACGCATTTCACCGAAGTCGGCATCAAGATCCCGCCCAAACCCGGCGTGCTGCTGACCTGGAACAACGCCTTGCCCGATGGTTCGCCCAACGACGACACGATTCATGCAGGTACGCCGGTGGAACAGGGCGTGAAGTACGTCATCACCAAATGGTATCGCACCCGCAAGTGGGGCTGATGGCGGCTGCGCTGCGCGGCTGACGATACCTGTCAGACGCGGCCCAGCGCTTCCGCAATCAGCTTGCGCGTGCCGTCGATGCCGTAAAGCGCGATGAAGCTGCCCATGCGCGGCCCCTGGCTCGACCCGAGCAGGGTTTCGTAAAGCGCACGGAACCAGTCGCGCAGGTTTTCGAAGCCGAATTCCTCCTGCTTGCCGATCTCGTAAACGATCGTCTGCAATTCTTCCGCCCCGGCATCGGCCGTCACCATTTCCAGCGCCATGTCGAGCGTTCTGAGCGCCGCCGCTTCGTTTGCTGCCGGCGCTCGGCGAACCAGCGTAGGGGCGATGAAGTCGCGGCTATATGCGAGCGCCGCGTCGACCAGCTGATCCAGTTCAGGCAGCTTTGCGGGGTCCGGGTCGTCGATGTAGTTGCCGAGGTAGGACCAGACTTGATCGCGGGTCGCCCCGGCGCCAAGCACACCGACGAGATTGAGCAGCAGCCCATAGGTTACCGGCAGCCGCTCCCCCGCCCCCGGCGCGCCGGCACCGTCGAAGCCGCCATTGGCACGCAGCAGGTGCCAAGCGGGGTTGCCCAGCTGCTTGTCGAGCGGCTGTTCCGCCAGGCGTTCGCGAAACTGCCAGTAATCGTCCACCGCCCGCGGGATTACCCCGACATGGAGCTGCTTGGCGCTCTTCGGATTGGGGAAGATGTAGAAACCGAGGCTCTCTTCGCTGCCGTAAGTCAGCCATTCCTCGATCGTCAGGCCATTGCCCTTCGATTTGGAGATCTTCTCCCCATTGGCATCGAGGAACAATTCGTAGATCAACCCTTCCGGCTTGCGACCACCGAGAACCTGAACAATCTTGCCCGATTGGGTGACGCTGTCGGTCAGATCCTTGCCGCACATTTCGTAATCGACGCCCAGCGCATACCAGCGCATCGCCCAGTCGACTTTCCACTGCAGCTTGGCCTTGCCGCCCAGCGCCGATTGCTCGACGGTCTGGCCATTCTCGTCCGCGAACCGCACGATACCCGCTTCGGCATCGACGACCTCCACCGGAACCTGCAACACCGCGCCAGTGGCCGGGCTGATCGGGAGGACGGGCGAATAGGTCTTGCGCCGTTCCTCGCGCAGGGTCGGCAGCATGATCGCCAGAATATCGTCATACTTGCGCAGGACCTGCTTCAGCGCATCGTCGAAAGCGCCGGAATTGTAGCGGTCCGACGCGGAAACGAATTCGTAGTCGAAGCCGAAACGGTCGAGAAATTCGCGCAATTTGCGATTGTTGGTCCCCGCAAAACTGTCGTTCGATCCGAAAGGATCGGGAATGCGGCTGAGCGGCATACCGAGATGCCGGGTCAGCATATCCTTGTTCGGCACGTTGTCGGGCACTTTGCGCAGGCCATCCATGTCGTCGCTGAATGCGACCAGCCGCGTCTTCCCGTCTTCGGGTCGCGCGCCGATCAGCGCCTCATATGCGCGGCGCACCAGTGTGGTGCGGAGAACTTCCTGAAACGTGCCGATATGCGGCAGGCCGGACGGGCCGTATCCCGTTTCGAACAGCACCGGTGCGCCGCCCGGCTTGCCATCGGGATAGCGTTTGAGCAGCTTCTGCGCCTCCTGGAACGGCCAGGCCTTGGACACGCGGGCGGCTTCAATAAGGGTCTGCTCGGTCATGATGCCGCCTCTTGCCGAAGCCGCCCCATGTTGCAAGCGCGAAGGGCACAGCGAAAAGGGGCGCCTCGCGCGAGACGCCCCTTCCCTGCGACCCTGACGGGTTGTGAACTAGTTCATACGGACTCGGTACGCCGCCGCACCCATACCATTGCCGCCACGGCCAGGGCGATAGGTATGAGACCGGCCAGCGCCAATGCGATCAGGCCCAGCCATCCCATTTCCGCAGCATCATCCGCCGCTGGGCCAGCCGGAGTGTCGGGCATAGCCGTTGGGGCCGCGGGTTCCGGCGGGGCAAGCATGGAGGGCCCTTCGCTCTGCGCAATCGCTGTGCTGGCGGCGATCACGGCCGGGCGATTCGCCGGCACGCCGCGCTGGGCACGCGGGCTGTCGGCAACGACCGGAACATCGGAAGGGCCGGTCGTCGCCGCGTTATCCGGGGACGGTGCATCTTCAGGTCTGACGCCCGGTGGCGGAAGCTGGATCACCACCGGATTGCGTACCCGCTGGGAAGCGTCGAGCGGAAGGGGAACAATGTCCGTATCGGGCACTTCGGGCGAAGGCGGGACATCGACCGGCAATCGCAGGACGATCCCGTGCGTTGCAGGGTCTGCGCCAGCGCCGCCGGCTGCCGGCTCCGTCTGCGCCCAGGCGACCGCGCCTGTACCGAACGCGAAGATCGCGATCGTCGCAAATGCAGCATGGCGGAAATGGCGATCGTTCGCGGTCATGACATAACGATAACGCAGCAGGAAATTGCCGTGTTCCCCGTTTCGTGAAAACAATCGCTCGACCTTCCGCATTTATCGGAACCTGTGCCTCCGGTACCATACGCAGCGACACAATTCCGCAAAGGTTCGGCAAGAGCGGAATCGGACGGTTAGGCCCTTGTTTACTTTCCGTTCCGGCTGCCGCATCGTCATCCGATGCCCCCACCGGTGACCCTTCCCGCGCTTCACGCGAGCCATGCCGGAACCTGGCTGCGCCAGGCGGAGGGCCCGACGCAAGGCTGCTCCAAGGGGGAAGCTATCACGGTTGCAGCCGATACGCCGGTGCTTCTGCTCAACGCGCCACTGGTCGCGAACCGGCTGGGCTATCCCGACCTGTCGGGTCTGGATCTGCTGGAACTGTTCGCATTCGTCCATCCGGCCCGCTTTTGCGTCCCCACGCCGAAGGGGCTGGCCCATGCGCTGGGCCTGGCCGAGCCGGAGGCGGATGACGCAATTCCGCAGCTCCTCCAGCAGGCGGCCGGCGTGTTGTTTGCAACCTGTTCCGATGCGGCCTGGGCAGAACGCGAAGGCGCCTGGTCGACCCTGCAATCGCTGGTCCGGTTGCGCTGGCCCTGGGCACAGGTTCTCTCCGCCCATATCGCCCGCCCGGAGCGCGCGGAGAAATGGCTGTTTTCACGCTTGCCGGAATGGGAGGAAACGCCCGAACGCGCCGCCCCTGGCCAGGTGCTGATCGAAGAGGCCGAAATCGAAGGGCAACTCGCCCATCTCACGGGCGCGGACGCGGAACGGCGCGATGGGCAGCACCTCTATGCACGCGAAGCAGGCAAGATCTTCGCGCCGCGCGCTGGCCGGGGTGCGCCGCACGTGCTGCTGGCGCAGGCGGGAACGGGGATCGGCAAGACCTTGGGTTACCTCGCGCCGGCGTCGCTATGGGCGGCGGCCGCGCGCGGCACGGTGTGGGTTTCGACTTATACCAAGAATCTGCAGCGCCAGCTGCGCGCCGAAAGCCGCCGCGCATGGCCCGAACGGCGAGCCGACGACACGCAACCGGTGGTGGTGCGCAAGGGGCGGGAAAACTACCTCTGCCTGCTCAATCTGGAAGATGCTTTGCAGGGCGGCTTCGGCGGAAGGGCGGCGATTCTGGCGCATCTGGTGGCTCGCTGGGCCGCCTATAGTCGGGATGGCGACATGATCGGCGGGGATCTGCCCGGCTGGCTCGGCACTCTGTTCCGCAAGCGCGGGATCGCTGCACTGACCGATCAGCGCGGTGAATGCGTTTACGCCGGGTGCCCGCACTATCGGAAGTGCTTTATCGAACGTGCCGCGCGCGCTTCGGCCCAGGCCGATCTGGTGATCGCCAATCATGCGCTGGTGATGATCAACGCCGCGCGCGCCGGATTCGGACCGGGCCGCGACCAGGCACAGCGCCCGACACGGATCGTTTTCGACGAAGGGCACCATGTCTTCGACGCTGCCGACAACACTTTTGCAGCCGCACTGACCGGGCAGGAAGCGATTGAGCTGCGGCGCTGGATCGTCGGGCCGGAACGCAAGAACCGCGGGCGCCGCCGGGGGCTTGCCGCGCGCCTGGCCGATGTCGCCAGTTACGATGAAACGGGCGGCGAAGCGGTAGAGGCCGCGCTGGAGGCGGCACAGGCCCTCCCCTCCGACGGGTGGCTGCAACGGCTGCACGATGGGGAGCCCTATGGCCCGCTCGAGGCGCTGCTCGCCGCAGTGAGAAGCTGCGTCTATGCCCGCGACGAGAGCGGCGGGCAGGAAGCGGGCTACGGCATCGAAACCGAAGCTGCCGGCTTGCCCGGCAACGTGATCGAAGCCGCCCAGGCCGCGCGATCCGCACTTGTCGCGATCCGTCAGCCTCTGGCGAAACTCGGCGCGCGGCTGGAATCGATCGTAGAGGATGGCCCCGACTGGCTCGACGGTCAGGGCCGCGCCCGAATCGAAGGCGCCCGCCATTCGCTCGCCTGGCGGGTCGATCTGATCCAGGCATGGGAAGCGCTGCTCGATCGGCTGGGCGGCCCCGGTGATCCCGAATTCGTGGACTGGCTCGCGGTCGATCGCAGCCCTGCCGATCACGGCGCGCGCGAATTCGACGTCGGCATTCACAGGCGCTGGCTCGACCCGATGAAGCCGTTCGCACAAGTCGTGCTGCAACCGGCGCACGGGGTCATGCTGACCAGCGCCACCCTGCGCGATGGCGACGATTGGGACAGCGCGATTGCCCGTTCGGGCGCACGGCATATCGAAGTGGAACCACTGCGCGCCCAGGCCGACAGTCCGTTCGACTACGCCTCGCGCGCAGAGGTGTTGATCGTGACGGACATCAAACGCGGCGATCTGCCCGGGCTGGCAGGCGCCTACGCCCGGCTGATAGAGGCTGCTGGCGGCGGAGTGCTGGGCCTGTTCACCGCGGTCAGGCGGCTGCGCGCGGTTCATGGGCGGATCGCGGACCGGCTGGCGCGCGCCGGCTTGCCGCTATATGCCCAGCACGTCGATCCGATCGATACCGGCACCCTGGTCGACATATTTCGTGACGATCCGGTCGCCAGCCTGCTGGGCACCGACGCCCTGCGTGACGGGGTGGACGTTCCGGGGCGTTCGCTGCGCTGCGTCGTCATGGAACAGGTGCCCTGGCCCCGGCCCGACATCCTCCACCGCGCCCGGCGCGCGGCGAATGGCGGTTCGGCCTATGACGACCGGATTATCCGCGCCCGGCTGTCGCAGGCATTCGGCCGGTTGATCCGTTCGAAAGACGACAGCGGGCATTTCGTCGTGCTATCGTCGGCCTTTCCCAGCCGGCTCCTTTCGGCCTTCCCCGCCGGCACGCCTGTCATCAGGCTGACGCTGGCGGAAGCTTTACAACGTGTGGCCACCGGTGCTTCAGGGACCGGGGCAGAGTGTCAGACAGAGGATTGCCAACCGTCGTGAAGATCCTGGGATTGCTGCGCCACGCCAAGTCGGAATGGGACGATGTGGGCAAGCGCGATTTCGATCGCGGTCTCAACCACCGCGGCCGCAAGGGCGCGCGCCTGATCGGCCGCCATATCGCCGATCACGGCACGGATTGGGAAACGGTGCTCGCCAGCCCGGCAGAGCGCGTTCGCCGCACGCTGGAAGCGGCACTGCCCCAGGCGGAACCGGTGTTCGACAAGCGGCTCTATCTCGCGGAAGGCGAAACCATTCTCGATGTCGTGCGCGAACATGGCGGCAGTGCCCAAAGCGTGCTCGTCGCCGGGCACAACCCCGGGCTGCAGGAAACGCTGTTCGCGCTGGTCCCGCCATCGGCCGAAGACCGGCTGTTCGACGAAGCGGCAACCAAATACCCGACCGCCACCTTTGCAGTGTTCGAACTCGATATCGACGATTGGGCCGACCTGCGCCCCGATTGCGGGCGTCTGGTCCACTTCACCCGCCCCCGCGACCTCGACCCGGCACTCGGCCCGGAGAGCTGATCGGCCTGGCAAATGGTGCGCCCGACAGGATTCGAACCTGTGGCCCCCGGATTAGGAATCCGATGCTCTATCCTACTGAGCTACGGGCGCACGCGGCACGCCGTTTAGGGGACGTGGCGCGGGCTGGCAATCAGTTGAGTTCGTCCGGCTCCGCCACCGGGAATGGCAGGGGCGCGACCGAGATTCCTTCGTCCAGCAGTTCCTGCGCTTCCTTCAGCGTGGCCTTGCCGTGGATCGCCTCCAGATCCTTCTCGCCATAGTGCATGGCGCGCGATTCTTCGGCGAAGCCATCGCCCACCCACTTGCTGTTTTCCAGCGCTTTGGTCTGCGCATTGGCGAGCGCTTCCATCGCCTTGCGCACTTCCGCGGGTATCTTGCCCCCCGCAACCTGCCGCGTCGGTGCCGGCTCGTTCGCGCGGCGGTTTCCCTTTACTGGCACGGCAGGTGCCATCGGTGCCTTCGCGACTTCGGACGAACCGCATTGCGGGCAGGTGACCAGGCCGCGGGAATGCTGGTCGGAAAAATCGCCGGACGAACCGAACCAGCCTTCGAAACGGTGGCCTTCGGCGCAAGAGAGGTCGAATACGATCATGACGGCGGCGCTAGTCAGGTATTTTGCGGCGATTGGCAAGGCTCGGCACTTGCTGCCGCACGTCGGTGATCCGCTGGCGGTCGATCTGCGCAAATCCCAGTCCTGCGTCGTCTCCGCCCATGTCGAGGAGGACTTCGCCCCAGGGGTCCACGACCAGGCTGTGGCCGTATGTACGCCGACCGTCGGCGTGTTCGCCCACCTGCGCCGCAGCCACGACGAAGGCGCTCGCTTCGATCGCGCGCGCGCGCTGGAGAACATGCCAGTGCGCCCGGCCCGTGGGGACGGTGAAGGCTGCCGGAACCGCGATAACGTCGCACGCCGCGTTCCCCAGTGCCTCGAACAGGGCCGGGAAACGAAGATCGTAGCAGATGGCCAGGCCCAATCGCCCAACCGGGCTTTCGGCGGTCACGACGGCATCTCCTGGCCGATAGGCGTTCGATTCGCGCCAGCTTTCGCCGCTGGAGAGGTCGACATCGAACATGTGCATCTTGTCGTACCGAGCGGCGATGGCCCCGTCCGGTCCGATCAGAAAGCTCCGGTTTGCCCAACGCGCACCGTCGTCGGCCCCGTCGAGCGCAATGGCCAGCGATCCCAGCGCCACCCAGATGCCCTGTTCCGCCGCCGCCTCGCGCACGGCGGCCAGCACGCAATCGTCGCCTTCCGGCGCAATGTTCTGCTGCGCCCGGCGGCGATCGCGGTCGAGTAGGCCCGACATTTCGGGCGTGAAGAGCATTTCCGCTCCCCCACGCTTCGCCTCACGGATAGCATCGACGATCGCGGCGGCATTGTCGACCGGCGCGATGCCCGAAGTCATCTGGAGAACCGCGATCCGGGTCATCCGGCGAGCAGGCCGTCCAGTTTGCCCTCGCGTTCGAGCGCGTGAAGTTCGTCCGATCCGCCGACATGCGTGCTGCCGATGAAAATCTGCGGCACGGTGCGTGCGCCGGGCGCGCGAGCGACCATTTCCTCGCGCTTCGGACCGCCCATCGTGATGTCGTATTCGGTGTAGTCGACACCCTTTTCATCGAGCAGGCGCTTGGCGCGGAAACAGTAACCGCATCCGAACTTGGTATAGATATCGACCTGGGGCGTTGCCATTGAATAACCTCGATTTCTGCCGCTGCGTGGAGCCACTTGAACGGCCCGCAGCAGATCCTATCTGACGAATGGAGGACCATGCCGCAATGGATGCGTTCTCCGAATATCGCAGGGCGCCACTTTCCGGGCCCTGCATTGTGTCAAATTGCTCTGAAGAGGATTTGTTTCGATGAATCGTTTTGATTTTACCCCCTATCGCCGTTCGACCGTCGGGTTTGACCGCCTGTTCGACCTTCTGGAACGGCAGGCCCGCAGCAATTCGGGCGACAATTATCCGCCGTTCAACATCGAACGCCGCGGGGAAGACAATTATCGCATCACGCTCGCCGTCGCGGGCTTCCGTTCTGGCGATCTAGACATCACCGCGCAGCAGAACCTGCTCGTGGTTCAGGGCAAGAAGCGTGAGGATGGCGATGACGATGGCGAGATGCTGCACCTCGGCATCGCGAACCGCGGGTTTGAACGACGCTTCGAACTCGCCGACTTCGTCCGGGTCGAAAACGCGCGCCTTGAAGACGGGTTGCTAGCGATTGATCTGGTGCGCGAAGTGCCCGAAGCCATGCGGCCGAAGAAAATCGCCGTTAATGGCCAGAAGACGCTGGAAGTTGTGCGCGACGACGATGCGGACGACAGCAGCGACGATGCAGGCAAGGCTGCCGACGCAGCGTAACTCTCTCGTCTCCGCGACAGAGACGCGAAGCGCACCCATATCCAAACCGGCACCCGCCCCTCGCCTGCTCTGGCAGGCGGGTGGGCGGGGTTCCACAAGGTTTCGGGCGCAATTGCAGCAGATGGAAAATACCCTGCGATTGGGGGCGAACCCGAAAGTCCGCCCCCGCGGCGCGTACGCCGCCTTGTCCCAAGATGTGATCGTCCGGGTCGCAGAAGACGATCACTCCCGGGCCAAGCCGAGTTCTGTCTGACAATTCCTGTGCACGACTCGAACCGCGGAAAATCGCGGATGCCGCAGGGCATCATGCCCCAAAATCAACGAATGTAAAGTCGCGGCGCAAGGATGCTTCGCACGATGTTCCAGAACGGCACGCGAAATTGCGCAGCACGGCGCCGCCCCTTGTCCGCAAGGGATAAATGTCCTGCCGAAACGATCGATCGGCAGCGTCGGATCAGACCAGGCGCGACTGATCCAGAGCTGCCGCGACGAACCCCGCGAAAAGCGGATGCGGATCGAACGGTTTCGATTTCAGTTCCGGGTGGAACTGGACACCAACGAACCACGGGTGATCGGGGCGCTCCACGATTTCAGGCAACAGCCCGTCGGGCGACATGCCGGAAAAGATCAGCCCCCCCTGCTCCAGAGGTTCGCGATAGGCCGAATTGACCTCGTAACGGTGGCGATGGCGTTCGGAAATCCGGGTTTCGCCGCCATAGATGTGCGAGACGCGGCTGTTGCCCGCCAGTCTGGCATCATAAGCGCCCAGGCGCATCGTACCGCCCAGATCGCCATCGGCTTCCCGTTTCTGCAGCCCTTCCTCGCTCATCCATTCGGTGATGATGCCCACCACCGGATCGGTGGTTTCGCCGAACTCCGTCGACGAGGCGGAAGCATGGCCCGCGCTGCGTGCGCCCTCGATACAGGCCATCTGCATCCCCAGGCAGATACCAAAAAACGGCACCTTTCGTTCACGGGCGAAACGGACGCTGGCAATCTTGCCTTCCGATCCGCGCTCCCCAAATCCGCCAGGCACCAGAATGCCATGCAGTGGCTCCAGACGGGCTGCGATTTCCGCGTCGTCTCCTTCGAAGACCTCGGCATCGATCCAGCGGATATTGACCTTCACGCGATTGGCCAAGCCGCCATGAACCAGCGCCTCATTGAGTGACTTGTACGCGTCGGGAAGACCCACGTATTTGCCGACGACCCCGATGGTAACTTCGCCTTCCGGGTTTTCGTACCGGTCGACAATATCGTGCCATGCGGCAAGATCGGGCTCCCGCGCATCCGTGATGCCGAAGCCGCGCAGAACTTCGCTGTCGAGCCCTTCGGCATGGTACTGCAGCGGCACGGAATAGATCGACGGGGCATCCAGCGCCGGGATGACCGATTCCTGTCGCACATTGCAGAACTGCGCGATCTTGCGCCGTTCGCTATCGGGCAATGGATGTTCGCAGCGGCACAGCAGAACGTCGGGCTTGATACCCAGGCTGGCGAGTTCGCGCACCGAATGCTGGGTCGGCTTGGTCTTCAGCTCGCCCGCTGCCGCGATATAGGGCACCAGCGTGACGTGGACGCTGAGCGTCTGATCCGGTTCAAGCTCGTTCCTGAGCTGACGGATCGCCTCCATGAACGGCAGCGATTCGATGTCGCCCACGGTCCCGCCGATTTCGCACAGGATAAAATCGTGATCGCCCTGGTCGGCCAGCGCGAATTCCTTGATCGCGTCGGTCACATGCGGGATCACCTGCACGGTCGCGCCCAGATAGTCTCCGCGCCGTTCGCGCGCGATGATCTGCTGATAGACCCGCCCGGACGTGACATTGTCGCTCTGCCGCGCGGAAACGCCGGTGAAGCGTTCGTAGTGCCCCAGATCCAGATCGGTTTCAGCCCCGTCATCGGTGACGTAGACTTCGCCGTGCTGATACGGGCTCATCGTTCCCGGATCGACATTGAGATAGGGATCGAACTTGCGAATGCGGACTTTGTAGCCACGCGCCTGCAGCAGCGCGCCAAGGCTCGCCGCCATGAGACCTTTGCCGAGCGATGAAACCACGCCGCCGGTGATGAAAATGTACCGCGCCATGGGAGTCGGGCCTTAAGCGTGCGAATGGAGTCGGGGCAAGCGGAATGCGGCAGGCCGGAGCCCGCAATCCACATTTACCGCAATCGGAAGGTTATTCGGTGGCGCCTGCCAGCGGGTCGTCGCTTGCCTCGGCAGGCTGCGCGGCGGGTGCGGCAGGGGCCGGTTCACCGGCCGCCTGACCGAGCGGATCGGCAGGAAGCGAACGATCGAGCGTCGACGTAATGCTGTCCTGCCCGCCCGATTCGGCGGCAATCGCGGCAAGCGCGATCGACAGCACGACGAACGCGACCGCGAGCCATTTCGTGGCGCGCGACAGGAAATCGGCCGCTCCGCGCGCGCTCATCAACCCGGTAGGACTGCCCCCGATACCGAGGCCGCCGCCTTCGGAACGCTGCATCAGCACGACGCCGACCAGAGCCGCGGCGACAATCGCCTGGAGCACGAAGAGGAAAATGAACAGGGACATCTATCAATCTCGATCCGCTTGCCGGCGTTCAGCGCGCGGCACATTCTGGCGCGGCATCTAGGGATTGTAGCGCGCCGGGGCAAGGTGGCGATTGTCCGGGCGAAGCCAGCATGCTTGTATCGGCCCGAACAACTGAATACCAACCCGCCCGATGCATGAAATCCCCACTACCGAAGAGCTTTTCGCCCGCCCGTTCTTTTTCTGCGGGATCGGCGGGTCGGGCATGTTGCCCCTTGCCCAGATCGTGAAAGGGCGCGGGGCCGATGTCGGCGGCAGCGACCGCAGCCGCGACCAGGGGCGCACGCCGGACAAGTTCGCCGCGCTCGAAAGCCAGGGCTTCGCGCTATATCCGCAGGACGGCAGCGGAATCGTGTCCGACCGGCAGATACTCGTGGCATCCGCGGCGGTGGAAGACACCGTGCCCGAAATCGTCCGCGCAAACCAAATGGGATGCCTGCGGATGAGCCGTGCGCAGCTCAATTCGATCCTGTTCAACACCGCCGGCGCGGGGCTGGCCGTGGCGGGCACCAGTGGCAAGTCCACTGTCACCGGCATGCTGGGCTGGATCATGCACGCGGCTGGCCGTGACCCGACGGTCATGAACGGCGCGGTGATGAAGAATTTCGTGTCCGACGAACGGCCCAATGCCAGCGCGCTTGTCGGAGGGCGAAGCATCTATGTCAGCGAAGTGGACGAAAGCGACGGATCGATCGCGCTGTACCGCCCGGCGATTGGCGTGCTGCTGAACGTCAGCCTCGATCACAAGGGGATGGACGAATTGCGCCAGCTGTTCGGCGATTTTCTCTCCCGCAGCCGGATCGCGGTAATCAACGCCGACAATGCCGAGGCGCTGGCGCTGCTGCCGCGCGCGAACGAGGTCATCACTTTCGGGATCGAGCAGGACAAGGCGCAAATCGGCATCGTGCCCGGCTCCATCGCCGAAGGGCCGATCCGCCAGGCTGCGCTGGTGATCGATCGCCACGACGGCGCCGAACATGCGCTGACGCTGCATATGCCGGGGCGGCACAACCTCTCGAACGCGCTGGCCGCCATCGCCGCGGCGGCTGCAGCGGGCGTACCGGTGGGCGCAGCGGTTGCCGCCCTCGCGGATTTCCGCGGCCTGGCGCGCCGGTTCGACATGGTCGGCATTTCGGCGAGCGGCATTACCGTGATCGACGATTTCGGTCACAACCCGGAAAAATGCGCTGCCACGCTGCGCACGCTGAAGGCGCACGAAGGCCGGGTGATCGCCTTCTTCCAGCCCCACGGTTACGGCCCCTTGCGGCAGATGGGGAGCGAACTGGCGGAAACCTTTGCCCACGAACTTGGGCCGGATGATCGCACGATCCTGTGCGACCCCGTCTATTTCGGCGGCACGGTCGATCGCAGCGAAGGCAGCGAACGGATTGTCCGCCTGATAGAGGATGCCGGCGGCCAGGCCGAATATATTCCCACGCGCAAGGCCTGCGGCGACCGCATCGCCTCCATCGCGCGGGCTGGCGACCGGGTGGTAATCATGGGCGCGCGCGACGACACCTTGAGCCTGTTTGCGCGCGACGTGCTCTCCCGCCTCTAGTGGCCTTCGCCGAACCGGAACACCTTGTGCAGCACGGTCGCGAGGAGCGCGCCGAGGGCCAGGCCGAACAGCGCCGATAGGCCGGCATACGTCGCCCAGCCCAGAATGCCCGACAAGGCGCCGGTAGCCCGCTCGACCGCATGCTGCACGCCGTGCGCCCAGTCGGCTGGAGCGCCCAGCCCCAGCTCGTCCAGGCCATGCAGAATGATTCCACCACCGACCCAGAGCATGGCGATCGTTCCGATCACCGACAGTGCGGTCAGCAGCTTCGGCATCGCGGCCAGCAGGAATCGTCCGATACGGCGCGAAGCCAACGAGTCCCGCCCTGCCATGTGCAGGCCGACATCGTCCATTTTAACGATCAGAGCCACCGATCCATAGACGACGACGGTTATCACAACCCCGACAAGGGCGAGCACCGCCCCGCGGGTGAAGAGGGTTTCCACCGCCACTTCGTTGAGGGTGATGGCCATGATCTCGGCCGAGAGGATCAAGTCGGTTCGGATCGCGCCCGAAACGCGCCGGTTCTCGAACGCGACCGGGTCCGCAATCGGATCTTCCAGCGTTTCGCCGTGCTTGGCCCCGCCCAGCTTCTCCAGCACTTTTTCCGCGCCTTCGTAGCTGAGGTAAGCCCCGCCGAGCATGAGGACGAAGATGATCGCCGCCGGCAGGAATTCGCTGAGCAGCAGGGCGCCGGGCAACAGGATCAGCAGCTTGTTCTTCAGGCTGCCCTTGGTGATCTTCCAGATAATCGGCAGTTCGCGCGCGGGGGAAAGCCCGGTGACATACGATGGGGTGACCGCCGCATCGTCGATCACCACGCCTGCTGCCTTGGTTCCCGCGCGGCTGGCCGCGACGCCCACGTCGTCGATCGAAGCCGCTGCGGTTCGGGCGATCACTGATACATCGTCAAGCAGGGCAACAAGACCGCCGGGCATGGAACCTCCTGTTTCGCAAGTGCTTGCGTCGCACTGCCGCGAGCGCGCATGGCGCACAAGCCCAACCTTTGCCTTGCATTCCGCGCCCACGGCGCTATGTGCCCGCCTTCCCCGCGCCGGACGTAGTGCCGGTGGGGAAACGAAGAAAGCCGGAGGGGCCCCGCAATCCCGCGGATCAGCCAGCGATCGGCATTGCAGAGTGAAGGAAGCGAAGCATGGCTCTCTACGAGCATGTCTTTCTCGCGCGGCAGGACCTGAGCCAGAGCCAGGTCGACGCGCTGGCGGCAACCGCCACCGAAATCGTCGAACAGAACGAAGGCAAGGTCACCAAGACCGAAACCTGGGGGCTGAAGAGTCTCGCGTACAAGATCGACCGTAACCGCAAGGCGCATTTCGTCCTGCTCAACATCGAAGGCCCCGGTGCCGTGGTGGAAGAGCTGGAGCGCCAGACCCGCATCAACGAAGACGTCATCCGCTACATGACCATTCGCGTCGACGAACACGAAGGCGGCCCCAGCGTGATGATGCGCAAGAGCGACCGCGACCGCAAGCGTCGCGCCGACCGTGAGGAGCGCGACTGATGGCCCGTCCGTTTTTCCGCCGCCGCAAGTCCTGCCCCTTCGCGGGCAAGAATGCGCCGACCATCGATTATAAGGACGTGCGCCTGCTCCAGGGTTTCATGTCCGAACGGGGCAAGATCGTCCCCAGCCGTATCACCGCAGTCAGTGCCAAGAAGCAGCGCGAACTCGCCAAGGCGATCAAGCGTGCGCGTCACATCGGCCTGCTGCCCTACGTCGTGAAGTGAGGGGAGAGTAGACATGGACATTATCCTCCTCGAACGCATCGGAAACCTGGGCAGCATCGGCGATGTCGTCTCGGTCAAGGACGGCTACGCCCGCAACTTCCTGCTCCCGCAGAAGAAGGCGCTGCGCGCGAACGAAGCGAACCGCAAGGTCTTCGAAGCCAACCGCGAACGCCTGGAAAAGGAAAACGCGGAACGTCGCGGCGAATCCGAAAAGCAGGGCGAAAAGATCGACGGTGTCGAGATCGTTCTGATCCGCGCTTCGTCGAACGCCGGCCAGCTTTACGGCTCGGTCAATGTGCGTGACATCGTCATGGGCCTTGCTGACAAGGGTCACGAGATCGACAAGCGCCAGGTCGTCATGGGCCACCCGATCAAGACCATCGGTATGCACGATGTCACCATCGCGCTGCATCCCGAAGTTCACGTGACGGTGAAGGCCAACGTCGCCCGTTCGGAAGACGAAGCCGAGCTGCAGAGCCAGGGCATCGACGTGCTCGCGCAGATGTTCGAAGACGAGCAGAAGGAAATCGAGGAAATGGCCCAGGCCAATGCCGTCGATCCCACGCTCGAACCCGGTGAAATCCCGGCGGACATGCTCGATCAGTCGGATGCAGAAGACGATTCTGCCGAAGCCGAAGAAGACACCAGCGAAAGCTGATTGGCTTGCACGGCCGGGCGAGATCGCTGCGATCCCGTTCGAAAGAAACACAAAAAGGGCGCGGCCTCACACGGGGTTCGCGCCCTTTTTCTTTGGCCGCAATATAGCGGGACTTTGAAATGTCACGCGAGCGGCGCTATCTGCCGCCGATGGAATCACCTGAGAAAATTATCGAAGACCTGATCCGGCTCTACGACGAGTCGGTCGAACGCCTGCGCACCGACATCGTTGCTTTCGCGCGCGAAGGCACGTTGCCCAAGCCGGAAAAGCGCAGCGATGGCAGCTATGCCTACCCGGAAATTCGGCTGCGCTTCAGGGGCGGCACCCGCCCCGCCGACAGCAGCCGCGCCTACGGCAGGCTCAACGCGCCCGGCATCTACGCCACGACCGTGACCCGCCCCCGCCTGTTCGCCGATTATCTGACGGAACAGCTCCGCCTGATCGCGAGCGAATACGACGTGGATTGCGAAGTCGCCCAGTCGCGGCAGGAAATCCCCTTCCCCTACGTGCTCGACGGGGACGCCGGGGCCGAACTGGCGGGCATCAGCCCGAACGAGCTGGCACGCCATTTCCCCGCGACCGAGCTGGCCGATATCGGCGACGAGATTGCCGACGGGTACGAACTGGGCGCGCCGGGCGACCCGTTCCCGCTGTCGCTGTTCGACGGGCTGCGGACCGATTTCAGCCTCGCCCGGCTGGCGCACTATACCGGCACCGATCCGGCGCACTTCCAGCGCTTCATCCTGTTCACCAACTATCACCGCTACGTCGATGAATTCGTGGACTGGGCCGGCGCGCAACTGGGCAGCGACGACTGCACCGCGCTCGCCGGAGCCGGCGGCCTCTATCTCGACACCCCGCGCGAGAACGCCCGCGCCGAACTGTCGGACACCGCCTGGCGTCGCCACCAGATGCCGGCCTACCACCTGATCGGCAAGAACCGCGGCGGGATCACCCTGGTCAACATCGGCGTCGGCCCGTCCAACGCGAAGACGATCTGCGACCACCTTGCCGTGCTGCGGCCCGAGGCATGGCTGATGATCGGCCACTGCGGCGGCCTGCGCCCCAGCCAGAAAATCGGCGATTACGTGCTCGCCCATGCCTACTTGCGCGACGACCACGTGCTCGACCCGGTGCTCCCACCTGAAATTCCCCTGCCGGCGATTGCCGAAGTGCAGCAGGCGCTGGCCAAGGCGGCGGAAGATGTCAGCGGCACCCACGGCGCCAATCTGAAGCGGCGGATGCGCACCGGCACCGTGGTCACCACCGACGATCGCAACTGGGAACTGCGCTACAGCCAGTCCGCCCGCCGCCTCTCGCTCAGCCGTGCGGTCGGGATCGACATGGAAAGCGCCACCATCGCCGCGCAGGGCTATCGCTTCCGCGTCCCCTACGGAACGCTGCTCTGCGTGTCCGACAAGCCGCTCCACGGCGAAATCAAGCTGCCGGGGCAGGCGAACAAGTTCTACGAAGAAGCAATCGCCGCGCACATGCAGATCGGCGTCACAACCTGCCGATTGCTGCGCGAGGAAGGCAGCCGCCTGCACTCCCGCAAGCTGAGGGCTTTCAACGAACCGCCGTTTCGGTGAATTGCTTCAAATAGCTCGCAACCATCGGCGTAGGATCCGTCGCCGGAACATTCCATGCCGCGACACTGGGGTGCGTCAGGGAGGCCACGTATGTGCCACGCTCTGAGGCGTGGATCGTCGAGCGCCAGCGTCGCCGGTTCTCTTCTGTAAACGTGGCTAGCTCCCAATGAGCTCCTAGGCGGTTTCGAACCTCCTGACCTACGAGTCTGCCAAAACAGACAACCATCTTGATATTCAGGGTCCGAATGACAGCGTCGTGAAAAGGCCAGCACCTATCGATCAAGTCACGTCGGGATGATCCAAGGTCAGCTCCTCTCGCCGATCTCACGAAAATCAGGTTGCTGGCAGGGGTTCTACGTGGGTCCAACCCCAGTTTATCACACAAATGTAGAACGCGAGGCTGCATCCCATGGGTTCCGGCAGCCTTGCCGAGCCACTCTTCATCGGCGTATGCAGACCACAGTCTGCGCGCTGGTTGGGAACAGGTTTCGAGTTGCCGCCCCACGGTTTCTGCAGCCTGTTTCACCGGGGACCCGCCGGGATTCAGGCCGAGAAGGTAGACTGGCTTGGTTTCGCTAAAAGCTATCTCGCCCGAGTAGTAGACACTCCCGGAAACACCCATAAACTCGTCAGGTACTAACTGACCGAAATAGCCTAGAGCCGTCATCCCTTCCCCTTGGTCTTCGTCTTCCACGCCTTGGCGTTGACCGTGACGAAATCGATGATCATGCCGGCGATATCCTTGCCGGTCGCCGCCTCGATCCCTTCGAGGCCGGGCGAGGAATTGACTTCCATGATCACCGGGCCGTGGTTGCTGCGCAGCATGTCCACGCCGCAGACGTTGAGGCCCATCTTGCGCGCCGCGCGCACGGCGGTGGAGCGTTCTTCGGGAGTGATCTTGATCAGTTTGGCACTGCCGCCGCGGTGCAGATTGCTGCGGAAATCATCGGGGGCCCCGGTGCGCTGCATCGCGGCCACGACCTTGCCGCCGATCACCAGCGCGCGAATGTCCGTACCGCCGGCTTCCTTGATGAATTCCTGCACCAGGATGTTGACGTTGGCACCGCGAAACGCCTCGATCACCGATTTGGCGCTCGCTTCCGTTTCGGCCAGGACGACGCCGATACCCTGTGTTCCCTCGAGCAGCTTGATCACAACCGGCGGCCCCTTCACCGAGCGGATGACTTCCTCGGTCTGCTTCGGGTCGTGGGCGAAAGCGGTCAGGGGCAAGCCCAGGCCATGCTTGGCGAGGATCTGCATCGAACGCAGCTTGTCGCGGCTGCGCCCGATCGCGACGCTTTCGTTCAGCGGCCAGACGCCGGCCATTTCGAACTGGCGCAGGATTGCCAGCCCGTAATTGGTGATCGAGGCACCGATGCGCGGGATCACCGCGTCATAACCGCTCACCGTTTCGCCGTTGTAGCTGACGGTGGGGCGATGGCTGGCGATATGCACGGTGCAGCGCAGGGTGTTGAGAATGTCGAGCGTGTGCCCCCGCTCCTCCGCCGCCTCGACCAGGCGCCGGTGCGAATAGAGTTCCGCATTGCGCGCGAGCATGGCGATTTTCATGGCTGCAAGATCATGGTTTGTAGCCTTTTTCCACCTCGAGCCCGGGGGTTTGAAGCCACGAATGTCCCGAGTCGACGACGAACCTGCGCCTTAGCGCAGAACGGCCGATAAGCATCGGGAATTTCATATCCGAACGATCAGCAAGGCTGATCTCGGCGCGGAATTCCCGTTTACCGATCGTCAATGGCGTCTTGATGACATAGCGGAACTGGGTCTCGCCGTTGGAGCTGGTGATGCCGCGTCTGTCGACATGGACCGCCTCGCACACCTGGCGGACATGCTGACGCTCGAAATCGACCGCGAAACGGACATATTCCGCGCCGTCGCGTTCGAACTTGTCCAGCACCACCCCGTGCAGCGAGGACGTGCGGGCACCGGTGTCGATCTTGGCCGGGACATTGTGCAGCCCCAGTTCGGGCAGGTGGACCAGCTCGCGCCAGCCCACCGTCGCCATCCCTGATTTCGCGGCGCTCAAGCGATATGCGCCCGACCGCCGCGACTGGCATTTGCCGTCGTTACCATCCGGTTGGCTTGCCCTTGTTCTGTTCGTCCAGCCACGCCTTCAGCGGGGCGAAGTATTCGAGCATCGGGCGTGCGCTCATCTCGCGGGTGCCTGTGAACGCCTCCAGCGCGTCCGGCCAGGGCTTGCTGCCTCCCATTTCGAGCATGGCGTTGAGATTGCGCCCGACTTCCTCGTTGCCATAGAAGCTGCACCGGTGCAGCGGCCCTTCCCACCCGGCCTGCTCGCACGCGGCCTGATAGAACTGGAACTGCAGAATCCGCGCGAGGAAATAGCGCATGTAGGGTGTGTTGCCGGGGATGTGATACTTCGCGCCCGGATCGAAGGCATCGGCCGGCCGCTCCACCGGTGGCACGATCCCCTGGTAATCGCGCTTCAGATCGACCCAGGCGGTGTTGTATTCCGCCGGGCTGATCGAACCGTCGAACACGCCCCAGCGCCACTTGTCGACCAGCAGGCCGAAAGGCAGGAAGGCGACCTTGTCCATCGCCTGGCGCAGCAGCAGGCCGATGTCCTTGTCCGCCCCCGGCACTTGGGCACGGTCGAGCAGGCCGATCTGCACCAGGTATTCGGGCGTGATCGACAGCGCGATCATGTCGCCGATCGCCTCGTGGAAACCGTCGTTCGCCCCGTTGAGGTAGAGGTAGGGCTGATCCTTGTAGGCGCGCTGGTAATAGTTATGGCCCAGCTCGTGGTGGATCGTGACGAAATCGTCGGCGTTCACCTTGATGCACATCTTGATCCGGATATCGTCCTTGTTGTCGATATCCCACGCGCTGGCGTGGCAGACGACCTCTCGGTCGGCCGGCTTGGTGAACATCGAGCGTTGGTAGAACGTTTCGGGCAAAGGCTCGAAACCGAGCGAGGAGAAGAACCCCTCGCCCGCCTTGACCATGTCGAGCGGGTCCTTGCCCTGCGCTTCGAGCAGTTCGCCGATATCGAAGCCGAGTTCGCCCGCACCCTCGGGCGCGACGAGCGGATAGATATTGCCCCATTCCTGGGCCCACATATTGCCCAGCAGGTCAGCCCGGATCGGGCCCGTCTTCGCCTGAACCGCATCGCCGTATTTCTCGTTCAGCTTCCAGCGGACATATGTGTGCAGTGCCTCGTAAAGCGGGCGTGTTTCTTCCCACAGGCGGTCGGTCACGGCGGTGAACTCGTCCGGGTCCATGTCGTACCCCGACCGCCACATCGCCCCGACATTGTCGAAGCCCAGCTCAGCCGCGCCTTCGTTGGCGATTTCGACCAGGCGGGCGTAATCTTCCTTCATCGGCGCGCCGACATCGTCGTGCCAGCTCGCCCACATTTCGGCATATTCTTCTGGCGTGTGGTCGAGATTGCCCATCTCCGCCTCGATGTCGGATCCGGAGATCGGCTGTCCGTTCAGCGTCCCCTTCCCCTTGCCGTACTGGCTTTGCAGATTGGTGGCGATCTGGTTCAGTTCGTTCGCCGCGCCCTCGGTCGTGGGCGCGGGCAGAACGATACCGTTGCGCAGGATGTCGAGTTTGCGCGCAACATCCACGTCCAGCCCTTCGACCTGCGCGTACTTCGCTGCTTCCAGCGCGTACTTGACCGATTTCTCAGTCCCTTCGGCGCCCGCCTGCGCGGCAAGCGCATCGGTATCTTCGGTAATATAGGTGGCGTTGACCCAATAGACCCGGCTCGCTTCGACCGAGTAGTCGAACAGGTCCTTCTCCACCATCGCGACCCATTCGGCCGCGCCTTCCGGCGTCATCGGATACTGCGAGGCGGCGGCGGTGCCTTCGTCGGCGCTCTGCTGCGCGGCGGCAGGCGTGGCAAGCGATACGGCGAGCGCGGCAAGCGCAACGGATGCAAATTTCATGACGGTGGCGATCCTCTCAGTCGACAATACGGTTTCCGCAAATACTGGGCGGTTTCCGCAGATACTGGTTTGTGAACCGCCGTTCGCGGCGAATCAAGCCACCGAACAACGCCGCCCCACAGCCGATCAATCGTTGTTGCCCAGGAACCGCACCAGAGCATCGCCCAGCGCGCCTTCGGTCACCGATCCCATATGCGTGCCGGGAATTTCCACATGGCGGGCATCGGGCAGCGTTTCGGCCAGCCGCTCCGCAGAACCGTTGTCGTCATCCTTGTCGCCGCACAGCACCATCGTCGGCATGGAGATCGCCGACAGCTCCGCCGGGGCGGTATCGTCCACCGCCTGCAACAGCAGGCGCGCGGCGACGCGGTCGATCTTCATCGTTTTCATGAAACTGACCGGCATGAAGGCCGGATCGCCGCGCTTCACTTCGTCGAAGCGGTCGATGGCATCGATGAAGTAGGCTGCCCGGCGGTTCCACCCGGCCAGCCCCTCCAGCCCCATGCCCGCCAGCACCAGGCGGCGGGGCTGCAGCCCCTCTATCACGGCGCGTGCGGACGTGCGCGCGCCCAGCGAAAATCCGACCAGATCGTAATCGTCGAGGTCGAGCGCCGCGACCAGCGCCGCGGCATCGCGAGCCAGAACGCCCGGCGGATAGCTTTCCGGTGCGTGCGGTTTCCCGCTCGTCCCGTGGGCGCGCAGGTCGGGCATGATCGCCTCGAACCCGGCCTCGACCAGTTTGCCCGCATGGCCGAAGCGGACCCAGTTCATCTCTGCGCTGGAAAACAGGCCGTGGAGCAGCACCACCGGCCGCCCCGCCCCCATGCGGTGCACGGCGAGCTCGGTGCCGTCGAAAGAGGATATCGTCTGTTCAACCCGTTCGCTCATCCCGGTCTGCTTCCTTCGTTCAATCGGTCGTTTCGGCAACCACGAGGTGGGCCCGCATCGCCGGGCCCCCATCGCGGCGATGTTCGTCCAGCATGTCCGGCCCGCCGGGTCGCCGCACCATGTCGCGTGCGTCCCGTAGCGCCTGCAGCTCGCCATAAACACCGGTTGCATCGCCGCCAGAATGATCGGCAGTGAGGCTGGCCAGCGCGGGCAGGTCCAGCCACTGGAGGCTGGGCAAGTCGCGGTCGCTCTCGATCCCGACGAAGTGCCGGAAGCCATCAGGTCGATCTTCCCAGGAAACACCCCAGAGCGTTTCGGGGCGGTCGCCCAGTCTGGCGAAAAGATCGTCCATCAAACGCCGGACAGCGCCATCGGCAGCCTCGACATATGTCCCCTCCCACGCCAGACCCGCCAGGCGGCGCGGTGGATGTTCGACGAGCGTTCCCGTCATCGTTCGGCCAGCCCTTTCTGCTCCATGCGCCATTGGGCCATTTCGATGCGGTCCTGCCCAAAGAACGGCTCCCCATCGAACACCAGCGTCGGCACGCCCCAATGGCCGGCGTCTTCCAGCGCCTGCAGGTTCGCCGCGATCTCGGCATCGAGCGTTTCCGGTTCGTCTGCGACCTCCCGATCCAGCTCGGCGAGATCGAGGCCGGCGCGCGCCGCAGCGGTGGCGAGATGATCGCCCTCGTGCCAGTTTTCCGCCCCGCCCCAGATCAGTTGCCCCGCCTCGTGAGCAAAGACCAGACCTGCACCGCGCCGGGCCGCCGCCTGGCCCAGCCGGGTGATCCGGCGGATATAGGGCTGATCGGGCGCGATCCGGCGGGTCGCCACGTCCTGCACGATCGGGTCGGGCCGCGGTGCGCCGAACGGTATGCCGTGAAACTGCGCCACCCGCGCCATGTCGAGGAAGGTATAGCGCAGCCAGTTCGGGTGGTTGCGCTCGAAGAAATCGGGCTGCCGGATGGCCAGCGGATAGACGGGCCGCAGCGCGATATCGACCGCATACTGCCTCGCCATCGCGCGATAGCGCCCGATGGCGAGGTAGCTGTAGGGACTGCGGAAGCTGAAATAGAGGTCGGCGGAAAGGGTCATGCGACGCTTTGTGCCGCAAGCCCTCGCGCGCGTCACCCCTTCTTCAGGTGCTTGCGGCCGAGCAATTCGGCAATCTGCACTGCGTTGAGCGCCGCGCCCTTGCGCAGGTTATCGCTCACGCACCACAGCGTCAGGCCGTTTTCGACCGTCGGGTCTTCACGCACGCGGCTGATATAGGTCGCGCCGTCGCCCGCGCTCTCCACCGGGGTGACGTATCCGCCGTCCTCCCGCTTGTCGACCAGCATGATCCCGGGCGCTTCGCGCAGGATATCCATTGCCGCATCGGCGGAAAGCTCGTTCTCGAACTCGATATTCACCGCCTCGGAATGGCCGACGAAGACCGGCACGCGCACGCAGGTGGCGTTCAGCTTGACCTTGGGGTCGAGGATCTTCTTGGTTTCGACCACCATCTTCCATTCTTCCTTGGTCGAACCGTCGTCCAGGAATACGTCGATATGGGGGATGACGTTGAAGGCGATCTGCTTGGTGAACTTCTTCGGTTCGACCGGATCGCCGACGAAGATCGCGCGGCTCTGTTCGAACAGCTCGTCCATCCCGGCCTTCCCCGCGCCGGAAACCGATTGATAGGTGCTGACGACGACCCGCTTGATGGTCGCCGCATCGTGCAGCGGCTTGAGCGCGACGACGAGCTGCGCGGTCGAACAGTTCGGATTGGCGATGATGTTGCGCGCGGTGTAACCGTCGATCGCGTCGGGGTTCACCTCCGGCACGATCAGCGGCACGTCCGGCTCCATCCGGTAGAGCGAGGAATTGTCGATCACCACGCAGCCGGCGGCGGCCGCCTTGGGCGCATATTCCTTCGCCGGGCCGCTGCCGGCCGCGAACAGGGCAATGTCCCAGCCGGTGAAATCGAAATGCTCGATATTCTTGCACTTGAGCATCTTGCCGGTGTCGCCGAATTCCACTTCGGTCCCGACCGAACGCGAGCTGGCCACTGCGGCCACTTCGTCGCAGGGAAACTCGCGCTCTGCGAGGATCTGCATCATCTCGCGCCCGACGTTCCCGGTCGCACCGACGATTGCCACCCGATAACCCATCTGCAACTCCTAGCTAGTTCAGGCCGCGTGCCTAGCGCTCCGTCGCGCCGGCGCAACCGCAATTGAATTTGTGCCGGGCCAAGCAAAAGGGGCGCCCCGACCCTGTGCCGGAGCGCCCCTTCGCTTGTCTCGTTCCCGGTGGGAGGCTGTCAGGCCTTCTCGGTCGGGCGACTGTCGCGACGCTCGGCGATGCGGGCCGATTTACCGGTGCGGCCACGCAGGTAATAAAGCTTCGCCCGGCGCACCACACCGCGGCGAACGACGGTAATGCTGTCGACGACCGGCGAGTAGAGCGGGAACACGCGTTCCACGCCTTCGCCGAACGACATCTTGCGCACGGTGAAGTTCGAACCCATGCCGCGGTTCGAACGAGCGATCACCACGCCTTCGAAATTCTGCACACGCTCACGCGTGCCTTCGACGACTTTCACGCCGACGCGCACGGTATCCCCGGCGCGGAAATCGGGAATGTCTTTCCCGAGGTTCTCGATAGCTTCGGCCTCGAGCTGCTGGATCAGGTTCATTTGCCTGGTCTTTCTAGTCTTTTCGCCGCGCGCCAGAGGCAGGTCGGGCCCGAGCGTCACTGTAACGCTCCCAAAGGTCCGGCCTGCGTAACCGTGTATCGTCTTCGCTGCGTTGCTTGCGCCACGCCGCGATCTTCGCATGATCCCCCGATCGCAGCACTTCAGGGATCGTGCGCCCTTCCCATTCGGCAGGTCGGGTATATTGCGGATATTCGAGAAGCCCTTCTTCGAAGGATTCCTCGGCCCCGCTCGAAGCCGCGCCCATTACGCCGGGAAGCAGGCGAATGCAAGCGTCCAGAATGGCAAGCGCGGCGGGTTCTCCGCCCGACAAGACGATGTCGCCCAGGCTGATCTGTTCGATCTGCGGACGGGCATCGAACAGACGCTCGTCGAAGCCTTCGAACCGGCCGCACAGGATGGTCACGCCGGGGCCGGCGGACAGCGCACGAATCCGTGCCTGGGTGATCGGCCGGCCACGCGGCGTCATCGCCAGCACGGGCCGCCCGGCGGGCACGCTGTCCAGCGCGGCCGCCAGCACGTCCGCCTTCAGGACCATGCCCGCACCGCCGCCCGCCGGCGTGTCGTCGACCGTGCGGTGCCGGTCGTTCGCGAAATCGCGGATCTGCACGGCATCGCAGGTCCAGTCCCCCCGCTCCAGCGCGCGCCCCGCCAGCGAAACGCCGAGCGGCCCGGGAAACATCTCGGGATAGAGCGTTAGAATGGTGGCAGCGAAAGTCATTCGATCGCGCCTGGGAAAATCTCGTGCCCCATCGTCACTGCTCCGCAAAAGGCGCGGCCACGATCAGGCGTTCGCCGTTCCATGAAGGCACCGCCTCGGCGATCATCGGGACCATGAAGCGCTTGCCATCCGGTCGTTCGATTTCGACCAGGTCGGTCGCGCCGAAATTCTCGATCGCGACGATGGTCCCCAGGGGAGTGCCCGCGTCATCCAGCGCCGGAAGGCCCAGGAGGTCGGCGTGGTAATATTCCCCGTCGCCGAGAGGGGGGAGCGTGCTGCGCGGGACAGTCAGCGCGGTGCCGCGCAAGCGTTCCGCCGCGCCCCGGTCGGCCACTTCGGCAAAGCGCGCGATCGCGCCGCCCTTGTTGTCGCTGCGAACCTTCGAAAGCGTCAAGGCGCCTTCGTTGAAAGTCTTGTGCCTGCGCAGCGTTTCCAGCCCTTCGCCAAACAGCTTGAGGCGGACTTCGCCCGTCACGCCGTGCGCGCCGGCAATGGCGGCAAGGGTGACGGGCCTGTCTTTCATCGGAAGCGCTTAGCCTTCCGACTTCTCTTCGGTGGACTCTTCGGCAGCCGGAGCGTCTTCGGCCGGGGCGTCCGCAGCAGGTGCTTCCTCGGCCGGAGCTTCCTCTGCAGGTGCTTCTTCGGCGGGAGCTTCGGCAGCGGCCTTGGCCTCTTCCTCGGCAGCCTTCTTGGCTTCTTCGGCTTCAGCGACCTTCGCGGCTTTCTCTTCAGCGCGTTCCTTGGCCTTTTCGCCCGGCTCGGCCTTGTTCGGGTTGTTGCGCGCGGCGCGCTCGCGGATGCCCGCGGCGTCGAGGAAGCGGGCAACACGGTCGCTCGGCTGTGCGCCGACGCCCAGCCAGTAGCGCGCACGATCTTCGTTCAGTTCGACGCGCTTTTCGTCGTCCTTGGCGAGCAGCGGGTTGTAGATGCCGATCTGCTCCAGATACTTGCCGTCGCGCGGCTTGCGGCTGTCGGCCGCGACGATGCGGTAATAGGGGCGCTTCTTCGCGCCACCGCGCGAGAGACGAAGTGCAATTGCCATTGTATGTTACCTTTCCAACTTAAACATATGAATTTGAATACTTATTTCTTCTGTCCGGGCAGGCCGGGGAGGCCCGGCGGCATTCCGCCGGCGCCGGGCCCGCCGAGGCCGGGCATGGCGGCCCCCATGCCGCCACCGCCAAGCAGCGCGCCCAGCCCCTTGAGCCCGCCCATCTTCTTGATCTGTTTCATTGCGCGGCCCATTTCCTGATGCATCTTGAGCAGCTTGTTCACGTCCTGCACCTGCAGGCCGCTGCCCGCCGCCACGCGCTTCTTGCGCTTGGCGTTCATCAGCGCGGGATTGGCGCGTTCCTTGGCCGTCATCGAACCGATGATCGCGTCCATGTGGACCAGCACCTTGTCGTCCATGCCCGATTGCGACAGCGCCGCCTTGGCCTTCTTCATCCCCGGAAGCATTCCGGCGAGCATCCCGAGCCCGCCCATGCTCTGCATCTGGCGCAGCTGCATACGCAGATCGTTGAGGTCGAACTGCCCTTTCGCCATGCGCTTGGCGAGCGCTTCGGCATCTTCTTCCTTGATCGTCGCCGCGGCCTTTTCGACCAGGCTGACGACATCGCCCATGCCGAGGATACGGCCCGCGACACGCTTGGGATCGAACGCTTCGATCGCGTCCAGCTTCTCGCCCGTGCCCGCAAACTTGATCGGCTGGCCGGTGACATGGCGCATCGACAGCGCCGCACCGCCGCGCGCATCGCCGTCCATCCGCGTCAGCACGACGCCGGTCAGCGGCACTTCCTCGGTGAAGCTCCTGGCGACGTTGACCGCGTCCTGCCCGGTCAGCGAATCGACCACCAGCAGCACTTCGGTCGGTGCGGAGACGCCGGCGACGGCCTTCATCTCCGCCATCAGCGCTTCGTCCACGTGCAAGCGGCCGGCGGTGTCGAGCAGCAGCACGTCGGCCGATTGCAGTTTCGCCGATTCCATCGCACGCCGGGCGATATCGACCGGCTGCTGGCCGGCGACGATCGGCAGGGTGGCGACGCTGACCTGTTCGCCCAGCACCGCCAGCTGCTCCTGCGCCGCCGGGCGGTTGACGTCGAGCGAGGCCATCAGCGCTTTCTTGCCGTGGCGTTCCTTCAGCAGCTTGGCCAGCTTGGCAGTCGTGGTGGTCTTGCCCGAGCCCTGGAGGCCGACCATCATGATCACGACCGGCGGCTTCGCCTCCAGCGTCAGACCTTCGACCTCTTCCCCGCCGAGCATCTCGACCAGCTCGTCGTTGACGATCTTGACGACCTGCTGACCGGGCGTGACCGACTTGAGAACTTCGGCCCCGATCGCCTTTTCGGTGACGGCATCGATGAAGCGGCGCACGACGGGCAGCGCAACGTCGGCTTCGAGCAGCGCGACGCGCACTTCGCGCATGGCATCGCGCACGTCCTGTTCGGACAGGGCGCCGCGGCCGCGCAGGCGGTCGAACACGTTGCCGAGCCGATCGGACAGATTGTCGAACATCGCCTACTCCAAACTCGTTCACCGGCCCCGACAGGCCAAACGCGAAAAACGCCGGCGGACGAAACCTCGTCGGCCAGCGTGGGGCGAACCCCTATGAACCCAAATTCCTATCCGGGTATGTCGGGATGCGGTCAGAGAAGGCTGCGGCCTGCAGCCCGTCAATGGCCGGATACCGGCATATCCGAAGGATGGTGGAGCCTAGCGGGATCGAACCGCTGACCTCCTGCATGCCATGCAGGCGCTCTCCCAGCTGAGCTAAGGCCCCGTGCCATCCATTTGCGGCGCATCGTAACAGGATGCGCCAGACCCGCTATCGTGCGGGAGGGCCGCCCTTTATTGAGGGCGGCCCCGCTTGGCAAGACCCGATTTCAGGTATCTTCTTCCTCGTCGTCGCCCTTGCCCTTCGCAACGCCCAGATCGTCGTCACCGCCAAGGTCGACTTCGTTATCGGGCGAATCGTCGTCGTCATCGACGTCGATATCTTCCAGATCGCCGCCGCCAAGGTCGCTGTCAGGCTCCTTGTCCTTCTTTTCCTCTTCCTCGAACGGAATCGGCTGCTTCGTCTTCAACACCGGTTCGGGCGTCCATTCTTCGCCGCATTCGATGCACGTGACCGGGTCATCCTTGCCCAGGTCGTAAAAGCGTTCACCGCATTTCGGGCACATGCGCTTGGTGCCCCATTCTGGCTTGGCCATTGTCAATCCTTAACGTCGCCCGCCGCCATGACGGGGCAGAAATCCGAAAGTGGAACGTGATGGGTGCGGCCGCGCCGGGAATCAAGAGCGCACCGCATGCGGCGCGCGCCTTGCCATAGGGCAATGCCGCTGTCAAAAGCCGCGGCCGTTCGCCCCTCCTGATCAAGGACGTCCCTTGCACGATCAGCCCCGCCCCCGCCGCTTCCTTCCTTCCGCCCCCCTGCGCGGGAAGATCCGTGTTCCGGGCGATAAATCGATCAGCCACCGGGCGCTGATGCTCGGCGCGCTGGCGGTCGGCGAAACCCGCGCCAGCGGCCTGCTGGAAGGCGAGGACGTGCTGGCGACCGCCGCCGCGCTGCGCGCCTGCGGGGCCACGATCGAGAAGAATGGCGACACCTGGTCGATCCACGGCGTCGGCGTGGGCGGCCTGCTCCAGCCGCAAGGCGCGCTCGACATGGGCAATTCGGGCACCTCCACCCGCCTGCTGATGGGCCTGTTCGCCAGCCATGCCATCACCGCGGTTCTGACGGGGGACGCAAGCCTGTCGAAACGTCCGATGGGCCGGGTGATAGAACCGCTGTCGCGAATGGGCGCGACCTTCACGCCATCGCCCGGCGGCAAGCTGCCGCTGACGATGGAGGGCCTGTGCCCTGCGGTTCCGATCGAATACCGCCTGCCGGTCGCCAGCGCGCAAGTGAAAAGCGCGCTGCTGCTCGCCGGGCTCAACACGCCGGGCGTCACCACGGTGATCGAGCCGGTGCCGACCCGCGACCATTCCGAACGCATGCTGCGCGGTTTCGGTGCCGAGCTGGATATCGAGCAACTGGGGGACGAACGTATTATCCGGCTTCATGGAGAAGCCGATCTTCGCCCGCAAACGATAGAGGTGCCCGGTGACCCGTCCTCCGCCGCGTTCTTCCTGGTGGCCGCCAGCATCGTCGAAGGCAGCGACCTCACGATCGAAAACGTCGGGCTGAACCCCACCCGCGCGGGCCTGGTCGACGTGCTGCGCCAGATGGGCGCCGATATCGCGGAACTCGATCCGCGCACTGTCGGCGGCGAGCCGGTCGCCGACTTGCGCGTGCGCCATGCCCGCCTGTCCGGCATCGATGCCGACCCGGCCATCGCACCGAGCATGATCGACGAATTTCCCGTGCTGTTCGTTGCCGCCGCGCTGGCCCACGGCACCACCCGCACCAGCGGGCTGGAGGAATTGCGCGTCAAGGAAAGCGACCGCATCGCTGCGATGGCGGCCGCGCTTGCCGCAACGGGTGCGCAAGTGGAGGAAACCGAAGACGGCCTGATCGTGCACGGCACCGGCGGCACCCCCCTGGCAGGGACAGGCGAGAATGCGGCGGTCGTCACCCATCTCGACCACCGGATTGCAATGAGCATGGCCGTGGCCGGGCTGGCCAGCCGCGAGGGCGTGGCAGTCGACGACACGCGCCCGATCGCCACCAGCTTCCCGACTTTCGCCGAACTGCTCGCCGGCGCGACAGGTTCGCCAGACGCGCGGTGAGGCGCGCTGACACAGGGGCACGGCGGTTCAGTTCGGGCTGGCCAGCTTCATCAGCGCGATACCGGCAACGATCAGCATGGCGGCGGCGACGCGCAGCGGCGTCACCGCCTCCCCCAGCAGGAATATCCCCACGACAAACGCGCCAACCGCGCCGATCCCGGTCCAGATCATATAGGCCGTGCCCAGCGGCAGAGCCTTCATCGCCAGCGCGAGCAGGCCGAAGCTGAATATCATTGCGACGAGAGTGACGATCGAGGCGACGGGACGCGTGAACCCGTCGGAAAGCTTCATCGAATAGGCCCACACCGTTTCCAGCAGACCCGCGACAATCAGGAACAACCAAGCCAAGACAGCCTCCGTAATCGGTTCGCTGCCGGGCCGTCCCGGTCTTGATCACCCGCCTTCGGGCACGCAGGACGTGGCCTGCGCAGGAATTGAAATAGGGCGCGCCTTTGCGGTTCTCAAGCTCCACAATGCGCTCTAGGGCCGGTCCCGCCGACAGCCCGGCGAACGACGTTCAGGGAGCAATAGCGATGGTCTTGTCCAGCAGTGGAATCGCCGATGGCACCCATGCCACGTCGGCATGGTCGCTGGGCGCCGAACTGGGGCTGCGCCATCCGGGGCCGGAACTGGCCAATTACATCGGCTTTGCCGGCATGGCCTGCATCATTGCCGCCTATGCCTACCAGACCGCTCGCGACGCCCCCAACCCGTTCGTACAGCACGGCACGAACCTGCTGGGCGCCGCGCTGCTGACAGTTTCGCTGCTGGTCTACACCAACCTCGCCAGCCTCGTTCTGGAAGGGTTCTGGGCCGCCATCGCGATCTACGGCCTGGTCAGGGCCGTTCGTGCCCGCCGGCCCGCCGATCAGGAGGGGCCTGCGCAATGATTATCGCGGTGGACGGGCCGACCGCATCGGGCAAGGGCACGATAGCGCGCGCGCTGGCCGATCGTTTCGGCCTGCCGCATCTCGATACCGGGCTGCTCTATCGCGCCACGGGGCGGCAGGTGTTCCTCGACGGGGGCGATCCCGACGATCCGGCAGATGCGCTCGCCGCAACCGGCTTTCCCGAGGCGCTTCTTGCCGATCCGCACTTGCGCACTGAAGAAACGGGCGGCCTCGCCAGCCGCGTCTCGATCCATCCGGTCGTGCGGGAGGCGTTGTTTCAACGCCAGCGCGCGTTCGCCACCCAGCCCGGCGGCGCGGTGCTGGACGGGCGCGACATCGGCACGGTGATCGCGCCCGATGCGCAAGTGAAACTGTTCGTCACTGCAAGCGTCGATGCACGGGCGGACCGTCGCTGGAAGGAAATGCGCGACCGCGGGATCACGGTTTCGCTGGAAGAGATTGCCGCGAACCTGCGCCGCCGCGACGAACGCGATATGCAGCGCAAGGACGCCCCCCTCCTCGCCGCGCCCGATGCACTGGTGATCGACACGTCCGCCCTGGGCCGCGAAGCCGCAATCGCCGCAGCGATAGAGGCGGTGGAGAGCGTCGCGCGCGCGCAGTAACGGCCCAGGTGGACATCGCCCTCGCCGAACAAAACCATTTTCCTACAGGCCTCATGCTGTGCCATCGAAGCGCCATGCACTCGGCTTGCGCCTTCCTTGTCGTTTTCACCTCCGTCCGGCCTGGAGGAAGCACCCGCGGAAGGTCACGGTTTGAAAGGTCACAGTCGCGATACGGGGAGGCGGCTTTCCACCGAGGGGGAAACGCGAAAAGTCACGGCGTTCAACAGGGCCATCGAGTGTCACGCGCTTCACGTGGTTTCGCTTGCTTTTCCGGCCTGTCTGCCCTAGGCGCGCGACCGTTCTCGCAATCATACGATTGGAAGGACCCGCGCGATGGCATTCGGCCCGCGCGGTAGCGGCCCTCTTGCCCCGCCAGCCTGCGCAATGGTGCGCCGGAAGCGGTGAAAGACCCCGGTAAAACCGGTGGCCGGAAGCAAAACGTGAACAGGATTTACCACTCTATGGCAACTTCCGCCAATCCCACACGCGCCGATTTCGAGGCGCTGCTTAACGAACAGCTCGGCGGCGCCGGCGATGAAGGCTTCGAAGGCCGCGTCGTCAAGGGCACCGTCACCGCGATCGAAAACGGCATGGCCGTTGTCGACGTCGGCCTGAAGAGCGAAGGCCGCGTCAATCTCAAGGAATTCATGCGTGTCGATGACGAGCACGGGCTCGAAGTCGGCAGCGAAGTCGAAGTCTACGTCGATCGGGTCGAGAACGCCGATGGCGAGGCAATGCTCAGCCGCGACCGCGCCCGCCGCGAAGCTGCCTGGGACAAGCTGGAAAGCGAATTTGGCGAAGGCAAGCGCGTCGAAGGCCGCATCTTCGGCCGGGTCAAGGGCGGCTTCACCGTCGACCTCGACGGCGCCGTAGCCTTCCTGCCCGGCAGCCAAGTCGACATCCGCCCCGTGCGCGACGTCACCCCGCTGATGGACATGCCGCAGCCGTTCCAGATCCTGAAGATGGATCGCCGCCGCGGCAACATCGTCGTTTCGCGCCGCGCCGTTCTGGAAGAAACCCGCGCCGAACAGCGCAGCGAACTGATCGACAAGCTGTCCGAAGGCCAGGTGATCGACGGTGTCGTCAAGAACATCACCGATTACGGCGCCTTCGTGGACCTGGGCGGGATCGACGGCCTGCTCCACGTCACCGACATGAGCTACAAGCGGGTCAACCACCCGAGCGAGATCATCGAGATCGGCCAGACCGTGACCGTGCAGATCATCCGCATCAACGAAGAAACCCAGCGCATCAGCCTGGGTATGAAGCAGCTCGAAAGCGATCCGTGGGAAGGCGTTGGCGCCAAGTATCCGATCGGCGCCAAGCTGACCGGCACCGTCACCAACATCACCGAATACGGCGCGTTCGTGGAGCTGGAGCCGGGCATCGAAGGCCTGGTCCACGTTTCGGAAATGAGTTGGACCAAGAAGAACGTCCATCCGGGCAAGATCGTTTCGACCTCGCAGGAAGTCGAAGTCATGGTGCTGGAAGTCGACAGCGAGAAGCGCCGCATCTCGCTCGGCCTCAAGCAGGCCCAGCGCAATCCGTGGGAAGAATTCGCGGACAAGCACCCGATCGGCTCCAAGGTTGCCGGCGAAGTCAAGAACGCGACCGAATTCGGCCTGTTCGTCGGCCTCGACGGCGATGTGGACGGCATGGTTCACATGTCGGACATCGCCTGGGGCATCTCGGGCGAAGACGCGCTGGCGCTGCACCGCAAGGGTGAAGAAGTCGAAGCCGTCGTTCTCGACGTCGATGTCGACAAGGAACGCATCAGCCTGGGCATGAAGCAGCTCGAAAAGGGTGCGCCGAGCGAAGGCGGTTCTTCGGGCAGCCTGCGCAAGGGCGAAACCGTTACCGTCACCGTCCTCGAAGTCCGCGATGGCGGCCTCGAAGTTCAGGTCGGCGAAGACGGCGCAACCGGCTTCATCAAGCGTTCGGACCTCGGCCGCGATCGCGACGAACAGCGTCCCGACCGCTTCCAGACCGGCCAGAAGATCGATGCCCTGGTTGCCGGCTTCGACCGTTCGAAGAAGCCGAACTTCTCGATCAAGGCCCGCCAGATCGCCGAAGAAAAGGAAGCCGTGGCCCAGTTCGGTTCGTCCGACAGCGGCGCGTCGCTCGGCGACATCCTCGGCGAAGCGCTGAAGAAGAAAGAAGACTAAGCAGGCATGAGCCCCCGCCAAGGCGGGGACCTCAGGCAGCCTCGCGCTGGTCGTACCGGGATCCCCGTCTCCGCGGGGGGATCGCAAACAGGAAGGCCCGTCTGCCCATCCGGCAGGCGGGCCTTTCCTATGGCGGCGCGCGCGCGTAGAATGCCGCCATGCTCGAAGTTCATCAGTTCCCCTGCCTCGGCGACAACTACGGTTATCTGCTGCACGATCCCGACAGCGGCGAAACCGCCTGCATCGACACCCCCGATGGCGCGGAATACCTGCGCCAGGCGGATGCGAAGGGCTGGCGCATCACGCAGATCTGGAACACCCACTGGCACCCCGACCACGCGGGCGGGAACGGCGCCATCGTCGAAGCGACCGGGGCCACCGTGATCGCGCCGAAGGAAGTCGAGAAGCTCGCCGCGATCGACCGCGTCGTCGATGATGGGGATCGGGTGGCGCTGGGTGCGTACGAAGCGCGCGTGATCGATGTCGGCGGACACACCGACGGCCATATCGCCTACCACCTCGCCGATACGGGCATGGCCTTCGTGGGCGACAGCGTGTTCGCGCTCGGCTGCGGCCGGATGTTCGAAGGAACGCCGCAGCAGTTCTGGGCAAGTCTCGAACGGATCAAGGCCCTGCCCGCCGACACCACGCTCTATTGCGCGCACGAATATACCCAGGCCAATGCGCGCTTCGCGCTTCATGCCGACCCCGACAATGCCGCGTTGCACCGCTACGCCGAAGAGATCGACCGGCGGCGTGCGAAAGGGGAGCCGACAGTGCCGATGCCGCTATCGCGCGAGTTGGAAACCAACCCCTTCCTCCGCGCAGACGACGTTGCCTTGCGCGAACGCTGGGGCGGCAGCGCGCCGCACGAAACCTTCGCCGCCCTGCGCGCAGCGAAGGACGAATTCTGAAGCGCGATCGGGGGCCCGCTACCCTTCCCCGCCCTGGCCGGGATAGGGATTGTCCTTCAGAAGGCCGGCAAGGTGCGCCGCATTGCCGGCGACCATCGCGGCGGTTTGCGAAACCTTGTCCGGTGTTTCGTCCAGATCCTTGAAGTCGGTCGATCCCATTGCCTCGCCCACCCAATAGCAGGCAGCGACCGAGGGGATCGTCCAGCCGGTGTCGTTCAGCGACTGGAACAGCTGGGAAGAAGCCCAGTGCGCGCCGTCTTCGTTGCCGACGATGGCGGCGACGGCGACTTTCGAATAGCTCGGCATCCGCCCCTTGTCGTCGGTTTCGCCGAGGAAGGCATCCATGCGTTCGAGCACCCGCTTGGCGATGGAACTGATCTGGCCCATCCAGATCGGACCGCCGAATATCAGGATATCGTGCGCAAGGATCTTCTCGCGCAACGCAGGCCAGTCGTCCCCCTCCCCCTCGTCCGAGGTGACGCCCGGCAGGACGTTGTGGTCTGCGATGCGCAGGGTTTCCGACAGCTTGACGTCATGATCGGCGAAGGCATTGCCGAGGACGGCGATCATCGCATCGGTCGAGCTCGCTTCGTCTCCCGACGACTTGAGCGTGCAGTTAAGAGCAATTGCGGAAAGAGCCATGTGATTCTCCTGTCTTCACAGGAAGAAACACATGGCCCTTCTATCGTTCCGGCAGATTGCCGGCGGTAGTGGGTCAGAGACCGGCGATCAGCTCGTCCGCAAGCTTGCGATCAGCATCGGCATCGTGCTTGTCCGCGATCAGCTTGCGCGAAGCCTCCGCAGCGGCGGTGGCGGCGCGATTGCGCACATCATCGACCGCTTCGCGTTCGGCGGCGGCGATCTTGTCTTCGGCCATCCGCTTGCGGCGCTCGACCATCGCCTTGCTATCGTCTTCCGCCTTGGCGACAATCGCGTCGGCTTCGCGGCGGGCGTTGTCGAGCATCGCCTCCGCGTCCTTCTCGGCACCCGACACCTTGCGGCGATATTCGTCGCGCAGCGCCTCGGCCTCCGCGCGGAGCACTTTGGCTTCGTCGAGCTGTTGGCGGATCGAGGCGATCTTGTTGTCCAGCCCGCCGACGATCATGCCGGGGACTTTCTTCCACACCGCGATCAGGATCAGCACGGTCATCGCCACAGCGACGACCTGGAACGGGGCCAGGCCGAACAGCTCGGGCTCTACGTGATGGACCGATCCCTGCTCGACCACTTCGGTCTGAGCCGCTTCGGTGGCGAAGACTTCCGGCGTGTTAGCCACGGGTCATGACCTCCTTCACGGCCTTTTTCGCGCTGGCGGCGGTGACGCTGGCGCCAGCGAGACGCTGAACGATATCGCGCGCCGCCTCGGCCGCGACATCTTCCACTTCGGCCAGCGCCGAAGTGCGCGCCTGGGCGATTTCGGTTTCGGCCTTGGCAAGTTTGGTATCGAGCCGCTTCTGCGCGGCGCCGAGCTTCTTCTCGCTGGCAGCGGCCGCATCGGCTTTCGCCTCGGCGATCAGTGCCTGGGCGGCGGCACGATTTTCGTTCTCGCGCTTGCGCCAGGCTTCCTCTTCCTCGTCCGCCTGCGTGCGCGCGGCCTCGGCCGCGGCAAGATCGGCAGCGATCTGGCTATCGCGCTGGGAAACGGTGTCCATCACCTTGGGCACCATGCCCCGGCCGATAACGAAGAAGACGATCCCGAAGAACACCAGCAGCCAGAAAATCTGGCTGGAATATGTGTCTGCGAGCTGGGCTATCTGGGGCATCTAAGCGCGTCCCGGAAATCAGCGGAAAGAGGCGTGCCGGCCGGGACATGCCCGGCCGGCGACGGGTATCGGTCGATCAGGCGACGAAGATCAGGATCATCGCCACGACGAACGCCAGCAGGCCGAGAAGCTCGGCAGCGGCGAAGCCGATGAACAGGCGGCCCTGCTGGCCGTCGGCGGCGCCGGGGTTGCGCAGCGCGCTTTCGAGGAACGAGCCGAACACGTTACCCACACCGATCGCGGCCATGCCCGCACCGATAGCGGCGAGACCGGCGCCAACCAGCTTTGCAGCTTCTACGTCCATTTCAAAAACTCCTTTGGATTTAATTCGTTAATTCGCGTTGGTAAAACTCAGTGAAGGTTCTCGGCGTCGTTGATGTAGAGCGACGTCAGGAGAGCGAAGACATAGGCCTGAATGCCCGCAACCAGAATTTCGAGCGCGCAGATGCCGATCATCAGCAGGAAGCTGGGCAGGCCGACCAGCGCGGCGAAACCGACACCGGCATTGGTCCCGTCGATCACGAAGCTGGACAGCACTTCCAGCAGGACGTGACCGGCCATCATCGCCACGAACAGTCGCAGCGCGAGGCTGAACGGGCGCACGGCGAAGCTGACCAGCTCGATCAGGAAGATCGCCGGGATCATCGGCAGCGGGGTGCCGTGCGGCACAAACAGGCTGAAGAAATGGAAACCGTGCTTCCAGAAGCCGACGATCAGGACGATCGAGAAACTGATCGCGGCGAGGACGCCGGTAATCGTGAAATGGCTGGTGAAAGTGAACGGGTGAAGGCCAATCAGGCCCAGCGGCAGCAGGCCAAGGAGGTTGGCGAAGAGAATGAACATGAACAGCGAGAAGACATAAGGCACGTATTTGCGCCCGGCCTTGCCGATGTTTGCTTCCAGCATGTCATCGATGAAACCGGTGAAGGTTTCGACTGCCATCTGCCAGCGGCCGGGCACGAGCTGACGCTTCGTCCCGCCCCAGACGAAGGCGCCCAGGACCACGGTGGTGATCAGCATCCACAACGCACTGTTGGTGAAGGCGATGTTATAGCCCGCCAGTTCCCAGTTCTGCGAACCGAACAACGGTTCGATCGTGAACTGGTACATCGGGTCGACCTTTGCCGGTTCGGCTGCCACGGCTGTTACGTCCCTACCTCATGAACATTCGCGCTCACGGCTACCCCTCGGGAGAGGAGTCGTCGGAGCGCGTGTTCGCCATCCGGAAAATGTTCCTGAAGGCCACCACTATCCCGAGGAACAGGCCGACCAACAGACCCCAGGGCGACGTGCCGGCGAAGGTATCGACCAACCAACCGAGCACGAGACCGCCGAGAATACCGCCAAGGAGATCCGCCAGCACCCGGTTGCCACTGCGATAATTCGCATCGGCACCCTGCACTTGCGGCCGGTTGCGTTGATCTTCACGCTCGCGTGCGGCCTTGAGCCGCTGTTCGAGCGCATCGATCCGCGCATCCTCGGCGATTGGTTCTCGTGCGGGCTTTTCGTCGCTCATGCCGTGTTCCTTAGGGAAATACGCAGCATGCGCAACACCTGCCCGCCGAGGGCGCCGCCCCCTTAGGCTGCCCCTTTTGGCGAGTCAATCGGCGGCTTGCGCCACCTGGGCCGCAACCGGCGTCAGGTCAGGCGGGGCAGCGGCTGTCGCGCTGCGGCGGGGCCGTCGTGCGGGTCTGCCACGAACCGTCCGGCGCCTGGTATTTCTCGCCCGGCGACGTCTTCGCGATGGCGATGCAGCCTGCGGTCAGCGCATATTCTTCCACAGTGGCGTTCGCTGCGCGCGCCTTGTCCGCATAGACAGCGCGGCGCTTGATATTGATGTCGTTCACCATCCGCTGCAGATCGGCCGTGGAAGCGCCGACGATGCCGAGATAGCCGTCCATCTTCTCGCCCACCTTGCCGCTGGAACGGGCCGCTTCGTAAGCCGGATCGCGCTGCGCCTGCGCAGGTGCGGCGAGACCGCCCGCAGCGAGCGCGAAAGCCGCGGCGGCGAGCGAAAACTTGTGAAGCATATTCGTGTTCATGACGGTTCCCATCAGAAGATATCCGCGTTTTCTTCGATCGTGTTGCCCGCGTCTTCCGCGAGTCGATAGATCACTTCCTGCCGGATATTGATGTTCAGCTCGATCACGATCGGCTTGTCCGGTGCTTCCACCGAAATGCAGCCGCCCAGCGCCATCAAACCGGCCATCGCCAGCACCAGCGAACGGATCGCCCGCGACGATGGCCTTGCTTCCCCCTCCATTGGCGGGATTGTCGCAGCCGCGCGGCGGACAGTCAATTCAGCGGGCTTCATGGCATTGTCTCGCTTTCCTGTGTCTGAACGGATGGTTCGTCGGAAGTACTGTTTTCGGGTTGGTCCGTGTCGCCGTTCGGTTGCGGGCGGCGCTGCAACCGTTCACCGTCGTCCGCCAGCAGGCCCAGTTCGCGCGGATCGCGCACGAACGCGGGATCGTAGAGCGATCGCAGATTGGTCAGCAACTGGGTAAACGCAGCACGGATGTTCACGCGGAATTCCAGCGGCAGGCTGGCAATCTTGCGTGTGATCAGGTTCTTGCTCGTCCCCTCGCCCTGGCTCACCCCTTCGAACCGGACTTCGGTGATGATCTCGCCCGACAGGCTGCCGTTCATTTCCACCGCCATCCGGCGATACTCGAGCGCGCGCAGGGCATCGAAGGCGAAGTTGGCGATCGGCGAGAGATCCTCGTAGGTCAGCTCCCCGACGTAGGAGACGCTGCCGCCCGGCTCGCGCGAGATGAGGCGCCCGCTTTCTATTCGGCCATTGCCCGCCGCGTCGAACACGATCGGCAATTCGCCATCGAACGTGCCGGTGGCCGAAATATTGCCCAGGTCGAGCTGCTGGACGAATGTCGCCGCGTCGAGACCTTCGATCTCGAAAACGTAGGCACGTTCCTCGCTCGCGCCGAAGTTCAGGTCCACCGGGCGCAGGGTGAGGGTTCCGCCCATGAACGGCCAGGTGCCGCCGGCCACGGAAAGATATTGCCCGTCGCGCAGGGCAAATTCCACCTCGCCGCCGGTCGCCTCGACCCCAGGATTGACCGAAGCGACCTGCAGCCGCTGCCCCGGCACCGTGGTCAGGTTGATGAGGTCGGAAAAAACGATCGTGCCCGCCGCACCGCGAACGGGGCCGAAGGCGGCAGCAAAGTCCAGCCCTTCGCTCGAAAACCGCCCGGAACTGGTTACCTCGTCCGCATTCCAGTCGATCCGGCCAGTGCCGGTAACAGTACCGCGAGCGTTCGCGATGACGCCCAGCGCCAGCTCGCTCAACATGTCAGGCTGGAGCGCTTCGTCGAACACGAGGCCCGCGACGGAGAGGTCGGCGTGACCTGCCCCGCGCCCGAGATCGTGCGCGATCGTCACGCGCGCCACTTCGCGGTCGCTGGTCGGTTCGCGCAGCAGTGCCTCGGCGCGAATCGCGTTGTTTTCCAGCTGCAGGGTGGCGTCACGGGCCATGAGCGGGCGGAAGCGATCGTCCTCGCTGCGATCTTCCAGCACGAAGCCCGCCTGCTCTATCGCGAACACGCCATCGGCATAACGCCACAGCCCGGATGTGCCGCGCAGGTCGAGCGGTACGGCGAACAGCCCGACATCCGCATCCGCGAACGTCCCTTCGATCGCGTTTCCGAGCGTGGCCTGAACTTCGCTGATGCTGAATGTGCTGGCTTCGCTTTCCGGCCCGAGCGCCACGTTTACGTCGCGCGCCGAAAGGTTGCCGGGCCAGGCGAAGCCCACCGCCCCCGATTCGAGCCGGATCGCAGTGCCGGCAAGCTCGCCCGCAAGGTCGAGCGAAGGCGCCCCTGCCGCCAGCCGCAGCCCGCGCGCGTCATATGCCAGCATCGGCCCTGTGCGCGGCGGACAGAGCCGCAGGCCGCGCCGTTCGAGGACGAGGTTGGCCATTTCCAGCCGGTCGAACCGGAAATCGGTGCATTCGTGCCACAGCGCCAGACCTCGCGCCGGAGACCAGTGGCCATCGAGCGGCACGATCAGCCCGCGCGCCTCGCCGCCCGGAAGTGCGCCCGAAACCACTGCGCGTCCCGAGAAGCCGAGCTGCCCCCCGGTGCCCTGCGCCACCACGAATTCGGGCAGCGCGATGCGCGCATCGCCTGCGGCATAATCGGCCATCCGCAGCCGCAGCACCGGATCGCGGCCCGCCAACTGTTCCATCCGGCCCACCATCTGCGGCAGCCCTTCGCCGCCAGTGCGGAAATTGCCGGTCAGTCGCGGCGCGCCACCGTCTCCGCCCAGATAATGAACCCGCGAAAGCGCCAGCAGGGTGGCCCCGCTGCCGCCGCGCAGGGTCGCGTTAGGAACGACTGCCGAAACCGCATCGCCGTTCAGCCGCCAGGTCAGATTGCCCGCCACCCGGCTGCCGCGCTCTTCCCGCCGCAGCGCGCCGGCCATGCGGCGGGCCAGCGGCGCAATCAGCGTATCGGCATTGCCACGCGCGAGATTGTCCAGCGCCCCCGATACGGTCTGCCCCATTCGCAAGCCATTGCCTTCGACATCGGCATCCACCTCGACCCGCGCGAACCCTTCGCGTGCGCGCAGCCCGCCCTTCGCCGTGAGCACCGCGAATTGCGCCTGCGGATGCGACACACCGCGCCCGACCAGCGAATAGCGTGCGGTGAGCCGCCGGTCGCGCCAGCTCGCGCGCACGTTCGCGTTCACGCCCTTGGCGCGTGTTTCGCCCAGTGTGGCGCGGCCACTGGCCAATCGCGCCTGTCCTTCATAGCCGGCCAGATCGGCATCGCCGGTCACCTCCAGCGTCAGCGCCAGATCGGCCAGTGCCGCGCTGCCACCTGCGCACGTCAGACCTGCCAGTCGCAGCGGCCCTTCGAACGCCGGCTTTCCGGCACTGGTGGTCAATCGACCGTACAGCGATGCACCGTCCGCCCGGCATCCCGCCCCCTCCAGCGCCGGTGCCACGACCGCGAGCCGCCCGTCGAAGCCGCCGTCCAGTTCGCCTTCCCCTTCGGCCTTGATGCCGATCGGGCCGTAATCGCTTTCGACCAGCGCGCGTCCGTCGATCAGTTCGAGATCGAGGTCGGGCAGGCCCGGCGGCGCGTCGCTTTCGGCGAAGAGCACGCGATCGAGCGCGCCGAAACTTACCCGGTCTTCACGCAGCGTCCCGAACAGACGCGGCCGTTCCAGCGTCACGCGCCCGATCGCGGGTGTGCCGAAGCGATAGCGCAGGTTCACGATAACCCGCTCTATGGTCAGATCGGGCCGTGTCGGGTCGCCCACGACCACATTGCGCAGGATCTGCTGCTCTGGCCCGATGCTTTCGATTTCGTACTGCGCGGGGAGGTCGTAATCCTCCAGCATCCCGGCGATGACGTCTTCGGCAATCTGTTCGCGAGAGAACCACAGCGCCGCCAGCGCGGCCGCGATCAGGGCGAGCAGGAACAGCGACAGGCGCAGCCGCCAGCGCGGCGCGCGCCGGTCGGATTGCGCCGTTTCCGGCCCTTCGCCCATCTCGTCTTCGGCCAGCGCCATCGGCCCCCACTTGCGCGCATCGCCCGCCAAAGGCAATGCGTCGCTGTCGAACGCGCCAAAGGGGGGAGCGATTGCCGCAGGAAGGGGACAAACCGGCAAAGCCCGCGCCGCGTCACGCCGGCACCGGCCACCGCGCGCGCCTGCGCCAACGGCTGCTGACCGGCGGGGCCGAGGCGCTGGCCGATTACGAGGTGCTGGAATATCTCCTGTTCGCCGGCAATCCACGCGGCGACACCAAGCCGCTGGCCAAGGCGCTGCTGGACCGGTTCGGCACGCTTCCCGCAGTGCTCAACGCCGATCCCGCCGCACTTTCCCAGGTGAAGGGCATGGGCGATACGGGCACGGCGATGCTCAAGGCCACTGCGCTCGCCGCCCGGCGCATGGCGCGCGGCGAAGTCCAGGGCAAGCCGGTGCTGGGATCGTGGCAGGCGCTGATCGATTACCTCACGATCGACATGGCGCATCTGACCGTGGAACGGGTCCGCGTGCTCTATCTCGACACGCGCAATCGGCTGATCCTGGATCACCACGTCGGCGACGGATCGATAGACGAAGCGGCGATTCACCCGCGAGAGGTGGTCCGGCGCGCGCTGGATGTCGGCGCCAGTGCGCTGATCATGGTGCATAACCATCCGAGCGGAAACCCCGAACCGAGCACTGCCGATATCCAGATCACCCGGCGTATTGCGGAAGCGGGGCGACTGCTGGGGATCGTCGTCCACGACCACGTGATCGTCGGGCGCGAAGGACATGCGAGCCTGCGGGCCAAAGGGCTGATCTGAACGCCGCGCCCAAGCCGCCGGGCCGCTAGCCGCCCGCCTTACGAGCCTGTCGTCAGCTCGCGAAGATCGAGGCCGCTGGGTTGCTGGAAGATCCGCAGGCCGAATTCGGGCAGGATCGCCAGCAGGTGATCGAAAATGTCGGACTGTATCCGTTCGTATTCGAGCCAGGCGGTCGTGTCGGTGAAGCAGTAGATTTCCAGCGGCAGCCCTTTCGGCCCCGGCTCCAGCTGGCGCACCATCAGCGTCATCGCCGGCGAAATCCGCGGGTGCGCGCGCAGATATGCGATCACATAGGCGCGGAACGTGCCGACATTGGTCACCCGCCGGGCATTGACCGCCTCGCGCCCCGCGTCGCCCAGATCGGCGTTCCACTGGCCGATTTCGCGCTGCTTGTCCTCAAGGTAATCCGCGATCAGGGCGAACCGCTTCAGACCGGCGGCGTCTTCGTCCGCAAGGAAGCCGATCGAATTCTGGTCGATGAAGATCGCCCGCTTGATCCGGCGGCCGCCCGCTTCGGACATTCCGCGCCAGTTCTTGTAACTTTCGCTGATCAGCCTGTGCGTGGGAATCGAAACGATCGTCTTGTCGAAATTCTGCACTTTCACCGTGTGCAGCGCGATGTCGATGACGTCGCCATCGGCACCGGCCTGCGGCATTTCGATCCAGTCGCCCACCCGCAACAGGTCGTTGGACGTAAGCTGGACCGATGCGACAAGCGAAAGGATCGTGTCCTTGAACACCAGCAGGACGACCGCCGCCATTGCGCCCAGCCCCGAAAGCAGCAGCAGCGGCGACTGTTCGATCAGAACCGCGACGATCAGGATCGCCGCGCCCGAATAGACGACAATCTTCAGGACCTGGATATAGCCCTTGATCGGCCTGCTCGCGGCCTGGGGCTTGCGTTCGTAAAGCGCGTTGATGAAGCTCAGCCCTGCGCTGATCGCCATCGCAATGACCAAAATCGTCACCCCGTTGGCGACATTGGCGATCACCGACGCGATTTGCGGTGCCAGATGCGGCACTGCCCCAACGCCATATGCGACGATTACCGTCGGGACGATATTGGCAAGATAGGCAACGACCTTGCGCGGGCTGGGCCCGTCCTGCGGCAGGACGCGCGCGATCAGGGCGCGCAGGATCACGTGCTTGGCAATGAAATTGCCCAGCCAGGCGATTGCCGCCAGGATGCACAACCCGATCACCGCTTCGGTGCCCGGGGCAAGGCCTGGCAGGCCCATGTCGGCGAAAGTCGGAAGCTCGATCATAACGTGTCGTTACGCCCGGGATCGCAAACCGATCCGGGCCAGTCTTCATGAACCCTTGTTCTCGATCCGTAGTGACGAGCGGCCTAGGTGGACGCCGTCGGGGCCGCTGTCAAACGAAGCCGAAACGAACCGCGAATTGAGATCAGCCCGCCGCCTTCGCGCGATTGCGGGCAATCGCTGCGCGCACCAGCGCGGTCAGGGCCAGCGGGTCGGGCCGGTCGCCTTCGCGCAAATCGATTGCGCGGCGCGTTTTGCCTTCCAGGCTGGCGTTGAACAGTCCCTCCGGATCGTCGAGCGCAGCCCCGTGGGCAAACGTCAGTTTCACTTTGTCCCTGTAGGTTTCCCCGGTGCAGACGATCCCTTCACAGGTCCAGGTCGGCACGCCGGCGGGGTTGGAGGGTTTGCGCCACTTCACCTCCTCGACGACTTCCGGATCGGCGCTGAGGATGATCTCGCGCATCCGGGCCAGGATTTCGTGGCGCCAGTCGGCCGGCTGATCGGCGGTCGTCATATCCCGCCTTTCGTCACAGCTTTTCGCCGGGCAGCGCCGCGGCCTGCCTGATCCAGTCGGCAAACCGGTCGTCCGGCAATTCACCTTCGTGCAGATGAAAATACCGCACTTCGGGATATTTCGATTTCTCCGGCGGTTTGGGATCGAGCGATCCGCCGCGGAAGAAGGTGACCTTCACATAGCGGTCAAAACAATGGAACGAGGTGAACCAGCATCCCTGTTCAACGCCGTAGAACGGCGTGTTCCACTTGATCGCTTTCTCCACGCCGGGCACCTCGGCCACGATCATGGCATCCAGCGCCTCGCCGATCGGTTTCTTCCAACCCGGCATTGCCGCGATATAGGCCTGGACCGGGGCATCCCCCTCCCCCTTGGCAATCTGGGGATTGCCGCCCGAAAGCAGCTTCGGCTCGCTGCCGTCGCTCATTTCGCGGCTCCCGGTCGCGCAGGGCGGAACCACATGTAAATGCCGGACAGGATCAGCGCGAAGAGGAACGGCAGCGGCGTGTAGTAAAGCCATTCCGGCGGCGTCATCAGCGCCTGAACGATGAAGATCGCGGCGACCGTCGCCACGAAAGCCATCGAAATCCAGCGGTGCCATTGTCTGATCGTTGCGGGCATCAGTCGATCCTTTCCAGCAGCGTATCGAGTGTTTTGAGGAAGCGCGGCCAGCCTGCGCGTGCGCCGTAATAGGCCTGCTGATCCTGCGGCCGGAACCCGGTCTGTTCCAGCATCAGGCGAGTGCCGGCCCCTGCCGGTTCCAGCCTCCATTCGACCTGGCTTTGCAGCCCCGGTCCATTCCAGGTGTAGCGCAGGCGGCGCTGCGGCTCCACCGCCAGCACTTCGCCTTCCACTTTGCCCCAGTCAGCATCCATCGAAAAACGCGCGCCGATCTCGGCACGGAAATCGTTGGGCATGATCCATTCGGCCAGCAGTTCGCTTTGCGTCAGGGCGCGCCACACCCGCTCCGGCGGATGGGCGAACTCGCGTTCCATCGTCAGCGTGCGGGTTTCGGTGTCTTCGCTGGTCAATTGTCCATCCTTTGCAGAAGATCGTCGAGAGCGTCGAAGCGCGCGTCCCAGATTTCGCGCATTTCGCGAGTCCAGTTGTCGAGCGGCGCGAGGCGATCGGCGCGCGCGCGATAATATGTCGCCCGGCCCGCGCGGCGGGCATCGACCAGCCCGCCCTGCTTCAGGATCGCGAGATGTTTGGAAACCGCGGGCTGAGAGATCCCCGCACCGGCTGTCAGGCTGGCGACCGTGAGTTCTCCGTCGCGGCAAAGCCGTTCGAACAGCGCACGCCGGCTGCCGTCAGACAGCGCCCTGAACAGCGGATCCGAAGCGTTGCGCGACATGACTCACCCATAACCATTCAGTTATGAGTGAGTCAATTGCCCTGCCGTCACTGCGCTGCCATCACTGCGGGGGCACCAGCCCGTAAACCCGGTAGATCGCATCCAGCGCCGGCTCCGCCGACAGGGCAAGCGCGATATCGTCGCGGCCCGCGGTGTCGTCGCCCAGGGCAAACCGCACGATCCCGCGCAGATAGCGGGAGGCGTGGGACCCCGGCTCCGCGGCCAGAACCTTGTCCAGATCGGTCAGCGCCTGCTCTGCCTCCCCCAGCCGGAACAGGACCATCGCGCGGCTATCCAGCGCGGAAATCCCGCCTGCCGACTGCTCGACCGCTTTCAGACAGACCGGCACGGTATCGGGCGTGGCGAGGTTCCAGATGCCGGCGTACCAGCACAGCGCATTGAACGTCTCCGAACCAGGGGCGGCAAATTCCACCAGATCGGCGAGCCGCGAAAGCCCTTCGTCCTTCTGCCCCGCCCAGCCTTCGGCATAGGCGAGCTGGATATCGCCCCAATCGGGATTGCTGGCGACCAGCGCGCTTTCTTCCGCCAGCGCGATCGCCTCTTCCCCCCGGCCCAGTTGCCCCAGGATCTCGATCTGGGTGTAGTGGTCGGGATTGGCCGGATCGAGCGTTTCGGCCGTCTGCAGATCCTCCAGCGCACCGTGAAGGTCGCCGATCTGGCGGCGGGCCGAGGCGCGGAAGCGGTACGTCCAGGCCGCCGGTTCCCGCTCTACCGCAATGTCGAGATCGGCCAGCGCGCCTTCCCAGTCGCCGATACCTGCGCGGAACGATGCGCGGTTGTTATAGGCGCCCGCATCGTCATCATCCTCGCGCTCGATCAGGATGGCATAGGCTTCCTCAAGCTCGGCCAGCATGTCCCGGTCCGCGCCGCGATAGTCCCACGCCCGCCGGGTGTCCGCCGGCGCAACAAATGTGGGCAGGCGGCGCTTCATGCGGATCGCCTCGCGCTTGACCCCGGCGAGTTCGCTGGCCGGGATTTCCCACGCAATGCTCTTCACATCCTGAGTGATCGCGATCCGCTCACCCTCTATCCCGCCCGAGGAGACGAGCAGGTTTCCGCCGATCTCACGTTCGAACGTGGGCTCTCCGCGGACAGTGAAGCCTTCGCCGCCATCGGGCAGCAGCCATTCGACTTCGCCGCGCCAGAACAGCGGGCCGTTCACCATCACCGGCAGATCGCGCCACTCCGCACGGGCGCGATCGTTGTTGAAACGGAAAGTGGCAGCCGGGAGATAGGGCAGTTCCAGGCGATAGCGCCCGTCGCGCATCTCCCAGGGCGTGGTCATCAGGCCGTCGACGGTGATGGTCGCACTGCCCGTTTCATCATCGAAGGTGATCGACTTTTCGATCTGGCGATGTTCGCCGATGGCGGCCGTCACGGCGCCGCGAATGGCCTCGTCGCGCTGGTCGCTGTCGTCCATCTGCGACAGCATCCGAAGCGCCGAGGCTTCGGGCCCGGTCACAGTCAGTTCGAAATCGAACAGAGCCGGCACGGCCACGCCCGCGCTCTGGTCCACCGTCAGGCGCACGGTGCGCCCCGGCACCGGCAGGGCCCGTGCGGGAATGGCCTGCAGCCCCGCCCCGCTCTCGCGCAGCGGCAGGGCATGGCCGAACCGGGGCACGGCGGCGATCGTCTGCAGGCGGGTGCCCGTGCTTGTCCCGTCGAGCCAGTAGGATTCCCCACCGATATCGGCGCGCACGATCATGTGATTGAAGTTACCCGGCACGGGCAGCAGTTCCGGCACCGCGTCGCCAATCGTGGTGCTGACCAGGACCGCTTCCGCATCGATCCCCAGTTCGCGCAGCATTGCGAGCAACAGCAGCGATTTCGCCTTGCAGTCGCCGTAGCGGTTTCGCCAGGTTTCGGCCGGCGTCTGCGGCAGGTAATTGCCCCCGTCGAGGCCGTTCATGAGATAGCCGATCTCGTCCTGCACGGGCTGCGCCGCCAGCGCCGCGCGAGCGAGCGGATCGGCAGTGGCGGCGCGAATCCGTTCCACCTCCTGCGCGATCTCGCCATCCGGGGCGATCGTGCCTTCGGTGCTGAAATAGGGGGCCATCGTCGAGGAAACGGCTTCCCAGCTATCGAACGTCCCCGCCTGCACGAGCGGCGACAGCCGGAACCTCATCGGCGCATCGTCGGGCATCTCGGGCGGTTCGGCGATTGGCAGATCGATCGCCAGACGGTTCATCCCCCCGGCTTGCGACACCTTTACCGCGTCCCCCGCGCGCATGGCCCCATGCGTCACCGCTTGCCCTTCGGGCCACGACACCACGATGCGCCCGCTGGCCACTGGCAAAGGCTCGGCCAGAATGTTGGAACTCCATTCCATCTCGCCATCCAGCGCCTGGTCGCGGCGGGTGACGGAATAGGCGACGCGCATCGTGTCGCCCACGCGCAGGCCGGGAACGGCCAGCGTTGCGGTAAGTCCACCGTCCAGCATACGCTGTTCCAGATATCGTTCGCGCCGCAGCACTTCGAACCGCGCGCCGTCGGCCAGGACATCCAGCGTTTCGCCATCGCGCACCAGCTCTATCCGATGGACGATCAGGTCACCCTTGTCCGGCAGCCAGCTTGGCGACACCGTGCCCAGCTCGCTCAACATTTCTGGCGTGTCGAACGCGAATGCGATGTCGGTGAATTCCCACACCGTTCCGCCGTCCATCAGCACCTGCGATTCGACCAGACGCATCGGCTTGCCCGGATGGCTGTCGGCTGGCGGGAGGTCAGCCACTTCGACCCATTCCGGTTCCGGCTGATAGAGGATTTCTTCCCCCGCCCAGGCAGGCGCGGCGATGGCGACTGCGGATATTCCCCCGGTAATCAGACGAGTCAAACGATGCATATGCCCCCCAGCGATGCAATTCCCCTGCTTTGCACCCTATCGCCCTTCTGGCGGGTTGCCAATCGGCCTCCCCGCCTATAGCCGCGCGGCGACACCCGTTATCCCGCCCGGAGTTTGCCCATGGTCCCCCGTTACGCCCGCCCCCCGATGTCCGCGATCTGGGAGCCGGAAGCGCGCTATCGCATCTGGTTCGAGATCGAGGCCCACGCGACCGAGAAGCTGGGCGAGCTGGGCGTCGTGCCGAAAAGCGCGGCGAAGGCGTTGTGGGACTGGTGGGCGACCGACCCGAAGATCGACGTACCTGCGATCGACGCGATCGAGGCGGTGACCAAGCATGACGTGATCGCCTTCCTCACCTGGGTGGCGGAGCAGGTGGGTGATGAGGCCCGCTTCATGCACCAGGGCATGACCAGTTCCGACGTGCTCGACACGACCCTGGCCGTGCAGCTTGCCCGCGCGTCGGATATCCTGCTGGAAGACCTCGACCTGCTGCTGGCCGCGATCCGCCGCCGCGCGGAAGAGCACAAATATACGCCCACCATCGGCCGCAGCCACGGCATCCATGCCGAACCGGTCACTTTCGGCCTCAAGCTGGCGCAGGCCTATGCCGAATTCGCCCGCTGCCGCAAGCGGCTGGTCGCCGCGCGCGAGGAAATCGCGACGTGCGCGATTTCAGGCGCGGTGGGAACGTTCGCCAATGTCGATCCGGCGGTGGAGGAACACGTGGCCGAGCGGCTTGGCCTGGCGATCGAGCCGATTTCCACCCAGGTCATCCCGCGCGACCGGCACGCGATGTTCTTCGCCACCCTGGCGGTGATCGCGGGTTCGATCGAGCGGGTCGCGGTCGAGGTCCGCCACCTCCAGCGGACCGAAGTGCTGGAGGCGGAAGAATACTTCTCCCCCGGCCAGAAGGGTTCGAGCGCGATGCCGCACAAGCGCAACCCGATCCTGACCGAGAACCTGACCGGCCAGGCGCGCATGATCCGCGCCTATGCCCTGCCTGCGCTCGAAAACGTCGCCCTGTGGCACGAACGCGACATCAGCCATTCCTCGGTCGAACGCTTCATCGGCCCCGACGCGACGATTACCCTCGATTTCGCGCTGGCGCGGCTGACCGGGGTGATCGACAAGCTGCTGGTCTATCCCGAACGGATGCAGAAGAACCTCGACCGCATGGGCGGACTGGTCCATTCGCAGCGCGTCCTGCTGGCGCTGACCCAGGCCGGGGTCAGCCGCGAGAATGCCTATGCCATCGTCCAGCGCAACGCGATGAAAGTGTGGGAATCGGATGGCGAGCTGGCGCTGCTCGACCTGCTGAAGCAGGACGCCGAAGTCACCGCGGCGCTGAGCGAGGCCGAGCTGGAGGAGAAGTTCGACCTCGAATACCACTTCCGCCAGGTCGACCAGGTGTTCGAGCGCGTCTTCGACTGAGGCCGCCGCGCGCCTCCTCCTGTGCCGACGGTGCCCGGAGGCATGATGGATGCTGAAACGAGTTCAGCATGACGGAAGTAGGGTGTCGCACCTCGATTGCGGGTGACTAGCGCGGCGCAGTGTCCTCCGCCGGGGCGTCGCGCGGCGTGGTGCCCGGCTCCAGCGCAACCCCGTCGCGATCCAGCCGGACATCGACCGGAATGCCGTTGAGGTCGGTGGAAAGGGTCACCCCGTCTTCGCGCACGCGCAGGCGCGATCCGTCCTCGCCCAATGGGATATCGCCGATCTGCGGCACGTCCTGCGGCTGCACCGGCCCGCTCGGATCGGGGCTCGGCGTCGGGCGCGACCGGGCGGGAGCACGCGTTTCGCCCAGCGCCCGCGCCATGAAGTCGCGCCAGATGCGTGCCGGCAGCCCGCCGCCACTGATCCCGGCAAGCGGCGAATTGTCGTCGTTGCCGACCCACACCCCGACCACCAGATCGCCGGCATAGCCGACGAACAGCGCATCGCGGTTGTCCTGCGTGGTCCCGGTCTTGCCGAAATTCGGCCCGCGCAGCATTGCCGCGCGCCCGGTGCCGCGATTGATCGCGCTGCGCAGCAGGCGCTCGATCTGTTCCTGCCTGCGCCCGGACAGGCTTTCCTTCCCGTTCCACAGCCAGTCGAACCAGCCCGGCTCCTCCTCCACGAAAGCGTGCGGGCGCACGGGAAATTCGTTCGCGGCGATCCCGGCATAGGCGGCGGTCAGTTCCATCAGGGTCATGGTCGAGGTGCCCAGCGCCAGGCTGGGATCGCCCTCGGCCAGCGGAGAGGTCACACCCAGCCGGCGAGCCATGTCGATCACCGCCTCGTCCCCCACCTGTTCGAACACCCGCACCGCGGCGACGTTGCTGGACCGGGCGAAAGCCTGTTCCAGCGTCAGGCTCTGCGAATAGGAACCACTGGCGTTGCGCGGGCGATAGCTGCCCGTTTCGATCATGCTGTTGTCGATCGCGTCCTCGGGCGACATCCCCGCCTCCAGCGCGGCGAGATAGACGAACAGCTTGAAGGTCGACCCCGGCTGGCGTTTCGCCTGGGTCGCGCGGTTGAACGGCGATTTGGCGTAATCGCGCCCCCCGATCATCGCCACGACCTCCCCATTCGGCCGCATCGCCACCAGCGCGACTTGCGCTGAACCCAGCGGCGCGCGGGCGACGACATCGCGGGCAATGCCCTGCAGGCGCGAATCGAGCGTGGTCGCAATCGTCTGTTCGGCATAGCCGCTGCCGGTCAGCTTGCGCGCTTCGGGCAGGGCCCAGTCGGCGAAATAAGTCCCGGTCGGCAGTTCGTTGCGCGTGCGCACGTCCAGCCGCGGGGTCGGCAGGCGTCCGGCCTCCTCCCCCGTCAGGTACCCGGCATCGACCATTGCCGCGACCACCAGCCGCATACGCTGTTCGGCAAGGTCGAAATTGCGCGTGGGCGCGAGCCGCGACGGGGCCTGGAGCAGGCCGGCCAGCATCGCTGCCTGTTCGGGTTTCAGGTTTTCCGGGTGGCGGTAGAAATAATGGAGCGAGGCCGCGCGCAGGCCATAAGTATTGTCGCCGAAATAGGCATTCGACAGATATCGTTCGAGGATCTCGTCCTTGCTCAGCCAGGCTTCCAGCCAGAAGGCGATCAACGCCTCGCGCGCCTTGCGCGTCAGGCTTTGTTCGGGGGTGAGGAACGTGAACTTGGCCAGTTGCTGGGTGATCGTGCTGCCGCCCTGGGTCGGGCCGCCGGTCGCATTGGACCACGCCGCACGCGCGATCCCGCGCGGATCGATTCCCCAGTGGCTGTAGAATCGCCGGTCCTCGATCGCCAGGAACGGTTCGATCACGTGCGGCGGCAGGTCGGCGACCCGCACCGGCTCGTCCACCACCGCGCCGTTGCGCGCGATCGGCGTGCCATCCGATGCCAGCAGGGTGAGCTGCGGCGGCGCAATCGGTTCGAGAGAGCGCGACAGCGGCGCGGTCACCGCCAGCCAGCCGATCAGCAGGAAGAAGGCAAGCAGCGTCCCGGCCACGATCCGCACTGCCCAGCGCCAGCGCCGGCGCTTGCGTTCGCGCTTCGGCTCGTCCTCCATATAGCGGTCAAGCTGCTCGAGCCGTTCGGCCCAGGGGTCGCCCCCGCTTCGGCCACCGGACGAGCGCGTTTCCGTTCCGCGGCGCGCGCGATCCGGTTCGGCGTCGGCATCGGCATCGGCATCGGTCCAGCCGCCGCCGGGCGCATCCTGCAGGGCATAGAATCCCGGCTCGTCCGGCTCGTCATCGCCGCCGGTGCGCCGATCGCGCGAGAGCCAGGAAAAGATGCGGGTCATTGAAACACTGTGTTATCTACTTAACACAGCCATGAGCCGCTTCAACCCGTCACGCCGGTGAAACCACGCTCTCCGGCAGTTCCTCGCCGAAAACGCGCTGGTAATACTCGGCGACCAGCATCCGTTCCGCCTCGTCGCACTTGTTGAGGAAGCTGAGACGGAAGGCGAAGCCTATATCTTTGAAGATTGCGGCATTTTCCGCCCACGTGATGACCGTGCGCGGGCTCATCACGGTCGAAATGTCGCCGTTGATGAAGCCCTGCCGGGTCAGGTCGGCAACCTTGATCATGTCAGCAATCGTCTTCGGATCGCTGTCCGGGTTCTTGGCCGCGACGATCTCCTGCTCGGTATCCGCCGGCAGGTAATTGAGCGCGACGACGATGTTCCACCGGTCCATCTGCCCCTGATTGATCGCCTGTGTGCCGTGGTAGAGGCCGCTGGTGTCGCCGAGCCCGACCGTGTTGGCGGTGGCGAACAGGCGGAAATTCGGATCGGGCCGGATCACGCGGTTCTGGTCCAGCAGGGTCAGCTTGCCCGCCTGTTCCAGCACACGCTGGATCACGAACATCACGTCGGGCCGACCGGCGTCGTATTCGTCGAACACCAGCGCCACCGGATGCTGCAGCGCCCAGGGCAGCAGCCCTTCGCGAAATTCGGTGACCTGCAGGCCATCGCGCAGAACGATCGCGTCGCGCCCGACCAGGTCGATCCGGCTGATATGCGCATCCAGGTTGATGCGAATGCAGGGCCAGTTGAGCCGCGCGGCAACCTGTTCGATATGCGTCGACTTGCCCGTACCGTGATAGCCCTGAACCATCACGCGGCGATTGTGGGCGAACCCCGCCAGGATCGCCATCGTGGTCTGCGGTTCGAACACGTAGGCATCGTCGCGGTCGGGCGTGCGTTCGTCGGGCTTCGAGAACGCGGGCACTTTCCAGTCGATGTCGATCCCGAATGTCTCGCGCACGTCGACTTCGGTGTCGGGTGCGGCGATTACGGTCTTGCTCGCGTGGTCGAAGCTCTTGTCGGTCATGTCGTTCATCTCGCGCGGGTGACTATACGCGCGGCCGCACCGCTGCAAGCGCCACGCGCGGAGATTTCGCGGAGATTTCATTGTCGCCGCACAAGCCTATAGTCGGTCCCATGTCCGCCCGCCCCCCGACCGAGCGTCTGCGCGAAGAACTGGTCCGCCGGGTCCGCGCGGTGTTCAACGAAGAAGGGCAGCAGCCAGTGCCCCCGTCCGACGATGCTCTATTCGCGCGCGATACACCGATCCGCCTGGTCCATGCCGACATCGTGGGAATGATGGTCGGCGGGATTCGCGGCCTGCTGTTGCAGATGCTCCACCCCCATGCGCTTCAGGGCGTGCTCGACCATTCGGATTTCCGCCACGACATGCATGGGCGGCTGCGGCGCACCGCGCGCTTCATCGCGGTTACGACCTTCGGCCATCGCCACGATGCGCAGGCGGCGATCGACCGGGTCAACCGCATCCATCGCCAGGTGGGCGGAACCCTGCCCGATGGCACGCCCTATTCCGCGCGCGATCCGCGCACGCTGGCCTGGGTCCATGTGGCGGAGGCAACCAGCTTCCTCGCCGCCTATTTGCGCTATGTCCGCCCCGGCCTGCCGCACGCCGCGCGCGACGAATACTATCGCCAGTTCGCGGTGATCGCCCGCGCGCTGGGGGCCGATCCGGTACCCGAAAGCGAGCGCGAGGCGGAGGCGATCTTTCGCGATCTGCGCGCCGACCTGCGCGGATCGGCCCAGGCGCGCGAAGTCGCGCAATTCGTGCTGACCCAGCGCCCGGAGGCTGCGCCCGCGGCGCTTCAGGCCACGCTGGCGGCGGAGGCAGTCGGCCTGCTGCCACCTTTCGCCCGTTCGATGCTGGGGCTGGAACGGCCGCGCCTCGGCGTACTTCCGGCGCGCGCTGCGGCCTGGGGAATGGGCACGACGCTACGCTGGGCCTTCCGCCAGGGCCCCCGCGGCAGGGTGAAGCCGGACCGGACCTAGCTAGGTGCCGTCCTGCTCCAGCCGGCGCAGGACGCGCGGGCCGGGGCCAGCCTCCCCCGCGCGGTCTTCGGGATTGTAGAGCTTGCAGTGTTTGAGGCTCAGGCACCCGCAGCCGATGCACCCGTCCAGATTGTCGCGCATCGCCTCGAGCTGCGCAATCCGCCGGTCGAGCCGGTCGCGGATCGCCTCGCTGATTTTCCACCAGTCGAAACTGGTCGGGGTCCGCCCGTCGGGCAGACGGGCAAGCTGTTCGGCAATCTCTTCAAGCGAAAGGCCCAGTTTCTGCGCGATCAGGATGAAACTGAGCCGGCGAATGTCGGAGCGCAGGAAACGGCGCTGGTTGCCGCCGGTGCGGTGAGCAGTGACCAGCCCCTTGTCCTCGTAGAAACGGATCGCGGACGGGGAAAGGCCGGTGCGCCGCGCAAGGGCGCCGATGGGAAGGAGATCGCTGGCTCGCATAATTCGCCGCTAGCGCATTTCGTTCTTGACCTCAAGTTCAGTTGAAGTTGCATTGTCACACGCACCGATTCGCAACACGGCGGCATAGGCTGCCGACACAGCAAGGAGTGCACACTATGCCCAAGGGCCAGATCGAACACGCCAACCTCACCGTAACCGACCCGGATCGCAGCGCCGCGCTGTTCGAGAAACTGCTCGACTGGCACGAGCGCTGGCGCGGCCCGGCCATGCTGGGGGGCGAGACGATCCACGTCGGTGACGAGAGGACCTATCTCGCGCTCTACACCAATTCCGATGCCAGCGGCGGATACGCCAAGGGCGTGCCGCTCAACCATGTCGGCCTGCTGGTCGACGATCTCGACGCGGCGGAAAAGGTGGTGATCGAGGCCGGGCTGAAGCCATTCTCCCACGCCGATTACGAACCGGGCCGCCGGTTCTATTTCTTCGACTGGGACGGGATCGAATTCGAAGTCGTCAGTTACGGCTGATCCGCGTCAGGCGTTGCCGACCACGAAACAGGCGACAGCCACCAGCGCCCCGGTCCAGCGGTTCGCCCGGAAACGGTCGAGCGGGTTGGCCGGGTGCGCGGGGTCGAGCGTGACCACTTGCCAGGCGAGGTGCGCCGCCGCCGGGATCAGCGCCAGCAGGGCGACCCAGTCGGCACGCAGCAGCCAGAAGGCGAGCGCCCACAGCGCCACTGCACCGGCATAGAACAGCGCCACCCCCGGCCTGACCCGCGCGCCCAGCCGCAGGGCGGAAGAGCGGATGCCGACCAGCGCGTCATCCTCCCGGTCCTGCAGGGCGTAGATCGTGTCATAGCCGATGACCCACAGCACGCACCCGGCATAGAGCGCGGCCAGAGCATCCAGATTGTCGCCCCGCAGCGCGATCCAGCCGACCGGTGCGCCCCAACTGAACACCAGCCCCAGCCAGGCCTGCGGCCACCAGGTGATCCGCTTCATGAACGGATAGGCGGCGACCAGCGCGAGGCTCGCCAGCGCCACGATCTGCGCCTGCCAGCGCAACTGGAGCAGGACGATCAGGCCCACCGCGCACAGCGCCAGCAGCCAGCCCCAGGCGAGCCGCTTCGATATTCGCCCGCTCGCGACCGGGCGCGCGGCGGTACGCGCGACCTTGCGGTCCAGATCGGCATCGACGATGTCGTTATAGACGCAGCCCGCCGCACGCATCGCCACGCTGCCCAGCAGCAACCAGGCGAGCAGCCCCCATTGCGCGGCCCCGCCCGCCAGCAACAGGCCGTAAGCACAGGGCCAGAACAGCAGCCACCAGCCGATCGGCCGGTCGAACCGGCCCAGCTGCGCCAGGTCGCGCGGGACCTGCGGCAGGCGGGCGACGAGGCCGCGATGTTCGCTGTCGGGGACGATGTTCTCGCTCATGCCTGATGCCCTAGAATCGTTTTCATTGAGGCGGCACCGGCCCGCACCCCCACCCGGCCACCCATAGAATACCCTGCCGTTGGGTGGCCGGGTGGGGGTGCGGGCCGGTGCCGCTTCAGCCTTGCTGAAAACGACTCTAGCCCCCTCGCGAGGCGGGCGAAAGCTGCGATCGCGCCTTGATCGCCGCCCCGGCTCGGCTAGAGCGGGCCCATGCCCGCCACCCCCGCCTGGCCGCCCCGTTCGACCCCGCGCCTCTATATCGACGGCGAGATCGCGCCGGGCGCGACGGTGGCGCTCGATCCCGCACAGGCGCGCTATCTCGTCGCCGTGATGCGGCGCGGCGAAGGCGATCCGGTGCGTCTGTTCGACAACCGCACGGGCGAATACCTCGCCCGCATCGACCGGGCCGACACGCGCAAGGGGACCGCCATCGTCGAACAGCGCCTCGCCCCGCGCGAGGACGTGCCCGACCTGTGGCTCTGCGCCTCCCCGATCCAGCGCGACAATTTCGCCCTCGTTGCGGAAAAAGCCTGCGAACTGGGCGTGCGCCGGTTCGTGCCGGTCGCCATGCGCCGCTCCGTCGTGCGCAAGGTCAACCAGGAACGGCTGCACAAGCGGATGGTCGAGGCTGCCGAACAGTGCGGGCGCACCGCATTGCCCGAACTGGCCCCCGCGACCGATCTCGACCGGCTGCTGCACGACTGGCCGGCGGGCCGCACACTGTTTTTCGCCGACGAACTGGGCGGCACCCCGGCCCCGCGCGCCTTTGCCGAAAATCCGGGCCCGGCCGCGCTGCTGGTGGGGCCCGAAGGCGGCTTCGACGATGCGGAGCGGGAGGCGGTCCGTGCCCTGCCCGCCGCCCGCCCGATTGCGCTGGGCCCGCGCATCCAGCGCGCGGAAACCGCCGCGATTGCCGCCACCGCGGTTTGGATGGCGACCTGCGGCGACTGGCAAGCCGAAACGCAATCGTAGAAGAATAATTTCCTTTCCACGAAAGGCACGGTTTCCTAACGCCGATCGAATGAGCACACGCGAGGCTGCCGCCACCGAAGACCCGATCATCGAAAGCCGCGATCAACTGGTCGCGCCGATGCAGGGTGGAGAGAAGCCCAAGGATGCCTGGCGCATCGGGACCGAGCATGAGAAGCTCGTTTACAACCGCAGCGATTTCCACGCCCCCAGCTACGACGAAAGCTGCGGCATTCGCGACCTGCTGCTCAACCTGAAGCAGTTCGGCTGGGAACCGGTGGAAGAAGGCGGCAAGGTTATCGCCATGCGCGGGGCCGACGGCACCGTCAGCCTGGAACCGGCCGGCCAGCTCGAACTGTCGGGTGCGCCGCTCGAAAACCTGCACGAAACCTGCAACGAAACCGGGCGCCACCTCGAACAGGTCAAGGCGATCGGCGAATGCTGCGGGGTCGGCTTCCTCGGCCTTGGCATGTGGCCCGACAAGGCGCGCGAAGACCTGCCGATCATGCCCAAGGGGCGTTACGACATCATGGTCCGGCACATGCCGCGCGTCGGCAGCCTCGGCCTCGACATGATGCTGCGCACCTGCACGATCCAGGTCAATCTCGACTATGGCAGCGAAGCGGACATGGTGAAGAAATTCCGCGTCGGCCTGGCGCTGCAGCCGCTCGCCACCGCGCTGTTCGCCAATTCGCCGTTTACCGAAGGCAAGCCCAACGGCTTCCTCTCCTATCGCAGCCACATCTGGTCGGACACCGATCCGCACCGCACCGGGATGTTGCCGTTCGTGTTCGAAGACGGCTTCGGCTACGAACGGTGGGTCGACTACATGCTCGACGTGCCGATGTATTTCGTCTTCCGCGACGGGAAATATATCGACGCTGCGGGGCAGAGCTTCCGCGATTTCCTCGACGGGAACCTGCCCGCCCTGCCGGGCGAAAAACCGCGCGAGGGCGACTGGTGGGATCACCTCTCCACCGCCTTCCCCGAAGTGCGGCTAAAAAGCTTCCTCGAAATGCGCGGCGCCGACGGCGGACCGTGGAGCCGGATCTGCGCCCTGCCCGCGTTCTGGGTCGGCCTGCTCTACGACCAGACCGCGCTCGATGCCGCGTGGGATCTGGTGAAGGACTGGACGATGGAAGAGCGCGAGGCCCTGCGAAACTCGGTGCCGAAACTGGCGCTCGACGCGCCCGTGCCCGGTGGCGGGACCCTGCGCGAACTGGGCCGCGAAGTGCTCGCCATCTCGCGCGCGGGCCTCGCCGCCCGCGCCCGGCTCAACACCGGTGGCGACAACGAAACCGGCTTCCTCGAAACGCTGGACGAGATTGTCGCCAGCGGCAAAGTCCCCGCACAACGCCTGCTCGATCTCTACCGCGGCGAATGGGCCGGCGACGTAACGCGGGTTTACGAACAAAGCTTTTAAGGCCCGCTGCCCGGCACCGCGGGCGCGGAAAGCGAAATGGCCCCTGAAGTACGTTCAGGGTGACGGTGTTTCGATCGTCCGCGTTTCCCTCTGCCCCTGCGTCAGCATCGGGCCGTGGGGGCGCAGGCGGCGGCGGAGGGCGGTGAGTGGGCGGGTGATCAGCCCGTGGCGGTCCATCCAGGCGTGGTATTCGCGGTATTTCGCATCTTCGCCCAGCAGGTGCGCTTCCTCCGTCTTCGCGCGCCAGAAGTAGATCGCGCTGACGCAGGCGAGGAAGAAGGTGTTGCGGATCGCATCGACCGGCGATCCGCTGGAGACGAGAAACGGCAGGGTCGCGCTCCACCAGAACAGGTTCTTCGACAGATAGGCCGGGTGGCGGGTGAAGCGATAGGGGCCGTGGGTCAGCACGCCGCGATAGGTGAGGTTGGAAAAGCGCACCCCGAACGCCACCGTCGCCCAGGCATAGACGCCGGTGAGGAACACCAGCCAGGCGGCCCAGAGCCACATCAGCGCCCCGTGCCCCGCCAGCCAGTGCGCCCAGCCCGGCGTGTTGACCTCGTAAGCCAGCATCCCATCGGCCCCCATGAAGGCATAGACCAGCGGGGGGTAACAGATCAGCGCCGCAACCCAGCCCGACAGCAGCGGATTGCCGCTGCGGATATGGGCATCGAGCGGGCGGAACGTGACGAGATAGCCGACCGTGCCGATCTGCACGTCGATCACGAACAGCAGTTCGATCAGCACCACACTCGCCCGCACCGGGTCGGCGGCGAGCCCGGCCAGGTCGGCCTCCACCACCGCGGCGAACCCGCCGGGCAGGATGGAGATCATGAAAGCGCCGAAGAACCCCTTTATGATCCAGGCGCGCCAGTGCTTCTTCACTTCGTCCGGGTCGAACGCCTCGCGCCCCAGCAGCATGGCGCCGAAGTGCCAGGCATGATCGCGCGGTTCGACCATGCGCCGATCAAGCCAGAGGACATAGGGGACGGAGAGCACGAACAGCGGAATCGCGGCAGCCGCAATCACTTCCATCGCGAACAGGTATTGCCCATCCCAATACCAGCGCGCGACGCAGTAAAGGAACCCGATGATCGCCCATGTCGCCCAGAGCGCCCCGATCTTGACCACGGAAACCGGCAGAACATCGGCCAGCGGCCGGCGATGGTTCCAGTCGATCCCGGTCGAGGGATTGCGGTGAACCTTGTCGACCAGCAGCGACCACAGCGCCATCGGCCCGGCGGAAAATGCCAGGGCGGCCAGCGCGGCATAGGGGCCGGACAACGGCGCACGCGGGCCGGGCAGCGCGAAGGCATCGGCAAATTGCGGCCAGTTGCGGCAGAACGCGATCCACGCGAACAGGCCAAGCAGCCCGGCCAGGCCCACGCCCGCCGAAACGTCGCTCGCCGGAAGGGCTTTTGCCGGGGGCTGGTGCGCGCTCATCTCGGCACGCGCGATAGCCGCAAAGGGTTAAGGACGCGGTAAGGCTGGCCCGCTGCGACTAGCTTCGCCTTCGGCTCAGCAAGTCTCGCTCCCCTCCCGCTTGCGGGAGGGGTCGGGGGTGGGCAGGTGCCTAGCGGTAAGCGTGGATCGTGCCCGAATCGTCGAGCAGATAGAGCGTTCCGTTGGCCACGATGGGCGGCAGCGAAACCGGCTCTTTCAAATCGACGAACAGGCTGGCTGATCCTTCGCCGGTGCTGATCCGATAGACCTGACCCCGGCTGCTCGCGGCCCACAGGCTGTTGCCTGCCAGCACCGGCCCGGTCCAGAAAATCGCGCCTTCGCGGTCTTCCTCGTCGCGATAGCGCTGAAGCTGGGTCATCCAGCGGACTTTGCCCGAAGAGCGGGCGATTGCCAGAAGGCGCGCATCGTCGGTCAGCGCGAAGATCCATTCGCCCGCCACCGCGGGGGTGGAAATGCCTGCGACGTTGAGTTCCCAGATCCGCTGGCCTGTGACCAGTTCGTAAGCCGCCATGCGGCCGCCCTGCCCCAGCGCATAGACTTTGCCCGAATCGACGATCGGATCGGCGTCGATGTCGGTCAACGAGCCGACTTCGGTGGAAATCGAGGTCCGCGCCAGCGCGTCGGACCAGACAACGAGGCCGTTTTCGTAGCGGTAGGCGACCAGTTCGCCCGAGCTGTATCCGGCGATCACCGTGCCCTGCCCCGCTGCAGGGGCGGCCACCCCGAAGACGCCCGCCTGCGCCTGAGATCCGGATTCGTTCCACCGCGCTGCGCCGGTCGCGGCGTCGAGCGCGTGGATCTGATTGTCCTGCGTCATCACGTAAACCGAATTGAACGCAATGGTCGGCGATCCGCGCAGCGGGCCGGCGGGCTGGACCTTCCAGATTTCCGCCCCGGTTTCCGCATCGAGCGCGGCGACTTCGCCCACGCCGTTGGTGGCATAGACCCGCCCTTCGTGAAATGCCGCGCCGCCGCCGAAGGCGGACTGGCGGACATTGCCGGGTTGTTCCATCCGATAGGTCCAGCGCGGCGTGCCGCTCTGCGCATCGAAGGCGTGGACCACCCCGTCCGTGCCCACTGCATAGAGCATGCCGCCGCCCACGACCGGGGCAGAAGCCAGCCGGCGGCGTTCGCTCCCGCCTTCGATCTGGGCCGTCCAGGCGCTTGCCGGGCTGTTGGACAGGGTAAGGTGGCCGTAGGACTTGTCCGCCGTGCCGCCGGCCTGGGGCCATGCGGCATTGGTCTGCGCCGGGGGCAGAACCACCTCGATGCCGGCCAGCGAAGGATCGACCTGGGCGCCGGTTTCGATCCGCGAGAGAACCGGCTTGCGCTCGCCCAGCGTCGGCGTGGTCTTGGTATCGCCGTCGCCGCCGAAAATGCCGCAGGCGCCGAGCGTCGCCGCCAGCGCGGCAACGGCAATCCCGCGGCCCAGATTGGAAATGCTATTCGTCATCATCGGGTAGATCCTGAACTGCTATTGCGCCGGCTGATTGCCGCCTTCGGGCGTGCGCATTTCTTCGAGCACGGCATCGACATCCTCGATCGCGTCCACGCCCAGCGCGCCCGCCATCTGCCGGGCCCGCGAACGCAGGCCTTCGGGCAGGTCTTCATCCTTGGCGATTGCCGCCAGCAGCGTCCCCGCCTCGCGGTCCTTGCCCTGTTCGAGATAGGCCATCGCCACCAATTCCCCCGCGCTGGCGAAGAACGGCTTGCCCGGAACGGCGAGCGGTTCGAGCCGCTCGATCGCCTCTGCCGGTTCGATCGTGTCGAACGTCGCCGCGACCTGCCGCACCGTCGCCATGTCGCGCAGCAGTTGCGGCGCATCCTCGTTGGCGGCAACCTGCGCGTAGATCCGGGCAGCATCTTCCGCCCGGCCCTGTTCCATCGCCGCGCCCGCTTCGATCAGCGCAGCCTGAATCGCCGCTCCGCCCGCTTCGCCATCCAGCGAGGCGAGCCCTTCGGTCGCACCATCGAGATTGCCCGCCTGCAACTGATCCAGCGCGGCGACCAGCGTTTCGGACTGCTGTTCCATCGCGGCTTCCTGCCGGCTGTCCCAGTACAGGTAGCCGCCGAATGCGGCGAGACCGAGCACGACCACGCCGATCACGATCTTGCCGTAACGACGGGCGAAATCCGAATACTGATCCTGCCGCACGGCATCGTCGACTTCGCGCATCAGCACGTCTTCTTCGGCGGCGCGGCGGCGTTCGGGATTCTGCTTGGATGGGAGGTTGAGGGCCAAGTTCCGGCTCTTTCAAGTTTCCGTGAGTGGTCGGCGGGGGTGTTTAGCGGATGGGCGCATCAATTCAACTTGGAAACCTGCCTGTCCCCGGCAGAGTGAACCCGAGGTGAAGCCTGCAGGGCCGTTCATCCCAGCGCCTTGCCGTTCATGGCGGAGGAATAGAGCCGGCGATAGGCCGCGATCATCGGCTTTTCGTCGAAGCTTTCGCGCGCCTTCGCCCGGTTTGCCGCGCCGACTTCAGATCGCAGCGCGGCATCGCCGGCAAGCTGTGCCAGGTTCCCCGACAGCGCAGCCTCGTCCCCCCGCGGTGCGATCAGCGGGACATTGGCATCGGCCACCATATCGGCGATATCGCCCACCGCCGGGGCGGCGACGGGCAGGCCGGCGGCCATTGCCTCGACCACCGAAATCGGAAACTGCTCGCTGTCGGAAGACAGGGCGAAGATGTCGAACAGCCCGACATAACGCGCCGGGTCGGGTGCGAAGCCAGGCAGGTGGACCCGGTGGCCGATATCGTATTCGTCCGCCTCGGCCCGGATCGCGTCGCGTTCCGGCCCCTCGCCCACAATCACCAGGTGCCAGTCGTCGGGCAGGCCGCGAAAGGCGCGCACCAGCCGGGGCAGGTTCTTGACCGGGCGCAAACCGGCAAGCGTGCCGACCCAGAATTCGCCCTTGCGCTTCACCACCCCGCGCAGGGCATCCGGCTTGGGCCGCTTGGCGAAGGCGACGGTCTCGATCCCGTTGGAAATGTGCTTCACCCGCCCGATCGGCTGTTCCCACACCTCCAGCGCGATCCGCTCCAGCGTCTCGGACGGAACGACCAGCCCGTTCGATCGGCCCAGCGCGATCTTGCGGAACCAGTTTCGCAGGGGTTTGAGTCGTTCGCGTTCGTCCTCGTTGAAGCCATCTTCGTGATGGATCAGGGGCGGCAGGCCGAACACGTCCTTGAACACCGTATGCGCCAGCACCGCGTTCATCGCGCCCCAGTTGTAGGTCAGAACCAGATCGTATCCCTGCATCGCGCGCGCCAGCCGCTGGAGGCGGCCCGGCGTGGGCTTGCCCTGCAGCGTGGGGAATTCGCGCGGATAGCGCGCCGGGACATGGCGCGCGATATGCTGCGCAGCCTCCATCCGCCCCGGCTCGCCCGATACGATCGTATGTTCCGCCTTCGCCCCGAAGGCATTGATCAGCCGCACGGTGCGCAGTTCCTTGCCCCCGGCGGAAAAGGTCGAATGCAGGTGCAGGATGCGCGGCCGGTCGCCGCCTTTCCGCCCGCTCATGCCGCGCGGGCCACCAGCCGGTCGATTGCGGCCAGCGCCTCCGGCTCGTCGAGCAGCGGTGCATGGCCGACATCGGGCACGGTGACCAGTTCCGCATCGCCGTGGCGCGCAACCATTGCCTGCGCGGTGGCATCGGACAGCAGATCCGACAGCGCGCCGCGCACGATCAGCAGCGGGGCCGAAGCCAGCGCATCGAACGCGGGCCACAGATCGGGCGCCGCAGCGCCTTCCCCGCCCTGGAATGGTTCGGCAATGGCCATGTCGTAATCGAACGCGATCCGCCCGTTCGGCTGAACCGCCATCCCCCGCTTGGCCATCGCGATCCAGTCTTCGGTGTCGAAGCCGGGATGGGCCGGGGCATGGACTTCCTCCAGCGCGCGGGCGGCGTGCATCCAGGTGGGGAAATTGCGCGCCTGCCCCAGATACTCGCCGATCCGGGCGAGCCCGGCGGTTTCCACTTCCGGCCCGATGTCGTTCAGCACCGCGCCCGCGATCCGCGCCGGATCGGCGGCGGCGAACAGCATCGTCATCAGGCCGCCGAGCGACGTGCCGACCGCGACGAAGCGTTCGATCCCTTCCTGCGCCAGCAGAGCCTCCACATCGGCGACATATGTCGCGGGGGTATAGCTGGCGGTATCGCGCGCATATTCGCTTTCGCCCCGCCCGCGCATTTCGGGCACCAGCACGCGCCGATCGCCCGCCAGATGGCCCGCCAGCGCGGCAAAATCGCGTGCGTTGCGGGTCAGGCCATGCATGCACACCACCGGCGCGCGATCCGCCCGCCCGTCATAATCGCGATAATGCAGTTTCAGGCCGTCCGGGCTTTCCCAGAATCGGTCGGTAAATCCAGTGCCCATCGGTTTTCGGGAATTTCCTGTGTCCAAATCCTCGCATCGCCGGGCAGCCGCATTGCCAGCCCTGCCCGCGCACCCCACTATCGCCTTATGAGCCAGGAACCGCAAGCGTCGCCCTATCGCCCCGATCCTGCCATCGCCCCGCTTGCGGGCTGGATCGCCGATGCGGTCGATCCCGCACGCTTTCCGCAGGCCAAGATCCGTTTCCGCAACCGCCGCTGGGACGGGGCAATCGGGCTGGACGATTACGATGCGGATCGCTGGGTCGCGCACTTCGCGCGGTTCGATCCGCTGCCCGGCAACCTGCCCCGCCCCCTCGCCCTGCGATACCACGGGCACCAGTTCCGGGTGTACAACCCCGATATCGGCGACGGGCGCGGGTTCCTGTTCGCACAATTGCGCGACGGCGCGGGCCGCCTGCTCGATCTGGGCACCAAGGGTTCGGGCCGAACGCCCCACAGCCGCACGGCGGATGGACGGCTGACGCTGAAGGGCGCGGTGCGCGAGATTCTGGCGACCGAAATGCTGGAGGCGCTGGGCGTCTATACCTCCAAGACGCTATCGGTCATCGAAACGGGGGAGGAACTGGTTCGGCACGACGAGCCTTCGCCCACCCGCTCCGCCGTGATGGTCCGGCTGAGCCACGGCCATATACGCATCGGCACCTTCCAGCGCCTGCTCGCGCTGGAGGAGACGGAGCATATGGCGCAGCTCGTCGATTACTGCCTGGCGCAGTTTCCCGGCCCGCCCCCGCCGGCCGATGCGCCGGGGCGGGGGGAACCCGCAGTGATCCTGATGCACCAGGCAGTGGAGCGGATGGCCGATCTCGCCGCCGCGTGGATGGTCGCCGGGTTCGTCCACGGCGTGCTCAACACCGACAATATCAACATCACCGGCGAAAGCTTCGATTACGGCCCCTGGCGCTGGCTGCCGAACTGGGACCCGGGCTTTACCGCCGCCTATTTCGACCAGAACGGCCTCTATGCCTTCGGCCGCCAGCCGGAGGCGGTTCACTGGAACCTGGGCCAGCTCGCGGTCGCGCTGCGCCTGCTGGTTGATGCCCCGCCGCTGATCGCCGCGCTCGACCGGTTCGGCCCGCTCTACATGGCAGCGGTGGCCCGGCGCTGGTGCTGGCGACTGGGCGTCGAGCCGCTGGGGGCGGAGCGTGACGGCAGGCTCGTCGCCGCCTGCGAACAGGCAATGCGCGAAAGCGGGGATCAGCCCGATCGCTTCTTCCATCGCCATCGCGGCGGGCGGGATGCGGCCGGCGATCTGGCCGCCGCGCTGGACGGATACCGCCCCGTGCCCGGCGCCCACCCCTATTGGGACGAAGACGAACCGCAAACCATGCTGATCGAGGAAGTGGAAGCGATCTGGTCGGCCATCGACCGCGAGGACGACTGGAAACCGCTCGACGCCAAGGTCGAGGCGATCCGCCGCATGGGCGCGGCCCACGGCCTGCCCCCGCGACCGGGCGGGCACTGACGAAGCCGGTGGTGGCGGATCGGACTGGCAGACAATCGGTTTGTTCCTACATCGCGCTTGTGGCATTGGCCTCTTGATTGAGAATTCAGGGAATTACGCCCCAGTGAGCAGTGAAATCGTTTCGTTCGAGCCCGCGACGGGCAAGGAATTGTGGCGCAGCGCGGCAGGCGACGTGGACGAAACGGTCGACCGCGCCCGCCGCGCCTGGCCGGCCTGGGCCGCGCAGCCGCTGGCGACCCGGATCGAGCTGTGCCGCCGCTTCGCCAACGAAGTGCGCAAGAAGGCGGACGAATTCGCCGAACTGATCGCGCGCGAAACGGGCAAGCCGCTGTGGGAAGCGCACACCGAAGTCGAAACGGTGATCAAGAAAGTCGATATCTCGGTCACCGCCTATGCCGAACGGACCGGGCAGAAGAAGCTCGACAGCGCACTGCAGGGCACAGCCGCGGTACGGCACAAGCCGCACGGGGTCATGGCCGTGCTCGGCCCCTACAACTTCCCCGCGCACCTGCCCAATGGCCACATCGTGCCGGCGCTGATCGCGGGTAATGTCGTGGTCTTCAAGCCAAGCGAAAAGACCCCGGCGGTGGGTGAATTCCTGGTCGAATGTTTCCACCGCGCCGGGATTTCCGCGGCGGTCGTGCAATTGCTGGTCGGCGGGCCGGAAGAAGGCAAGGCGCTCGTCGCCCACAGCGGGGTGGACGGGGTGCTGTTCACCGGTTCGGCCCAGGCCGGCATCGCGATCAACCGCAAGCTGGCGACCAACCCGGGCAAGATCGTCGCGCTGGAAATGGGCGGCAACAATCCGATCGTGGCGATGGATACACCCAAGATATCCGACGCGGCGACGCTGGTGATCCAGTCCGCCTTCACATCCGCCGGCCAGCGGTGCACCGCCGCGCGCCGGCTGATCGTGAAAGACAGCATGTACGACGATCTGGTGGCCGAGGTGAAGGCGCTGGCCGGGCGCATCCTGGTGGGCGAACCCTTCGCCGATCCCGCGCCCTTCATGGGCCCGGTGATCGACAACCAGGCGGCCGACCAGCTGATGGAAAGCTTCCTCTACCTGCTGTCCAACGGCGGCAAGGCGATTCGCCACATGACCCGGCCCGACGACGATCTGCCGTTCTTGTCGCCCGCGATCATCGACACGACCGCAATGGCCGAACGCCCCGACGTGGAACTGTTCGGCCCCCTGCTGCAGGTGATCCGCGTGGCCGACCTCGACGAAGGGATCGCGGAAGCGAACAACACCCGCTTCGGCCTCTCCGCCTCTCTGATCGGGGGCACGCCGCAGGATTACAACCGGTTCTGGGCCAATATCCGCGCCGGGATCGTCAACTGGAACCGCCCGACCAACGGCGCTTCTTCCGCCGCGCCGTTCGGCGGGGTCGGCCTGTCGGGCAACCATCGCCCGGCGGCCTTCTACGCTGCCGACTACTGCGCCTATCCGGTCGCAAGCACCGAAGTGGACCAGCCGCGCGCCAGCGTGGGCGTGGGTTTCAAGGACGCTTGAGCAGCCGCGCCGGGGTCAGCGCGGCTGGCCCCAGGTGACCAGATCGACTTCGCTCGCCCCGTCCGGGCCTGTCCGTGCATAGACGGCAAATGCCGCCCTGCCCCGCGTTCCGCGCAGAACCTGTTCCTCGCCCATTGCCGCGCGGGACGAGCTGTAACCCGCCCCCAGCGCCCGCGTGTGGTAGAAGGCCAGAACCTCCCCCAGCGGCACGGGCGTGCGGAACGCCGCGGCCCGCAGCGCGCAGCCCGGCGATGCATTGCCCATCGCATCCTGCGCGGCGGAGCGGGGGTAGAGGGGAAAGGCCTGCGGCATTCGCGCGGCCCAGATGAAGCCGCCCTGCGCCCGCGCCGCGCATTCGTCTCCGGCGCCCGACAGAATGGCCCGCTGGGCCAGCGAGAGCCGTGCGGCGAGCGGGGCCGCCTCGCCGCTCTTCCCGGCCGGCGGCAGCGCCTTCATCGCATCGCGCCCGCCGACCAGCTCGACCGCTTCCTCCCGCGCAGCCTCGATTGCGCGCTGGGTGCGGTTTTCCAGCGGCAGGGCGTTGTCGATGTTGACTGTGAGCGCGGCATTGCCCTCGTTCTGGCGCGAGAGATCGGGATCGACCAGGATCGGATCGTTGATCGCCGCCAGCACCGCCGGGTCGATTTCGGGTTCGGGCGCAGGCGGATCATCCGCGCCGCAGCCCGCCAGCGCCAGCGGCGTCGCGCACAACATCCCCCACCGGATCGACCTGGCCCGCATCCTCGCCATCCCCGGCCCATAGCCGCCAATGTCCGAGAATATGGTTAATGGGCAAACGGGCTGGTGCAATCCCTGTGTTCGCTATATGTTCCGCGAATCATGGAGCAACGCCTCGAACCAGAAGTGAGCGGCCGCGGTGCCCAGTCCGGCGCCGCCCCGCCCCGGTTCGGCCTTGCCACGCGCGAGGCCGATGGCGACTGGCGCGATCATGTCGAATCGCTCGACGGGCCGCCGGTCAAGCTGCGGACCACCGTGACCGAGGAGAACCCGAAGACGATCCTCAGCTTCAACCGCTCGCCCGACATTGCCTTCGACCGCTCGATCAACGCCTATCGCGGATGCGAGCATGGCTGCGTCTATTGCTTCGCGCGGCCGACCCATGCTTACCACGACCTGTCGCCGGGGCTGGATTTCGAAACGCAGCTGTTCGCCAAGCCCGCGGCGGCCGATCTGCTGCGCACGACGCTGGCCAAGCCCGCCTATCGCCCGCGCCCGATCGCGATGGGCACCAATACCGATCCCTACCAGCCGATAGAGCGGCAATACCGGATCACGCGGCAGGTGCTGGAGGTGTGCCTCGACGCACGCCATCCGGTGACCATTACGACCAAGTCCGACCGGGTGCTCGACGATCTCGACCTGCTGGCCCAACTTGCGCGGCACCGGCTGGTGGCGGTGGCGATTTCGGTGACCACACTCGACCCCAGGCTGTCGGGCAAGCTCGAACCGCGCGCAGCCGCACCAGCCAAGCGATTGGCGGCGCTGGGCAAACTGGTCGATGCCGGGGTCCCTGCCCACTGTTCAATTGCCCCGATCATTCCCGCGATCACCGATGCGTTCATGGAGGAAATCGTTCAGCGCGCCGCCGCGCTGGGCGTGCGATCGGCCGGATGGATTCCGCTGCGTCTGCCGCACGAGGTCGCGCCGCTGTTCCGCGAATGGCTCTCGGTCCATTTTCCCGAGCGTGGCGACAAGGTCATGGCCATCGTCCGCTCGATCCGCGCCAAAGATGGAGAGGGGCGCGACAACGATCCCGATTTCTTCACCCGCATGAAACCGCGCGGCGTCTGGGCCGACCTGTTCCGCGCCCGCTTCCGCCTCGCCTGCAAGCGCGCCGGAATCGGCAAGACGCGCTTCGAACTCGACTGCTCGCAGTTCCGCCGGCCCGAAGTGGGCGGACAGATACGGTTGTTCTAACGTGGTGAGAACGAAGGTCGTATCATCGAAAGCACGTCACCCTGATTTTGCTTCACGGCCCATCTCTCCTCTCGCAACGGAGGTGTCGGGAGGCACGTTGGATGCTGAAACGCGTTCAGCATGACGGGAGCAAGGCATGGGCTTCGGTTCCAGATCCCCAGGTCCAGGACTGGGCATTATGTCTCCGTCAGAACCCCTCCCCGCCCTCGCTCGGCTTGAAGCGGACGAGGCGGCTGTCGGCCAGGGCGGCGGTGCGGTTGACCACGGCCTGCTGGTATTCGGCATCCTTGATCATTTCGAAGAAGGCCGCGCTGTTCGGATACTGGGCGACGAAGCCGTCGTGCCAGCGGCGATCGTCGGGGCCGGTCACCATGGTCTGAAACGCCCCGCGCCAGACGATCGTGCCGCCCACCCGGCGGAAGATCGGCCCACTGGTCTTGCCGTATTCCTCGTAAGCGCGGCGGCCCGTCCAGTCCTTCCCTGCATGTTCGTGCCCCTCCGGGTACTCGGCCCGGTCGCGATAGAGCAGGAGGTTGAGCATGTGGATCGGCTCGTCGCGCGGCAGAGCCTTGAACGCGTCGAAATTCGCGCGGCTCGGGTCGATGTAGGCGGTCATTCGGCGGCCTCCAGCGTGTAGTCGGCGAAGCGGGCGCGCAAGTCCTTCTTGCTGATCTTGCCGGTCGCGGTGTGTGGGATGTCGTCGACGAATTCGACCGCATCGGGCAGCCACCACTTGGCCACCAGCGGTTCGAGATGGCCGATCACCTCTTCCGCCGTGCATTCGCAGCCTTCCTTGGCGACCACGAACAGCACCGGGCGCTCGTCCCACTTGGGATGGGGCATTCCGATCGCCGCCGCCTCGGCCACCTTGGGATGGCCGCAGGCGGCGTTTTCCAGCTCGACCGAACTGATCCATTCGCCGCCGGACTTGATCACGTCCTTGGTCCGGTCGGTCAGCTGCAGCGTCCCGTCAGGGTGGAGAATGCCGACATCGCCGGTGTTGAACCAGCCATCTTCGGTCACGGCGTCCTCTTCCGCCCTGAAGTAACGCTCGATGATCCACGGCCCCCGGATCTGCAGCGCGCCCGCGCTCTTGCCGTCGCGCGGAAGTTCCTTCGTCCAGTCGTCGAGGTCGACCGTGCGCAGTTCCACCCCGAAGACCGGGCGGCCCTGACGGGTGACGATGTCCACCTGCTCCTCGAACGAGAGGCTGTCCCAGTCGGGCGTCGGCGCGCCGACGGTGCCGATGGGGGACGTTTCGGTCATGCCCCAGGCATGGGCGACGCGGCTGCCGTTCTTCATCAGCCGCTCGATCATGAAGCGCGGCGCGGCCGAACCGCCGATGATCGCCTGCTGCAATTTGGGCAGCGGTGTTCCGGTACTGTCGCAATGCTGGAACATCGCCAGCCAGACGGTCGGCACGCCAGCGGAATGGGTCACCCCTTCGCGTTCCATCAGGTTGCACAGCACCGCCGGATCGTTGACCGCCGCATAGACGAACTTGACCCCGGTAATCGCCCCGGCCCAGGGCAGGCCCCAACTCGCCGCATGAAACATCGGCACGACCGGCAGCATCACGCTGCGCGCATCGAAATCGAACGCATTGGGCTGGATGCCCGCCATGGCGTGGATCATGGTGGAGCGGTGTTCGTAGAGCACGCCCTTGGGATTGCCGGTCGTGCCGCTGGTGTAGCAGAGCATGCACGGATCGCGTTCGTCGACCGGCACCCAGGCGGTGTCGCCGTCATGGGCGCCAATCCAGTCCTCGAAGCCCATCCCCCCGAACTCTTCGGGCGGGTCGTAGCAGACATAGTGTTCGATCGTCGGCCACTTGTCGCGCATCTTGTCGATGATCGGCTGAAAGGCCGCGTCGTAGAGCAGCACCCGGTCTTCGGCATGGTTGGCGATATATTCCAGCTGGTCTTCGAACAGGCGCGGGTTGATCGTGTGCAGCACGCCCCCGGCCCCGGCCACGCCGTACCAGCTGACGAGGTGGCGCGAATGGTTCATCGCCAGGGTCGCCACCCGGTCGCCCTTCCGAATACCAAGCGCGCGCAGCGCCTGCGTCATGCGCAGCGCGTCGTGGCGAATGCTGGCCCAGTTCGCGCGCGTTTCCGTGCCGTCGGCCCAGTAAGTGACATGTTCCCGCGCGCCGTGTTCGCGCGCGGCATGATCGATCAGGTGGGTTACCACCAGTTCCCAGCTCTGCATCGCTCCAAGCATAACCGTCCTCTCCCATTCGATTTCGCTTTGCCACTTTCATGCCGGTGCTTGCGCAGCAATGCAATCGGCTCCAAGGCCAGAGGATGAGCCTGCTCCAGCAAGTCAAAATGGTCATCATCGAATACACGCATCTCGCCAAGGATGCGCTGCACATCTACGTCGCGCTCGCGATCCTGCTGGGCGCCTGCGCACTCTTCGGCTGGAAAGTGCGCCAGTGGCGCCCCTGGCTGCTGGTGCTGGCAGTCGCGCTGGCTGGCGAATATTGGGACTGGTACGAAAACAAGAGCATCGGGCGCAACCCCGATTACGATGGCCACTGGAAGGATGTGTGGAACACCATGCTGGTGCCCACGATCCTGATGCTGGCCGCGCGCTATACGACCGTGTTCGAAAAGACGCCGCCCGCCGCCGAAGCGAGCGAGGAGGCCGCGTCAGGCGACGAGCCGCAAGTTTCCTGCGCCGCGACGGGTGGTGAGCGAGACGTTGTCTAGCCCGGGTACTTCGGCCAGCCGCTCCGCCAGTTCGCCGTCGATCTGATAATCGCGGCCCAGACGCAGCAAAGGTTCCTCGCCCATTCCGGTCTTCAGCCGGACGTAGACCTCACCGTGGCCCGGCGTGCCGATTGCCAGTGCCATCTTCAGTTCGGTCAGGGCTTCGGTCGCTGAAACGTCCATCGAGAGGACCATGCGCGATCCGCTCTTGACGTCATCGAGCGGGCGCGCGCCGCGCACGGTGACGCGCGGCGGCTCGTCCGGGCTGGGGCTGTCGAGTTCGACGTTGAGCAGGACGCAGGTGCCCTCGGTCGCCCATTTCTGAAAGCTTTCGACCAGCGATTCCTCGAAACAGGCGGCGCTGAACTGGCCCGTGCTGTCGGAGAAATCGGCGCGCACGAATTCGCCCCCGCGGCGGGTGCGGCCCTTGTTCACTTTCTCCACCATCGCCGCCATCACCGCCGGCTGACGCCCGCCCGCCGGGCCGCCGCCTTCCATCAGGCTCTGGTAACTGCGCGCGCCGTTGGCGCTGGCAATGGCGCGGTACTGCTCCACCGGATGGGCAGAGAAATAGAAGCCGAAGTTCTCCCGCTCGTTCGCCATGCGGTCGGAACGGCTCCACGGCTCGGCCTCTTTCAGCCGCAAGGTGTCGCCGGCGGCCTCCTCGCCGCCGAACAGCCCCGCCTGCCCGCTTTCACGCTCGCGGTTGGCGGCATCGGCAATGGCCAGCAGCATGTCGATATTGGCAAACAGTCTGCCCCGGTCGGGATCGAGGCTGTCGAGCGCGCCGGCGCAGATCAGGCCTTCGAGCTGGCGGCTGTTCATCGACCCCTTGGGCACCCGCTCGAACAGGTCCTGCAGGCTTTCGAACCAGCCATTCGCCTCGCGCTCGGCAACCAGCGCCTCCATCGCCTTTTCGCCGACGTTGCGAATGCCCGCCAGGGCATAGCGCACGGCATAGCCTTCGTCGGTCCGCTCGACGGTGAATTCCGCTTCCGACCGGTTGACATCGGGCGTGCGCACCTCGACCCCGCCGCGCCGCGCGTCGTCCACGAACAGCGCCAGCTTTTCCGACTGGTGCATGTCGAAACACATCGAAGCGGCGTAGAACTCCTCAGGGTAATGCGCCTTGAGCCATGCGGTCTGGTAGGCGAGCAGCGCATAGGCGGCGGCGTGCGACTTGTTGAAACCGTAGCCGGCGAACTTGTCGATCAAGTCGAACAGCTCGTTCGCCTGCTTCGCCTCGATCCCAGAAACCGCCTTGCACCCTTCGACGAAGCGTTCGCGCTGGGCGTCCATTTCCGCCTGGACTTTCTTGCCCATGGCGCGGCGCAGCAGGTCGGCATCGCCGAGCGAATAGCCGGCAAGGATCTGCGCCGCCTGCATGACCTGTTCCTGGTAGACGAAAATGCCGTAGGTTTCGGCGAGAATCTGCTCCAGCTTGGGGTGCGGATACTCGATCGGCACTTCGCCGCCCTTGCGCTTGCCGAACAGCGGGATGTTGTCCATCGGGCCGGGACGGTAGAGCGAGACGAGCGCGATGATGTCTTCGAACTTGGTCGGCTTCACCGCGGTCAGCGTGCGCCGCATCCCTTCGGATTCGAGCTGGAACACACCGACCGTGTCGCCGCGCTTGAGCAGTTCGTAAACCGCCGGATCGTCCCACGCGAGCTGGCCCAGATCGACCGTGATCCCCCGCTTTTCGAGCAGTTGCACCGCCTTTTGCAGAACCGACAGGGTCTTGAGCCCGAGGAAGTCGAACTTGACCAGGCCCGAGCTTTCCACGTGCTTCATGTCGAACTGCGTCACCGGCATGTCCGAGCGCGGATCGCGGTAGAGCGGAACCAGTTTGGCCAGCGGCCGGTCGCCGATCACCACGCCGGCCGCGTGGGTCGAGCTGTTGCGCGGGAACCCTTCCAGCTGCATCGCCAGATCGACGAGGCGCTTCACATCGTTGTCGTTGTCGTACTCGCGCTTGAAATCGGCCGCGCCGTTCAGCGCGCGCGGCAGGGTCCAGGGGTCGGTCGGGTGGTTGGGCACCATCTTGCACAACCGGTCGACGTGGCCGTAGCTCATCTGAAGGATGCGCCCGCAATCGCGCAGCACGGCGCGCGCCTTCAGCTTGCCGAAGGTGATGATCTGCGCGACGTGATCGTGGCCATATTTGCGCTGAACATAACGGATCACTTCGCCGCGGCGGGTTTCGCAGAAGTCGATGTCGAAGTCCGGCATCGAAACGCGCTCGGGGTTGAGGAAGCGTTCGAACAGCAGCCCCAGCCGGATCGGGTCGAGATCGGTGATCGTCAGCGACCAGGCGACCAGGCTGCCCGCGCCCGAACCACGCCCCGGCCCGACGGGAATGTCCTGTTCCTTGGCCCACTTGATGAAGTCGGCAACGATCAGGAAGTAGCCGGGAAAGCCCATGCCGACGATGATGTCGACTTCGAAATCGAGCCGTTCGAAATAGACCTTGCGCTCTTCCTCGCTCAGATCCTCGTAGGCCGAAAGGCGTGCCTCCAGCCCCTTGCGCGCGTCATCCGCCAGCATCCGCGCCTCGCCTTCCAGATCGCCGGCCAGGCTGGGCAGGATCGGGGCGCGGTTAGGCGGCGCGAAGGCACAGCGCTGCGCGACGACGAGGGTATTGGCCGTCGCCTCGGGCAAGTCGTCGAACATCTCGGCCATCATGTCGGCCGGCTTCACCCATGCCTCACGGTTGGAGCGCGCGCGGTCTTCCGCCTCGATATGGGTCGACCCGGCGATGCACAGCATGGCGTCGTGCGCATGGTACATGTGCGGCTCGGCGAAATTGGCCGGGTTGGTCGCCACCAGCGGCAGGTCGCGGCGATAGGCGAGGTCGACCAGCGCGTCTTCCGCCGCGTTCTCCACCGGATCGTCGCGCCGGGCCAGTTCGATATAGAGCCTTCCGGGAAACAGCCCCTCCAGCCGTTCCAGCAGCGCCTCGGCATGATCGTTCTGCCCTTCCGCCAGAAGGCGCGTCAGCGGCCCCTCGCTCGCGCCGGTCAGCGCGATCAGGCCATCGGTCCTCCCGTCGAAGTCGCCCATCGCGACATGGGGTTCCAGTTCCAGCGAACGGTCGAGGTGCGCGCGGCTGACCAGATGGCACAGATTGTCCCACCCGGTTTCATCCTGGGCATAGAGCGGCAGGTAATCGATCCGCTTGCCTTCGGCATCGCGCGCCACGCCCAGCAGGGTGCCGATGATCGGCTGGATACCCTCGTCGAAACAGGCCTTGGCGAACATGACCGCGCCGTAGAGGCCATTGCGGTCGCAGATTGCGATTGCGGGGAAGCCGCGTTCCTTCGCCAGCTTGGCGATCGCCTTCGGATCGATCGCGCCTTCGAGCATCGAATAGGACGAAAGCACGCGAAGGGGAACGAAGGGGGCGAAGGACATCGGGCGAATATGCGGGTCGCGGCAGGATTCGCCAAGGGGGCGGCCCGCGCGTTTCCCCTGCCGTGTCCCGATCCTAGAGCAGCGCCTCGATATCGGCGGCCAACTTCTCCGGCCTGTCGGTCGGACCATAGCGGCGCACGACCTGCCCATCGCGGTCGATCAGGAACTTGGTGAAGTTCCACTTGACCGCTTTGGACCCCATCAGGCCGGGCGCTTCGCGTTTCAGCCAGTCGAACAGCGGCGAGGCGCCTTCGCCATTCACCTCGATCTTTGCCATCAGCGGAAAGCTGACGCCGAAATTGACCTGACAGAATTGCGCGATCTCATCGGCATCGCCCGGCTCCTGCCCGCCGAACTGGTTGCAGGGGAAGCCCAGCACTTCGAACCCGCGATCGCCATAGGTGCGATACAGCGCCTCCAGCCCTTCATACTGCGGGGTGAAGCCGCACTGGCTCGCGGTGTTCACGATCAGCAGGACTTTCCCGACCTTGTCCTTCAGGTCGATCGGCGCGCCATTGTTGGCAGCGACGGTGAAATCGGCGATCGTGGTCATGGCGCGCTCCCGCTAGCGAAAGCCGGCGTCTAGCATAGTTGGGGCAGGCACGGCAGAGCGTTCAGCCGGGAAAGTCGCCCCGCGCCGCGAGCGCTTCGATCTCTTCGCGTTCAAGGCGGTGATCGCCCGCCTTCTGGATCACGAAATCGCCGCGCCGTTCTGGGGGATAGGCCATGACCTGCGCGATCATTTCGGCCAGCGTGCCGCTGCGCAAGCCCTTGGCCCCGTCGAGCACGCCCTGGCCATCGCCAGCCTCGTGGATGGCGGCGCGGTCGTCCCACTGGACGCCTTCGTTATGCGTTTTTGCGGCCTTGTAAGTGCTGGGATGGTCGGTCATGCGAATTCCTCCTTCGCATGGCCAACGCCCGAAACGCCGCCCGGGTCCGCTATTCCAGCAGCCCCTCGTGCAGGCGCAGGACCCGATCCATCTTCGCGGCGAGGCGTTCGTTGTGCGTAGCGACCAGCGCCGCGCTCCCCTCCCCCCGAACCAGGCCGAGGAATTGTTCGAGCACGCCGTCCGCCGTGTGTTCGTCCAGATTGCCGGTCGGCTCGTCGGCAAGCACCAGCGTCGGCCGGTTGGCCAGCGCGCGGGCCACGGCAACGCGCTGCTGCTCGCCGCCCGAAAGCTGGCTGGGCCGGTGGTCGAGCCGCTGCGCCAGGCCGAGCGCCGTCAGCAGCTCGCGCGCGCGCTCCGCCGCTTCGTCACGCCCCTTGCCGGCGACGAGCTGCGGCAGGATCACGTTCTCCTCCGCATTGAAATCGGGCAGGAGATGGTGGAACTGATAGACGAAGCCGAGATGCTCGCGCCTGACGCGGGTGCGCCCATCGGATGGCAGGGCGCTGGCTTTCGTCCCCGCGATCTCTATCGTTCCGCCGAAGCCCCCTTCGAGCAGGCCGACCGCCTGCAGCATCGTCGACTTGCCCGAACCCGAAGGGCCGAGCAGGGCGACGATTTCGCCGGGGGCGATTTCCAGATCGATTCCGCGGAGCACGTCGATGCTGACACCGCCCTGCTGGAAGCTGCGCGAAAGACCGGCGAGGCGGACGACGGGCTCACTCATAACGCAACACCTGCACGGGATCGGTACTGGACGCCTTGAATGCGGGATAGAGCGTGGCAAGGAAGCTGAGCACCAGCGCCAGCGCGACGATCCCGGCAATCTCCAGCGGATCGACCCGCGCGGGCAAGGTGGAAAGGAAGCGGATCGACGGGTCCCACAGGTTCTGGCCGGTGACGACTTCGATCACTTTCACGATCTGCTGGCGGAAGGCGAGCACCAGGAAGCCGAGCACCAGCCCCGCGACCGTGCCCAGCGCGCCGACCGTGAACCCGGTCGTGACGAAGATCTTGAGCAGGCTGCGCCGGGTGGCGCCCATCGTGCGCATGATCGCGATGTCGCGCGTTTTCGCGCGGACCAGCATCACCAGGCTGGAAAGAATGTTGAAGGCCGCGACCAGAACCATGAAACTCAAGGCGAAAAACATCGCCACCCGTTCGACCTGCAGTGCCTCGAACAATGTCGAATTGATCGTCTTCCAGGTGTTGATCACCGCCCGCCCTTCCAGCTGGCGGCGGATCGGTTCGAGGATTTCCTCCACCTTGTCGGCATCGGTCGTCTTGATCTCGATCATGCCGACCGAATCGCCCATCAGCAGCAATTGCTGCGCATCCTGCATCGGCATGACGACGAATTTCTGGTCGTAATCGTAAATCCCCACCTCGAACACGGCCGCCACCTTGTAGCCGACCTGCCGCGGCATCGTGCCGAAGGGCGTCGTGCGGCCTTCGAAGTTGATCAGGGTGATCGTGTCACCGACTCGCACGCCAAGGCTTTCCGCCAGCCGCGCGCCCAGTGCCACGTTCTTTCCGCCCGCCTTCAATTGGGAAAGGTTGCCGGCAACCAGATTGGGCCCCAGCGAATCGATTGCATCCTGCGTGTTGCCGCGCACGAGAACACCGAGGTAACGCCCGTTGTAGTTTACCGCCAAACCCTTCTCGATCAGCGGCGAGGCCTTGACCACGCCCGGCGTCTTGCGGACATCCTGCAGCACGCTTTCCCAGTTATCGATCCGCTCCCCATAACCCTGCACGATCGCATGGCCGTTCAGCCCCACGATCTTGTCCAGCAGCTCGGCCCGGAAACCGTTCATCACGCTCATCACGATCACCAGCATCGCGACCGAGAGCATGACCACGCCCACGCTGATGCCGGCGACCAGCGCGATGAACGCCTCGCTCTTGCCCGGCAGCAGGTAACGCCTGGCGATCGTTCGTTCGAAAAGGGAAAGTACCAAGGGCGAAGGGTTCTTCCGTTGTTGGGACGCCCCGGCTTTAGGGTTGCTTTCCTGACCGTGCAATGAAATCCCTGCGGGACGCGGCCGGCGCCACGCTGCCCTTGTAATCGGGCGGTAACATCGCCATTGAGCGCCGCGAGACGCGCGCAACCGGATCGCATCGCAATGAACCTCACCCACCCGTTCCGCGACGAGGACGGCGACAAGCTCCGCGAGGAGTGCGGCGTCTTCGGCGCGATCAATGCAGCCGATGCCACGGCGGCAACCGCGCTGGGCCTGCACGCCCTGCAACATCGCGGGCAGGAAGCTGCCGGCATAACCAGTTTCGACGGCAACGAATTCTATCAGCGCCGGGGAATCGGCCAGGTGGCCGAAAACTTCTCCTCCAGCGAAGCGATCGCGGAACTGCCCGGCTTCATGGCCGCGGGCCACGTGCGCTATTCCACCACCGGTGGATCGGGCCTGCGCAATATTCAGCCGCTCTATGCCGATCTGGCCAGCGGCGGTTTTTCGGTCGCGCACAACGGCAATATCTCGAATGCCGGAACCCTGCGGCAGGAACTGGTCCGCAAGGGAGCGATCTTCCAGTCGACATCCGATACCGAGGTGATCATCCACCTCGTCGCGACCAGCCGCTATCCGACGATGAGCGACCGGCTGATCGATGCCCTGCGGTTGATCGAAGGCGCCTACGCGCTGATCGTGATGACGCCGGAAGGCATGATTGCCTGCCGCGATCCGCTGGGCATTCGCCCGCTGGTAATGGGCAAGATGGGCGATGCCACGGTCTTCGCCAGCGAAACGGTGGCGTTCGACGTCGTCGGCGCTGAGTTCGTCCGCCAGGTCGAACCGGGCGAACTGATCAAGGTCGATTTCGACGGCAACGTCGATTCGCTGCATCCCTTCGGCAATCACAGCCCACGCCCGTGCATTTTCGAACACGTCTATTTCAGCCGGCCCGA